>NZ_JBNJOI010000006.1:0-347914 GCF_050113675.1 Vibrio sp. TRT 21S02
CAGAATCAGCAGAATCAGCAGAATCAGCAGAATCAGCAGAATCAGCAGAATCAGCAGAATCAGCAGAATCAGCAGAAAAATGAAAAGAGCCAATCGGAATCGAGTCAAGAGCAACAGTCAAAAGAGACCTCAGGTTCTCAGAACGCTGCCGAGGACAAATCTGAACAGAAAGCGGACAAAAAGCCGGCTCAAGAGATGGAACAAGATTCTCAGCCATCAGAAAACACTCGGCAAAAAGATGGTGCTCCTCAGCCTCAAGAAGATAATCAACAAGCGATTGACCCTGAGTTAAGAAAACTCGAGCAAGTCGAAAGTGCGCGAGATCCAAGCCGCCTACTACGTGCTCAGTTATTGCTTCAGGCTCAACAGAAACAACCACCAGAGAATACAGGTAAACAGTGGTGATGATGAAACGTTATATGAGATATTGCTTGGCCATATTGCTTGGAGCAATGTGTTTAATAAGTACAAGCGCTTTTGCCACGACTGTTTGGGCAACCGTCAGTAAAAACAAAGTATCTAAGAATGAGGTGTTTCAACTGCGAGTTGTGGTTGATGAGAAAGTCTCCTCCGACGCCATCGACTTTACCTCTTTAGAGAATCAATTTTATTTAGGGCGACCAAGTTTCGGTTCCTCTGTCAATATTATCAATGGAGATCGCAGTACGCGAAGTGAATGGAATATTTCTCTTGCAGCGCATCAATTGGGCATGGCTACCATTCCCGCCTTTGAAGTGAATGGCGCAACATCTCAACCCATTGCTATTCAGGTGACTGTTGATCAGGACGACCCGAAAGCAGATGATCTCATCGAGCTGCAAGCCAACCTAGATAAGACGCAACTCTACCCAAATGAAAGTGCTTATTTGAAAACCCGCCTGATCATCAAAGCCGATCCTCGACGACTGCAAAACCCACAGATCACACCACCAAGCATTAATGGCATGACATTAGACACTGAAGGAGAACCAAACCAGTATCAAAGTGTGCTTGATGGGATGGAAGTGACTGTGGTAGACCAAACCTATCGTATTACGGCTGATCAAGCGGGGCAGTTTATGTTACGCGGGCCTTCGTTTAAAGGCACCGTAATATATGGCAGTAATCGCACTGGCACCACCAAACTGATCCCGGTGATAACAAAAGCAAAACAGTTTGATATTAATGTTGAATCAAAGCCAGAGAGCTATAAAGGCACTTGGTTACCAACGGCTTCGCTCCAGCTGACACAGCAGTGGCATGATACAGAAGGGAACCTGATCAACCCTGTAGAAACGTTAAAAACTAAAGTGGGAGACTCGATCAGCCGTGAGATAACATTAGACATCGCAGGTTTGGCATCCGAGCGGTTCCCAAACATCAAGTTGGATTATCCAAGTTCTGTTCGTGTATACGACGAAAAGCCTAAATTTACCGAATTGGATAATGGCGTTACTCGAATGACGGTAAAACAGGTGCTCATTCCACAGAAACAAGGAGAAACGACGCTTCCCGATGTCACGATCAATTGGTGGAATAGCCAAAGTAAGAAAGCAGAAAGTAATAAATTAGCTGGGCTCGCCTTAGATATTGCTCCCGGTGAAGTCATCAACACACCTTTAACAGCAACGACGCCAAACCAACCCGCTGAGGTTAAAACAGTCACAGTTAAGGACAGCGGGTACTGGCCTTACTTAACCGCACTATTTGCCATTCTTTGGTTACTCACTGGAATCTATGCATTGAAACGTTCACCAAGATCAGTGAATTCAGATGAGATGAACAGTACCCCACTGGAAACGGAGACACTTGAGAGTGCGCTACAGTCATTGAAAAACAAAGACTTTATTCGAGCTCAACACTTTGTTGATTTGTGGCTCAAACAAAACCCGAGCTTAGATCCTAAGCTCAAGCAGGAAATCACTGAAGAAGTCGCTGAAATGCAGCGTGCTCAGTACGCTTCCGGCACTGCCTCTTGGAATGAAGATAGACTCATCAAGAAGCTCACAACCGCACGCAAACAACACGTAAAAATGAAGCCTTCTGAAAAAGAACTGCCTTCATTATGATCACAAAGGGCGCTTCATTAAGCGCCCTTCTTTTTATTTATTTGTCACTTCTCATTCCAATGCCACTAACTCACCTTCCCAATACGCGACAGTATTGCGACCTGCACCTTTTGCTTGGTAGAGTGCTTTATCTGCCTGACCATAGAGTAAATCAAAATTAAAATCCTTCGATCTTGTGGATGTAATGGCGTAACCGACAGAAACCGTCAAAACTTCTGATACAGGGCTTTTACTGTGCATGATCGCTTCTTCTTCGATACATGCTCTTAAGCACTCTGCAAGTTTCGCTACTTGTTCATCCGATTGTTCAACAACCAGCAGCGCGAACTCTTCACCACCAATACGACAAAACATTTCGTTTTCATATTGAGTATGGTGCTGCAGAATGTTGCCAACCCGCATCAAAGCGATGTCACCTTGCATATGACCATATTCATTGTTGTATAGCCCAAAGTGGTCAATATCAATCAAGATAAGCCCATAAGAACATTCCTTATTTCCTGGCTTATGACAGAGCTCTTCAAGCATCGACTCCAACATTCTGCGGTTACCTAATCGGGTCAAGGGATCCATCTTTGCCAGTAGTTCAAGCTTATCGTTTGCTGATTGCAGTTCTTTGGTTCTAACTTTGACCTCTTGCTCAAGGTTTTCATTGAGTTCATGAACGGCTTCTTGAGCTCGCGTTCTCAATAAAACCTCCGTGACATTGGAAGCAAACATACGGATCACTTCCCGCAGTTGTTGGGTGAGTGGCGTTCTCTTAATCAAGTTATCTGCTGCAATAAACGCAATAGGTTCACCATTATTGTTTGTCAGCATCGTCATCGCTGTCCAACCAAAGCCAACAATATGAAAATCGTGATAGATGGGCACTGATTCTTCAAACGCAACCTCGTTAGGAGTTGATCTCGCTAAATGCACAATAGAACGATCGGTAGTTTCCGAACGATAGTAAGACTCATCAACTAAGTTACCTTGAATGTCTGTTCCCCAAGTGCCTTGCATGTACGTGCAATTAGCATCGGTTAAAAAAACCGCCAGACGATCAATGCCCAGACGATTGGTTGCAAATGTCACCGCCGTTTTACACACTTCTCGTACCGTCATGCAGCGTGACAATTCCATCATGCTTGCATGAAGCATACGAACATTCTGCTCCTGACGTTTTCGTATATAGATCTGTGATAGTAAGGAACCAAACGACTCTAACATTTGTCTCTGATAGTTACTGATTGGAGCCCGGTTGATGTAGTTATCCATCGCGATCCAGCCAATGGTTTCTTCTCCATCCCGCAGGATCAACATGCCATTCCACCCCTGCCCAATCACATTACCCGCGGTATACAAAGGTGCACCATCAATAACAACAAGGTTCTCTTTTCCTTCTAATAAGGCATTGATATAGGTCTCATCAAGCTGGTGCAAGTCATATTGGGTGTGATGCTCACTGACAGTATTGCCTTCTTCATCTGTACCGTACGTACCGCTAAAACAACGTTTTTTAATGTCCAGCAACATAAAAACAGCTCGGTCAAAGCCAAGCTGGTTACGGATAGCTTCAACAGCCATTTTGTGCAGTTCATCAAGACTTGATGGGTTCGATATATCGATGGCAACCTTATGAACTAGCTTCATATTGTCGATAAAAGATTCACGCTGTTTAATCACATCGAGATACTGCGCTTCTTTGATATCTCGATTCTTAAATTCTTTCGCGGCTTCTGTCTCCGCCCGTACACACTGCCAGCGCGAGGCAATCAACTGCAATGTATCGATACTATGGTTTTTATTCGCTTGGTGAAGAAGCTCTGTATTAATCGACTCCAGCACTAAATATGTTCGCATTTCAGGGTGATTATCGAGCATAAACACATACGTATTACTATCTAGCGTTTGTTGATAGTCCCAGTGACAAGTATTCATTGCTAAAGGCAACAATCCATCAGAGGTGTCAAATTGAGAAGCCCATGTCCAGAAAGTTTCAGGATACGCATCTAAACTTACTGGTGAACCCATAGTATATAAGTGTATTGGTGATGCTGAGTTTTTGGGTTCATAAAATACCCCACCAGCCTTGGGCTCAAGTATTTCATCAACAAACTGAAATAAAGAATTAGCAAGAAACCGTTGATTTCTCGCTGACATTATATTTTTTAGTAGGACACGGGATGTCATTTTATAAGCCTGACGTTCTTTATTATATGCAACTAAAAAACTAGCACCTTACCCTAATCAATCAAACAAATTCCGTACGCCGTGTTAACCAACTCGCAGTTATTCTCTTCATAGTTCTACAAGCTTGAGTTAGATGGCATTTTTTTGATCTTATTTCCATTTATTTCATCAGATGACGTATTTTCCCTATTGACTTTTGTTGCAGATAATTTTGTATCAGATGTCATACTTAAACTAGTTACGAACTTACTCTACAATGCGGGCCAACGTTCACTGAGGTTGTTAGAAGTGTGAAAAGAATAATATTTGCCCTGCTGGTACTTGTGATATCCAGCACCAGCATGGCAGCAGTTGATTTAGTTAAAGTCGATAAGTCTAAGAGAAGAATGTACCTACTTCATGGCAATGAAGTGATCAAAGAGTATCGGATCGCTTTAGGTGGGGAGCCTAAAGGTCATAAGACTCACGAGGGCGATCAGCGCACTCCTGAAGGGCGTTATTATTTGGACTTTGTGATGGAGGATTCTGATTTCTATCGCTCTATCCATATTAGTTACCCAAATCTCAGGGACAAAGCGACTGCCGCAAGACACCAACTTGATCCCGGCGGCAACATAAAAATTCATGGATTTAAAAATGGTGATGATCGACCCGTTAACTTTGTTCAAAGCTTTGATTGGACAAATGGGTGTATTGCTATCTCAAATGCAGAGATGGATGAACTCTTGGGCTTAGTGAAACCCGGCACACCAATTGAAATTCAGTGGTAAACATTAAAAGTAGTTAAGTACTTGATTATAAAACGCCTGATCGACAGCACGTAAGGGTTGCTCTGCATACGGTGACAGCGACCAAAGTAAAAAGCCAATGTGTACCAGAATACATAACGAGAAAAATATGCGGTAAAACAAGCTCTTCGCTTTCAGCCGCATAAAATAGTGACATAACGATTCTGCAATCCATCCTCCGAGCATTGACAGAAAAAAGTAACTCGCCTCACTGGTTGATGGCGTTCCCTTTTGTAATGCTCGTTTATCTAACCAAGAGACAAACATCACAATGAGACTGATGAAAGAATAGTAATAAATAATCACCAAGGGGTACGCGAATAACCATACACACATCGCAAGCGTAATAACAAACCAAACAGCAACAATGATTGAAACATAGAAATGCCTCATCCGCTCAATTTTGGTTGCTTTGTGATTACCTTGTTCATCTTGGCTGAGCCTAAATAAAACTTCCTGACCGATGGTTGGCTTAAAGCCGATTTTGCGTGTATCTGCACTCAAAAACTTCACTCGCATCCCACCAGTTTCAGGGGTTAGATAACCGTATTCTTTTTCACCATACCATTCAGTGATTTTTCCCTTAAGCTTCTTTGCCGCCATATCAACTCAGATCCAATCAACTTGAATACAAGCATAGAAAAAAGCCGGGCATAATGCCCGGCTTCGAAATTCTCAATTTAACTGTAATCTAGTATAAAAACTTTCAATGTCTTATACGTCAATCAGTTAGGCAACGTTAAACAATTTCCCATGTATGGGTGGTTTCAACACCTTTTGCTAACATCAAACAGACTGAGCAGTACTTCTCTAACGAGTCAGCGGTTACTTTTGCCACAATTTCAGGATCAAGGTTGTCACCAGATACTTCAAAATGAATATTCACCTTAGTGAAAATACGCGGCGCAGTATCACGGCGCTCCGTCGTTAGCTTAGCTGAACATGAAGAAACAAGTTGCCCTGCTTCCTTTAGCCCATCAACGACATCAACAGAACTGCAACCGCCAGCAGCCATTAACACCATTTCCATTGGACTTGGAGCTGTTGAACCACCGTTACCATCCATAACAATCGAATGACCGGATTGGGATTGACCTAAAAACTTAAAACCTTCAATCCACTTAACTTCGGCTTCCATACTTTTCTCTCTTTCAGTTCTAATAAGATTTTAGCCAAAAAGTGTACCGCCAAATAAACTTATTTTCACTAAGGCATTAAGTAAATATGCAAGCGCTCCCTTACTCAAGGTTCAAAACCGCTATACAGTGAAAAGCACCCGTACAGCGAGTGCAATGAGAATAATGCCAGTAAGGCAATCGATAAGTTGAGCTCGATTACGTATTTTTTCCAGGACGGTCGGGACAGACAGAATAAAAGTAATAAATGTGTACCAAAGACCATCAACCACAAATGGGGTTAAAACAATCAGAGCTTTATCCACGTTGCTAGCCCCCAGCGCAACAAATTGGCTAAATAAAGCAATAAAGAAAATGGCAATTTTGGGGCTCAAAATAGAAATCAAAAAGCCTTCTTTCGCCGATTGTAGCAAACTAACTGACTGGCCTGATTCGAGTTTTTCGGCGACGCCACCTCGAGATCGGATAGCATTAATACCTAAATAAACGAGATACCCCGCACCTAAGTAACTAATTCCTTTAAACAGTATCGGCGACTGTTGCAGTAGCACAGCAAGACCAATCAATGTGATAAAAGCATAAATACCAATGCCAAAAGCATGAGCCCAAGATGTTGCTAACCCATTGAGCCGACTCCCTGCCAGACTATGTTTAGCCACAACAGCTAGGCTAGGCCCGGGAGACATTGCGCCTAAAATACAAATGGTAAACAGAGACAACCAAACCGTAAATGTCATGAAAGTACTTCTCGTTTTGTTATGTAACTACCGTTACCATAAAGCGCCGCCATTATGATCTGAAATCAAAAAACATCATTGCGCTCATGACCTCAAATCATTTGATTGAGTATTGAGATGACTCCATGATGCGCTTCATGTTCGTTCGCATCCATTTATGTGCCTCGTCTTGATCGTATTTAGGGTGCCAGATAAACCAGTACTTATAAGAAGGCGTCTTTATCGGTAACGATTTGATGACAAGCTGATTGGGCTCAGCAAGGTTGGTGGCAATGTGCTCTGGAACCGTCATTAGATAGTCACTTTGACGCAATGTGTTCACGGCAGAGGTGAAGAAAGGCACTTTCAACGCAATACGACGACTCAATCCTTCTTGTTTTAATGCAACATCAACAAAGGAATCTTTATCTCCGCCTCCCGTTACTTTTACGTGGCTGTATTCCAGCAGATCTTGCAATAGAATGGTCTTCTTATTGGCCAGCGGATGCGTATTATGCATTACGCATACAGGTTCATCCTCGCCTATTTGAAAGTGACTCAAATTAGATGGAGGTTCAGGTAGCATGGTCGAGGCAAGATGAATTCCAGTGTCATGAAAGTGGCTGAGGAATGAGGGTTCCCATAAACGGTAAGCTAAGTCTACTTTTGGCGCCATGGCTGCAACATTCGAGGCCACATCCGGAATCAAATATTGAGCGACATAATCACTTGAAGAAAAAACAAATTCTTGTTGCCACAACATAGGGTCAAACGGTTTGTCTGCAACCAATGCGTCGATTTCCCCCATAAGAGGCTCAATTCGACTGCGCAGCGTTAACGCTCTAGGGGTTGGCCTAAGGATATTGCCATCGCGGACCAATAGTGGGTCCCGATACAACTCGCGTAGCTGCCCCAACTGACGACTGACAGCAGATTGTGTAATGCACAAACGTTCCGCAGTGCGACTCACATGGCATTCATCCAGCAGCACTTGTAGCGTGCGAAGTAAATTGAGATTGATATTGCTCATCAACAGCTACCCATTTGTTTTCTATGCGGTAAGGGTGAACGTATCTTCTTGTCCACATTGAAAAACTCCGTGAGAACCGTATGAGTGATCAACTGCCTAAGTTCAGGGATTTGCTGTAATTGATCGCGAATGTCATTCAGTCTAGACATACTTGGCACTTCCACAAACAGCATCATATCGGTTTCTCCACTGATTGCGTGGCACCACTTTACTCCATCAATTTGATAGATCTTTTCTGCGTATTTTTCGCAATGGTGCGTTGCTTCTGACATATCAAATTTAATCGCAAGATAGGCACAGATCATTTCTTGTTCTTGGCTCTTCACGCTCACCGAGTAACCCAAGATTGTCCCATCGTGTTCTAATTTTTTAATTCGAGCCGTCACGGCAGAACGAGACAAATTCACATCACGAGCAATATCACTCACTGAGCGCCTAGCATCCTGCTTAAGTACATTCAAAATCTGCTCATCAAATTTATCCATATAACTTCCTGTCACCTGTTAATGACTTTTTATTCTGCTTTATTCCAAGACATTAAGGAGTGAGTTCCCTAGTAAGAGCTAAAAAATCAGGTCGCTTGGATTGCGTAATGTTACATAAATTCAACATAGAAGAAAGCAGGCAGATTGATACTTGTGTCGATTATTACCGTCATATTGACTACTAAATAGACCAAATTGGTGGCTGCTTTTGTTTCTCACAACGTTTAACCTATCTCCCTATAGAGTCAGTACCGTTATTTAATGATGTGGTTCAAGGAGTGAACGATGGGCGAGCTAAAAAAAGAAATTACACTTTTGTCAGGCATTGGGCAGCTCTCTACCACGCTTATGGGGACGGGCTTATTTATGGTACCAGCAATTGCAGCGGGAATTGCTGGCTCATTGTCGCTATGGGCATGGATACTATTATTCATTGCTATTTGCCCTGTCGCGCTGACTTTCGCCCAATTAGGGAAGCGTTACCCAAACGCCGGTGGCACCGCTCACTTTGTTCGCCTAGCGTTTAATGAGAAACTGGGACGTAGCGTGGCTTGGTTGTTTGTCAGTGTAATTCCGGTCGGTGTTCCTGCTGCTGTCGCCTTAGCTGCTGGCTTTTTGCAACCATTACTGCCCTCTCCAATAAACGGCGCTCTCATTGCGCAGATCATAACTGTCTGTCTTTTAATTGGCGTAAACCTGCTCGGTGCTAAATCTTCGGGTCAACTCCAAACTCTTATTGCTGTCGCCATCTTTTCGCTTGTTATTGCTTTTGTTTTGAAAGGAAACATTTCAACATCGGACATCACCATGCCACACCTCACAGGAGAAGATATTTGGCCAATTGGCGCTGCGTTAGGTGTGATGTTTTGGTGCTTTGTTGGTATTGAGGCTTTCGCTCATATGGGGGAAGAATTTAAAAATCCTCAAAGAGATTTCCCTATCGCGATTATCGTTGGAAGTTTTATCGCAGGAGCAACCTACTGGATTTGTTCGGTTGTCATTTTAAAGTTTGGCGCATATGGTCATGCTAGCTTCGACAATGGTTCGATTCCTTGGCTCAGTGAACTGTTGTTTGGTTCTGGGTTTAAAACTTTAATTGCGATTCTTGGCTTTTCTGCCTGCTTTGCAAGTGTCAATTTGTATACCCAAAGCTTATCACGTATGGTCTGGGCCCAAGCTCGTGAATATCGCCCGACTAGCGCCATCGCCCGAGTATCTTTGCGTGGAGTACCAGCCAATGCAACGCTCATGGTTGGCGCGGTGTTATTGTTCTCCTGCCTTATCGGCGAGCTTTCTGGTTTAGATTTGGAGTTCTTTTTGAAGCTCGCCAACAGCATCTTTGTTCTGATTTACCTATTAGCCATGCTCGCCGCATGCCGTCTCCTTAGTGCCTGGAACAAACGGTTAGCAAAATGCTCTTTGCTGCTTTGTACTGTTGTTTTTGTTTGTCTTGGTTGGTCTATGTTATATGCATTGAGTATTTTTGGATTGCTATCTCTGCCTTGGTCCAAATGGTTTGGGGATCGCAAAGCACGTGTAACTGAGTAGCTAGAGGTCAATAGTGATGGTCTGTGCTCCATGGATATGAATCAGCGTCTGTGGGGCTATCGCATGCCAAATGTGAACTTTATCTAAGGGCTCTGACGTTAGCACCATACCTTCCTGATATTGGCTTAAAAACATGGTAGGCGGGTATGGATCAGAGCTGTATCTTACCGCCCAGAACTGCTCTCCATCAGAAAGACAAATCGACGCCTTAAAAGGTTCGCTGACTTGCATTCGTTCCGTTAACTCGCTGATCTCAGATAGTGTTTTCTTTACCGCACCGACAGCATCCACCTGCAATCCATGCTTCAACATGAGTAAGAATATCAACTCGCTGTCTGTCGTCCCTTTTCGTTGTAGGTATAAAAACTCAGGCAAACTTCTCTCAAGTTCATATTTTACTTTCTCAAACTCACCAATTTGCCCGTTATGAAGAAACATCCAGTTTTCAAAGATAAAAGGATGGCAGTTTGATCGAGAAACTTGTGTTCCAGTAGATGAGCGTACGTGTGCCATAAAACGATGTGAGCGAATGTGGTGCGCCAAAGAACGCAAATTTTCATCTCCCCATGCGGGCAACACCTCATGAAATTGACCCGGTGTATCGCGCTCTGTGTACCAACCTAAACCAAAGCCATCCGCATTCACTCGAGTTACCGCTTTTCTCGCCTCAAGGCTTTGATGTACTAATGAGAATTCAGGTTCATACACCAATTCATCGATGTAGATGGGGGTTCCATGATATGCAAGCCATCGACACATATTGCTCTCCTTTTAATAAATATGACACAACCTAAGTGATATTAAACCTTTCCAGATTATAGTTTGGCTTAGCAGTCATCGAGTAAAGCTGATTGAAAATCATCATATTTAAAAAACGTCATGAAAGCGTTCAATATACTGCCTCGGCGTTACCCCTCTTTGCTTCTTAAACATACGGTTGAAACTCGCTTCATTGCTGTATCCCAGCGCTTTCGCAACCTCTGCAAGAGGGACATTCTTTGACATTAATGCGATCGCTCGATTACTGAGAACATACCCACACACCGTTGTAAAATTTAAACCTTCTTGATGCAAACGCCGTTGAAATTGTTGTTCAGAACAACCTAAGAGCTGCGCAACCCCCTTTACCGTTGGCAAACCATAATGGCAGCTGTAATTAATAAGCTCATAAATCACTTTCAATCCATCTTCTGGTTCCGGCATGTTAAGAAAATCATCTAGATCACTGAAGTTCATAGCTAAGCGCTTGTTCGATATTTTCTTAGACTGTTGAGTCGTTAAGCGTAGATCCGCGTTAAACCATACCTCTGTTTTATTGTGATTCCAGACGACAGTACAACCAAAAAACGCTTCATATTCCTTGGTGTTTTTTCGCGACCCTGACAGCATCACACGAAGAGGGTTGAAGGATTCACCAAGGTATTCACGTAGGATCTTGGTCATAAAAATAGCCACTCTGACGCTGTCATGTGCTTTTTGTTCCGGCTCAATGAAAGGGTTGCTATACGTCCATTTTAATAGGTTGCCAATCTGGGCCCCTGCCAAGAAAGCGCCAGATTGTAAACAGCTAAGACCATAGTTTACGCGCCGAATCGTCGAAGCAAGATCATAACCAGAAAGAAGCCAACGGCTAATAGTGCCCAAACGGCCAATCTCAATATCACGAGACATTTTAAGAATGATATCTGGCTCTGAAGTGGCCAATTCTAGATTTCTGTACCACTTATTTAGATCACTAAGAGGGATCAAAGTCATTGAACTAGAGAATACACTCTCTGCTATCCCTAATTCCCCACTTGATAATTGATAGCGATGTCTTACGGCATTGTGAATATTCAGAATACCAATTGAGCGAATAAACCTGACCGACTTCAAAATACAGATCCAATCAAATAAAGATGAATTTTGATTAAATCTGTCACAAACACTTCCAAAATTCAAATTCTGATCACAATCCTCCCAGAACATAGAACCGGAGTATTGAATGAGTCTTTTGAGTGTTCCTTTTGTTGGGACAAGTGCAGACACAGTGCTACACGTCTTTGCCACTGTTGTCTTACTCGCAACCGTCGGTGCAGCCTTATACGGCTTTTGGCGCATCCATGAACTACCAATAAACAAAGCTCACAGTAAAGAGCATCATCAGTTAGGGTTAATCACCGCTCTCACATGGATTGGATTCGTCTGGCACTGGGTATGGGTGCTCGCCGTTATCCTTGCTTTCGTTGATATGGAAAAAGCCATCGTCAATTTGCGTGATACATGGCGACACGCACCACAACAAGAAATGAATCCAGAGGAGAAAAACAAATGATAGAAGGATTAGCTGTTTGGTCTCTGTTTATTTATCTCCTGAGACTGGTTGGTATGCCGTGGAACAAGTTTACTCAGGCATTTGCGTATCTTGGCGGAATTTCTTGGTTACTGTTTGTATGGGTAGGTTTAATTAACTTTACTCCAATGGATATGTCAGGTGGTTCATTGGTGCAATCACCTCATATCCAGCTGAGACCTGACTCTGTTAATGTCAGTGGTAAAGTGGAACATATATACATCAAGCCAAATCAAAAAATTGTGAAGGGCCAATTAATTTACGAATTGGAAGATGAACCTTATGTCATCGCTTTTAAGCAAGCAAAAACATCTGAAGCGTCAGCCGAAATCAAGTTAGTGACAGCTAAGGAAGAAGTTGGTATCGCAAAACGCCACTACGAATCATTGCTTCAAGACTTAGAAACAACAAAAAGTGAACTCGAGGCTGCCAAAGTGGATTATCGTTTGCAATCAAAAATGTTGAAACGATACCAAGAGCAGAATCGAGTAGTAAGCAACACAATTACTGCTAGCGATATAGACAAACAAACCAGTGTAGTGGCGCTTGCAAAACAAAAAGTCATTACCACAGAGTCTCAACTGAAGAAGAAAGACGTCGATACGGATAAAGCAAAGCTTTCCATTAAGAAAGCTCAATTAGCAGTGAAAGCACGTGAAGCCGACATTATTACTGCCCAAGAAAAAACAGCCAGAGCACAATGGGATTTAGACAGTACGAAAGTCTATGCACCTGCAGACGGGTTTGTTACCAATTTCATGTTACGCGAAGGCCAGCTCGTATCTCGCGTCCCACGTTTACAAATGTACACTGAAGAAAAGTATGTTCTCATGCGCGTTAATCACCAAGCAATACGCAACATAAAACCGGGCCAAGCAGCTGAATTTGCTTCTTCTGTTTACCCAGGGAAAGTGTTCCGTGCAGAAGTTGAAGGTATTGTAGAAGCAACTGGGGAAGCACAGGGAAATTTGGTGGGCATTGATCCTTCCGTTCGAACAACGACTGGTAAGAACGTTCAGAACAAACATCACTTTGTGCGTCTAAAGATAGATGAACCAACGGGCTATGATTTACCCGTTGGCTCTGTAGGTCTCGCCTGGGTCAGTGGGGACAAGCCCGTCGGCTTTATGGCTTTCCTTGACGTTATTCGAGGTATTATCTTACGAATGAAGTCCCAGCTCTATTTCTTTTATTCCATCTGATGTTATTGATAACTTTGTTAAAATATTTATCCCGGAAGGTATTTTCAGTAACAAATGTGCATTATGTCATTAGCAAATTTGTGGTTATTTGCAATATGCATTTGCATAATGCAAATCAATGACTACTAAGACCCGTTAATTGACCAAAAAAGCAGCAAATAAGCACTCTAAAACTTGGCACATATAGTGCATTAGTATTAGCGACCCTTATTAAGCCGAGGGTCACCTAGCCAACTGACGTTGTTAGTGAACCAATTTGTTCACATCTATATAAGCCAATAGCATGATTTGCTGTTGGCTCTTTTTTTGTCTGCTTTCTCAATTTCTATTCGTGAAGAACCGCAAGCTTATAACCTGTGTTACGCCTCCCACCAGTGAATCCATGTAAGATATGAGTTAACACAAGCAACGCTTAGGGATTAACCATCATGAAAACCAACTATCAAGAACGCTTACTCCCCGTCATACGCTACTTAGAGACACACTTTAACCAACCATTAAACCTTGAAAGCGTCGCTCAACTGGCTTGTTTATCCCCTTACCATTTTCATCGAATTTTTAAAGCCGTGATCGGGGAAACCCTAAACGACTATTTGAAGCGGCTACGCTTAGAAAGTGCCGCTAACGATCTCTTCTACCGTAAACCAGCGATACTAGATGTAGCTTTGGAGTATGGTTTCTCGAGCTCTCAGAGTTTTGCAAAAGCCTTCAAACAGCAATATGACCTAACTCCCTCTCAAGTGCGTAATTGCCAGCAAATTCAAGACTTTTCTGCACTATTGAAAAACAGCAAGATTGGACACACACTTCGCAAGAATGGAAACGCAGCAACCGTAAGTGATTTTTATACTAGCTCTAACATCAACCAATGGAGCGAACTTATGGACATCCAGCATTTTGAACCGTCTACTTTGGCGTACGTGCGAGTAACAGGACCTTATGGCGAGAACTACGAGCCAGCCTCCAATAGGCTGTATTCATGGGCTGGCCCAAACGGGTTAGCTAGCAATACCTGCATCTTTATCTACCACGACAATCCCGAGATCACGCCTGCAGATAAATGTCGTACCGATATCTGTTTGATGGTCGATAACAACGTACAAGTTATTAATGGCATCGAAAAGAAATCATTTCCTGGTGGAAAATATGGTGTGATCCGCAAAACAATTACAGACCATAGTCAGTATTCTATTGCTTGGGATGAGCTCATGGCTCAGGTTGTTGAGCAAGGGGTTGAAAGTGATGACCGCCCCTGTTTTGAGCTTTACCATAGTTATGACCTTGAAACAGGTCATGCAGACGTCAGCTTTTGCACTGCCATAAAAGCCTAAAAAAGGAAAACCCCACCAAGCTCTCGCTTGATGGGGTTAGTTCTTACTCGCAGCAATCCGGCTACAAATAGGTGCTCCCTGCATCTATTCCTTGATAGTACGCTGGTCCGTTCAGCACTTTCCTTATCATCGCCTTCCTAGCGGTGTCCCTAGCAATCCTGCCCGTTAGTCTATCCCGACTAACTCACATCACTTATCCTTAAGCGGTGTCCTACTCTGTCATCCTGACAGAAATAACCTTAGTCCTTTAAGCGTCCATTAACCTTCCATGAGTAACCATCCTAGCTACAAGCGTCCAGCTAATGTCCTTCGCTATCCTTGCCAATCGCTCTTCATGAACGATCGAATCTTCTTCCTGAAGATGACCTATCCTTGGGTCTTTCCTGTTCCGTGTCTGCGTCCTGCTGACACCATTAAGATTACTCAAAGCTCTCAAAGTCACAATAGAAAATATCAAAAAAACGCTTAGAACAAACATTGCATAGATAATTTAATTGTTAAATATCAGCAAGTTAAAAACGCTCCGCTATATATCCTATCGTTTTTATCCTTTATCACTCACGCGCTTGTGAGAGATCTCGCACAAAACCATGAGCAAATGGCCGCTTTTGTTATTGACAGATACGCCTCTATATTGTGAACTTAGTCACACTAAATCCGAGAGCAGTTTTCAGTTAACCATTTCTATTCGTATTTCACTGGACTAAGACAGTAGAAACTAGGATATTATTGTCAGATCTCTCTCACATAATTCAGATAGTTGTTCGAGGAACCGTCGATGATTTCAAAGTGGGCACAACGCTTTTACCAAATGGCAGAACTAGTTGGCTCTTGGAGTAAAGACCCATCAACTCAAGTTGGGGCTGTCATTACTAAACAAAACCGAATTGTTTCTGTGGGTTTTAATGGTTATCCACACGGTATTTCTGATAGTGCAAATACTGATAACAGAGAAATGAAATACTTAAAAACGCTGCACGCTGAAGAAAATGCCATTTTGTTTGCTAAGCGAGATCTAGACGGATGTGAAATTTGGGTAACACATTTTCCTTGTCCCAACTGTGCAGCGAAGATCATCCAGACTGGTATTTCTGCCGTACATTGCCCAGAGCAGACTCCTGATTTTCTCTCTCGTTGGGGAGAGAAAATCAAAGTAAGTCAGGACATGTTCTTGCAAGCGGGGGTTAAAGTGAATTGGCTACCGCTAGAAGATTTAAACAGCGACGTTTAGTCTTTCAAAAGTATCAAAGAGCTGCTGAGATTTATAAGGCTTAGGCAGGTAAGCATCCATACCTGCCTCAAAGCAGCTGTCTATCTCTTCTTGCAGGACACTCGCTGTAAGCGCAATAATTGGCATACGCCCCTTTTGATTGTTTTCTTCCCACTCACGTATTTTTCTAGTCGCTGTTAAACCATCCATAATTGGCATCATGCAATCCATAAGAATGGCGCTAAACTCTTTACCGGTTTCGATAATATTGATCGCTTCTTGCCCGTTGCTAGCAATCTGATAATCAATACCGGCTTTACTTAAGAAGAAACTGGCAATTTTCTGGTTCATTAAATTGTCTTCGACGATAAGAACTCGGCGATGATTGAGAGATTCTGACGAAAAATCTTCCAACGTTTCGTATGGTTTGTGGCTCATTTCTCCTGAAATCGAAATCTTTCTGAGTAGCGCCCCTAATTTCTTACCCAATATAGGTAAAGTCATTGTGGCTGAAACAAGCGATTCAATATCAGACGAAAGATATAAATGATGCTGCAGTGCGATGAGTTCTGCTCTTGAGTGGCATTGAGACAGTTGCGACAGATCATTTCGGCTACCCGATTGTCCTGAATAACAATACATTACTATTTGGTAGTTGTTTTCTTTCTCCAAAGCTTGGGCGATATTCAAACAAACCGTAACTTCTAAGCCATAGCGCTCACATTCGGAGGTAATTAAGTCGGTATATTTTGATTTGTTTGAAACCAATAGTGCTTTGTATGAGTATGTCGGCCGCTCACATACCTGTTTGAATGTTTCTAATGGTACAGTGAACTCAAAACAACTCCCCATTCCTTTCGTTGAATCAACACTAATGGTTCCACCCATCAACCCAACAATCTGGCGACAGATCGTCAGCCCAAGTCCAGTGCCGCCAAACTGACGAGTAATACTGCCATCTTCTTGAGTAAAAGGTTTGAAGATGTCTTCTTGCTTGTCCTTTTCAATACCCACCCCAGAGTCAATAACACTGCAAGTCAACCAAGACTGTTCATCTTCTTGGTGGTATCGCAACTCAACAGACACAAAGCCATCATTGGTAAATTTCACTGCATTACTTAACAGATTCATCAACACTTGTTTGAAACGAAACTCATCGATATTAACCAGATCTGGCAATGTGGGATCCAAATCAATAAGCAGCTCAACATGTTGTTTAAGGGCCTTCGAGCTAATCATATTGACGGTATCAAACACTGCATCACGAATATCAGCCTCGTGCTTCGACAGCGTTAAATTACCCGATTCAATTTTAGATAGATCCAGAATATCGTTGATCAATACCAATAACGCGTGAGACGAGGCATCAATGTCTGACAGAATCTCTTTTTGGCTGTTGTTTAGATGGCTATCAGACAATATTTCTGCCATACCTATGATGCCATTGAGAGGCGTTCGGATCTCGTGGGACATGTTTGCTAGGAAAATACTTTTCGCCTTGTTTGCTGCTTCAGCATGTTCCTTCGCTTTCACCAACTGCTTTTCATGATTCATTTGATCTTTGATGATTGAATTGAGACTCTTAGCAAACTTAGTAAACTCGTCCTTTCCATCGACCGGAATTTGCTCAACACCATTTTTGCTTCTTAAACTGCTCATCGTATTTAAGATGCGCCTTAACTTGGAGTTAATCCGATAGAGAGTGCTACTCCCCCAAACAAACATTGCTCCTAATACCGCACACATCGCTAGTGCAAGCAATAACATTGAACGCTGATTCTTTGTAATGCTGATTTCTAGTTCAGAACGAAGGTTTTCAGCAAACAAGCTCAACTGTCTATCAACAAGTAAATTCCGTTTTTCAATAATATGAATGAGATTTGATAAATCTGCGTCTCCTTGACGATTATTCAGTACTTGTTCACGTAGATACGTACTCTGGCTAAAATCTCTACTAGAAAATAGCCCAAGTAGTAATTCAATCTGCTTAGAATTAGCACCACCTGTAATATATTTATCTAAATAGAACTGCTGCCTTTCGCTAATTTGAAAATAGTCAGAAGAATACTCAGAATAAGTCCAATCAAGTCGAACAATTTCTTGAGCTAGCCAAGCTTCACGCTCCATCCAATAATGCAGCCAACTTAAATCACTCAAAACAAGGTCAAGTTTGTGAATATCCACATCAGCATTATGGCTATCAACACGTTGTATATCGGAATATATATCTTGTAAAACTTCGTAAAGAACTCGGCCTAATTCAATACTGCCTTCAGGTGTCACTTCTGATAATTCAGAAATAATGTCATCCAATTCTTCTAGACCAGACGTAATGTCCGATTCCAGTTCAACAACACCATAGTGTTTATGTGCGACAGAATGCGCCGTTTGTTTTAACTCACTAATAACACGCTTGCTTCTTTCTAATGAAGAAGAAGCATCCTCACCACTCAAACGTTTATTTAAGCCGTCATAGATATGCTTAGATAATTCTGAAAGCATATAGAGTGATTGGGCTTTTTCATCAATTACAGTATAACTGTGAAGTTTGTTCTGGATATGGATAACGCTGTTTGCACTAAAACCAACAATCACCAATGCTGGCAGTAAGCAGAGTATTAACAGCCTTGTCTTAATAGATATTTTTGTTATTAACATTTGAATTCATCCTTGAATCAAAAGTTTCCTAGCCTATCTTTAATAGTAGCTAATAAAAACTTGTATCTTAGATAAAAAATAATACTTTGTGGATGCAGTCCGGTAAAAATAAGGAATATCTTTGAAAAACCTTTTGATTTTTGTACTTCTGCAGTTGGCTAGCTGTAGTATTTTGGCACGAGATTTCGTCATTATAACTCTTAATGATGAAATTAAGCCATTGCGTACTAATCAAGTAAAGATGCTTTATCGGGGCAGGGTCACACATTTAGATGGTATTCCAGCCAGACTAATGGACCTGCCGAACCATTCAGAAAATCGTCAGTTGTTTTATAAAACCCTTTTAAATAAATCACCCACTCAAATGAACGCTATCTGGGCTCGACAGAGTTTTTCAGGTAAAGCACTCGCTCCTTTCGAAATTCCACAAGAGAATTTGGAGCTTATAGTCACTTGGCTTAAAGACAATCCAAATGGCATTGCATACGTTCCAGAAGAGCAAGTACCGGAAGATGTACGGGTTATTTATTATTTGAAAAGCAAAGGCTAGGCTATGAAGAACAAGTATTTACTTTCCATATTAATTGCACTCCCCCCAAGTGCCTTTGCCCAACTCCAACTTACGGAATCCCTCTATTTGGATGGGTTTGGTACTTTCGCAGCGGCAAAAAGTGATAACAATACCCCAGTTTTATTTAATCGTGATATTACCGATGAATGGTGCTTCGACTGCGATACCACAATGGGACTGCAACTCAACTGGGCAATCACACCAAAACTAAGAAGTGCTATACAAGTTGTTAAACGACCACAGGACACTTTTTCTGAGCCTGAAATAGAACGCGCTTTCGTTGAGTACTCATTAAATGAAACCAAAATTAAAGCAGGCCGTTTGCGTGTTCCTATTTTCATCATGTCTGAATACTACTTTGTTTCCAGTGCCTACCCTTGGTTAAGACTTCCCTCTGAGGTTTATAACAATACCCTTGGTATTACACACTATGAAGGCATTGCGGTTGATTGGAGCCATACCTTTGAGGATGACTTTCAGCTCAACCTCACCCCATTCTACTCACGAAAAAGTAACGACCGACGCAGTTTGTATGGTGAGTGGTTTAATTTGGAAATAAAGCAAAGTTACGGTTTTTCCGCTGATCTGTTTTTTGGTGACAATACGATTCACGCATCGGTCATCAATGCCAGCGTTGTTCAGGAGTACCTAAACCAACTTCCTATCGAGTTCGATCTTCAGCTCTACTCTGCTGGCTTTAGTTATTACATTGATAAGCTTCACCTACAATCTGAACTTCTTGTATCACGAGAGTTTCACGTCAATTGGTATACCAGTGTCGACTACAACATCAAAAACTGGACACCATACTTCCAATATGGTCAAGCAAGGCGAGCTTTCCACAGCAACACCTATCTCACAGGGGTTAGGTATGACATCACCCCAAGTATCAACTTGAAAATGGAGTGGCAACGCATCTACGGCCAAAAAGAAATTATCAGTGGGCAGTTCACCATGCCACAAAACCCACTTGAACCGTTGGCAGATAAAGTCGATATTTTCTCTGCGGGTATTTCGTTCACTTTTTAAGTTGGTAATAAGCAACTCATCACAGCTTTATTTATGCTTGTTAGCTGTATTACATAAGAATATGGCTAATGAGTATTTTTTAATCCAAAAAAAGTCCCTTCAAATTCAGTTGTCAATAGGCGATTGATACAACATTTTTCCTTATAACACCTCATAATTACCTAGAATTTAAGCATTAATCTCTGGTTTTATTTTTCCTAGCAGAATAAGACATCAGGCATTACAATCCCGGCACATAAAAATTACAACAATATTACAGCACCCTATACCTCTATTGTTTTAACCAACTTTAGAGTTCCCCTTAAAACGTGAAAGGTAATTAAGTAAAAATGAGTCCAGAAAAACATCTTCTAGACTGGCAAACTAGCCAAACGATTGCGGAAACCATCTCCCCCTTACTCGGTCAGCTCTATCGCCAAAAAGGTGTTGAAGTACTACTCTTTGGTAAAACGCTTGTAAACGCAGCAACCATCGACATCATCAAGGCCCACCGCTTAGCCCGCCATTACACTGGCACTCCCCTCTCCGCTCAACAAACTTTTCCTATCATCAAAGCGCTTTCAGAAATGGAGCTTTCTCCATGCCGTATTGATGTAGGGCAGCTCGCTTATCAGTTTTGGCAAAATAGAGATGACGAACATGGCGTCAAAGACTTCTTGCATACGTCCTTGATGGGTGCAATGAATGGTGAAACTGTTTCAGAGCCGAAAGATGTCGTGTTATATGGATTTGGTCGCATCGGCCGCCTACTGACTCGATTACTGGTTGAAAAAAGCGGTCCGGGTTATCCATTGCGACTTCGCGCAGTGGTTGTGCGAGGAGGTAAAAAGGGTGACTTGGAGAAGCGTGCAAGCTTGCTTCGAAGAGACTCTGTTCATGGACAATTTAACGGTAGTATCGTTGTCGATGAGGAGCGTAAAGCCATCATTGCAAATGGAAACTACATTCAGTTTATCTACGCCAATAAGCCTGAAGAAGTCGATTACACCACATTTGGTATTAACAATGCTCTCGTCGTCGACAATACCGGCGTCTGGCGTGATGCCGAAGGACTAGGCCAACATGCACAATGTCATGGGGCCGATAAAGTGTTATTAACCGCACCGGGTAAAGGTAATATTAAAAACGTCGTCTTTGGCGTCAATGAAGGTGTGATCACGTCTGAAGATACAATTATTTCAGCGGCGAGTTGTACAACCAACGCCATCACTCCTGTTTTAAAAGCGATTAATGATAAATACGGCATCACTTCCGGCCATATTGAAACCGTCCACTCTTTTACGAACGATCAAAACTTGATTGATAATTTCCATTCAGGTGAGCGTCGTGGCCGTAGTGCATCGCTCAATATGGTTTTGACTTCGACAGGCGCGGCCAAAGCCGTATCAAAAGCACTGCCCGAGCTTGCAGGAAAACTAACAGGTAACGCTATTCGTGTTCCAACTCCGAATGTTTCGATGGCTGTCGCTAATCTAAATTTAGAGAAAAACACTGACCGAGAAAGCTTAAATGCCTATTTAAGAGACATGGCTTTGAACTCACCTCTTTCAGGCCAAATTGATTACACCGACTCCACGGAAGTCGTGTCTAGCGATCTTGTCGGCTCTCGCTATGCCGGTGTGGTGGATGGCGCTGCCACCATTGCTCAGGATAATCGATGCATATTGTACATATGGTATGACAATGAATTTGGCTATAGTTGCCAAGTTGTCCACTGTATGGAACAGATGATGGGCGTGCGCTACAAAACGTACCCTGCCGTGTAATTAACTCGACTCCACAACGAATAAGAATAACAATCTCTACTTATTGCCGCTCAAATCATTCTTGAGCGGCTTTTTTGTACCTGAATGCTCTTGTTCATTCTTCGTTCATCTTCACCCTGCTAAGTTTAAGACTAACTAATAAGAGGTGGAACATATGAACAGATTTATTATGACAACATTCGCGCTGGTCACTGGCTTCTTCGCTCTTATTGCCAGCTTGATTCTCGCTATCCCATTAGCTATCGCCGCACTTATTACTGGCAAAAAAATAGAGAAGCAGCTAAAAGCCTCTGCTCATCACCATGGTCACAGAACGACGATAGAGGGTGAGTTTGAAGAAGTCACCAAGCCCTGATTCAATATACAAAAACACCCGGCTAAGCCGGGTGTTTTTGTATGACATATTACTTATCAATTGGGAAAAGTTTACTCTCAAAAACGGTACCATAAACGGGTATATCTTTGAGGGTTTTAACGTCTACCTTGTATGGGTCTTGCTCAAGAATCGTAAAGTTTGCAACCTTACCTTTTTCTATACTGCCTAAAGTGTCTTCCATTCCCCATGAATAAGCCGCTTCTATCGTAATCCCGCGAAGCGCTGCATCCAAAGATAGGGCTAAATCCGGTCTCAGAACCTCACCTTCGTTCGTTTGACGAGTGACCGCACTCCAAGCCAGCAACAGAGGATCGGATGGTGCCATTGGCATGTCAGAATGCAGTGAAACAGGAATGCCTTCTTTTTCAATCGTTGCCAAACGAACCATTGCATGTGCTCGTTCTTCACCCAGCCCTACTTCACCAAATCGTTGACCAAATCCTGTCACGTAGTACGGGTTCACGCTGATGATAGCACCAAGTTTCTTAAGCTCTTTCACTTGTTCATCAGTCGAGTTAGCAAAGTGAACAATGGTAAAGCGGTGATCTTCACGTGGAAATTCAGCTTGGCGACGCTTCATAATTTCAATGAGCTTTTCAACACCTTTATCACCATTAACGTGGACAAGAATCTGGTAACCTTTTTCCCAGAAAATCTTAGTGATCGCCTCTACGTCTTCGGGCGTTTGAATCCATTCACCATGGTGACCATCAAGATAACCATCTTTCATTTTCATTAGCTGAGAAATAATCGCGCCATCAAACAAAATTTTGATTTGGTTATCAAAGAATCGCACCTTCCCATCTTTAGGGAACATATTGGTTGTCTCTTCGACTGCTTTGACAACCCCTTCTTTTCCTTTCAATAGGAATGGTGTTTTACTCTCTGGTGTAAAGAACGAATACATTGGTGTCTCATCAGCACCTAGAATCCGTTTATAGGTATCAAGCATCTCAGGTGGAATAAATGCACCCGGCTCGTTATAAGCCGTCACACCCTTTTGGTGCAGCATTTCCACCATTTGATTCAGGCCAAACTCAAAACGATCATGACTTCCTAAGTCTTTGTAGATGCGAGGCAGCAAGTAAATCAGTGCCCCACCTTCCCAAAAGTGACCATGCTCAAGATCTGACTGGCTTTTTACTTCTTCACCAAGTTTATTGATATCAGCTTGATTAAGCCCATACTTCTTGATAAATGCGCTATTCACATAAAACTCATGCGCCGAACGGTGCCACACACCAATTGGGCGAGTGCTAGAAATTTTATCTAGCTCAGCTCGGTTTAACTCTCCGTGGAAAAAGTTGTTGTATCCCCACGTCCACAAGATCTCATTTGGATCTTTTAGCTCTTTCTCAATATTTGCCAGTGCTTTCATATATTCGTCATGGCCGGAGACTGCAGGCCATGTACGAGTTGGAAGTTGCCATTCTTCAGGCGCAATCACTGGCATGCTCAACGTTAACGCGCCTAAGAATGGATGCAAATGCTGCTCAATAAAGCCTGGCATGATGATGCGTTCACCTAAATCAACAACTTTCGCATGAGGGAACTGCGCTTTGGCTTCTTCAGTACTACCAACAAGTTGGATTTTTCCATCCACACCAGCAACCACTGCCTGAGCTCTTGGTTGCTCTTTATTCATGGTGATAACACTGCTACCGATAAATAAGGTATTAAGTGGGTGCTCAGATGCAGCAGAGACTTCCGCAGTGGTTTGTTCCGCAGGACCACATGCTGTTAGTGCCAACGACATCCCAAGTGATAACGCTGTAAGCTTGGTGAGTTTATGAACTTTTCTTTTCATTATGATTCTCTCTCGTATTCAGCACATTCAACCCTTGTTGTGTTCATTCTATGAGTTGGTGCTCAGAAGCTAATTTACTGAATTTAGTGTAAGTGCTGCGGAAAAAGATGCTTGTAGGCTTCAGGCGCAAAACATACGCCATGTCAATATTGAGACATCTGTATTCTTCCTGCACAAAATAATGCCTCAAGTTTGAGTAATGTTTTTTGGCTAAACTCAAATAGATGTTGCACATAATTGACAGGTTTGTTATTTAAAATGAGTCACATCAAGCTTAGCGAATATGGCTACCAAGAGAGATGTCGGAAAGAATAACAATAAGGAATACAGTGATGAGTCGTGGTCAAAGAGATATTACATTGAGATTTCTGGCTGAGCCGGGAGACGTAAACTTCGGTGGTAAAGTGCACGGTGGTGCCGTGATGAAGTGGATCGATTTAGCCGCTTATGCATGCGCCGCAGCTTGGAGTGGAAAATACTGTATCACCGCATACGCAGGTGGCATTCGCTTTGTTGCGCCAATCCAAGTTGGAAACCTAGTAGAAGTAAGTGCAAAAGTGATCTACACGGGCAATAGTTCAATGCATATTGCTATTGACGTACAAGCCAGTGATCCAAAAGAACTCAAAAATCGTCTGACCACGCATTGCATCGTCATTATGGTTGCCGTCGATGAAGATGGGAAACCAAGCTCTGTTCCTGAGTGGGTGCCTAAAACACAGGAAGATATCGAGTTACGCGACTCTGCGATACGATTGATGAACATGAGAAAACAAATTGGCGAAGAGATGGAAGCACACGTCAAATACCTCAAATAACCAGTAGAAGCCACGGCAACGTGGCTTTTTACTTCACACACTATGTTGCAGAGCGAAATTGTCGTGCTTGTCATTTTTCCTTCATCTTCACCTGATTAAATTCGCCGATATTTAAAAACAATAAGGCTTATACCGTGGTTCAGCTGGCAACCAAACTCAGTGAAGAGACAATCGTTAATTTAAAATCCGTAGAATATCAATGGGTTCGTACGTTATATGTCGAAGGCTACAACACCCAACAAATCAATCATTATATTCAAACCTGCTTCGGCGGAGACGATGTTTTTGCTGACCTATTTCGAAAAGTCGCCCTATCACAAGAAAGCCTTTACGTTCTGCTTCGTTACCTTGGTTGTGCTCCGTCGAGTAAAGAGCTTTAAGTAGGAATTACGCACAAGACACATTATTGTGAAAATAGTCATCTCATTACATATTCATTTGGAGAGTCTGTCGCATACCGTCAGCTGTATGCTATTTGAGACCAGTTGAATTCTTATAATAGCGACAGCAGTACAGGTATAAAAAAACCCAAGCGATGCTTGGGTCATGGTTACAAAAACTGTTAGTTTTCAATAGTAAGGAATTAAGCTCACAGCCAGCTATGCGTAACGCCAGAATTGCTTCTGTTTAACTGATCGGCGGCCAAACCAAAAGTGTTAAACAGAGATACAAAATGGGCGACCAGCGGTCGCCCTTATCGTTTTTATTAGCCTTTCACGCCACCAGCTGTTAATCCTCCAACAAGCCAGCGTTGTGCAAGTAAGAAAACGATGGTTATTGGTAACGCCGACAATACTGCTGCCGCTGCAAAATCACCCCAAAGGTAATTTTGTGGGTACAAATACTGCTGCATACCAACCGCTAATGTGTATGAGTTTACATCAGAAAGTAGTAAGGATGCTACAGGAACTTCGCCCACAACCCCGATAAATGACAAGATAAACACCACAGCAAGAATAGGCACAGACAACGGTAATAACACCAGTTTGAATGCTTGCCAAGGTGTCGCTCCATCTAATGCTGCAGCCTCTTCTAGCGAATTATCAATTGTTTCAAAGTACCCTTTGATCGTCCAAACATGCAGAGCAATACCACCAAGATATGAGAAGATCAGTCCCCCATGGGTGTTTAGCCCAAGAAACGGAATGTATTGTCCTAACTTGTCAAACAATGCGTATAAGGCAACTAAAGCAAGTACTGCCGGGAACATTTGAAAGATCATCATCGCTTTTAAGATGGTGTTCTTCCCTTTAAATCGCATACGCGCAAAAGCATAAGCGGAGGTTGTCGATAACGCGACGATAAGGATCGACGTAATACCCGCCACTTTCACTGAATTCCATAACCACGTCAGTACTGGGAAAGGTGGTGGCGTCACGCTGCCATCTGCATTGGTAACAGAAATGCCAAGTGCCAACTTCCAGTGCTCCAGTGAAGGGTTGTCAGGAATGATGCTCCCTGTTGCAAAGTTCCCTTCACGAAATGAAATAGCAACAACCATAAGCAGTGGGAAAAGAATCATTGCTAAAAAGAGCCACATCGCGATATGTGTTGCCCAAACCCGATATTTCAAAGACTTTCCTTGAACCATAGCCATAACGAATTCTCCTTATTCCTGATCCAGTTTAGTGAAACGTAGGTTGAACAAAGCAAGCGCACCGACAAGTAAGAAGATCAAGGTCGCAATCGCACTGGCTAGACCAAAGTCTTGACCACCCGCACCTTCAAACGCAATACGGTAGGTATAGCTCACAAGCAAATCGGTATAACCCGCAGGCTCCGATGTTCCAATCATATTTGGACCACCTTGAGTAAGAAGTGCAATCAATACAAAATTATTGAAGTTAAACGCAAAGCTTGCGATCAGAAGCGGGGTTAACGGCTTGATCATCAGCGGTAAGGTGATACGAACGAAATTCTGGATGAAATTTGCCCCATCAATTGCTGACGCTTCATAAAGATCTTCTGGAATCGCTTTTAGAAGCCCCATACAAAGGATCATCATGTAAGGGAAGCCAAGCCAAGTATTGACGATAATCACCATGGTTTTCGCCATTAACGGATCAGAGAACCAGGCTGGGCTAAAGCCAAATATCGCTTCCAATACCATATTGATTTCACCAAAGCTTTGGTTAAACAAGCCTTTAAAAATCAAGATCGAAATAAACGCAGGGACGGCGTAAGGTAGAATAAGCAACACACGGTAAATCGCTCGCCCTTTTAATGCTTCCCATTGTACGACGCTGGCTAACACCATACCGATGATGCCTGTTAACCCAACAGTGACCACTGAGAACACGATCGTCCAGATAAAGATACTAACAAACGGCTCTTTAATACCTTCGTCTTTCCATACGCGCTCAAAGTTATGAGAGCCAACCCCGACAATGAAACCAGGAGAAACCGTAGCACCGATAAACTGGCCAGCATCATCAACAGGCTGATAAAAACCAACCTCCATATTTGGCCGCAGCGTCTCTCCGGTTTCATTGTTAATGAGTGTTTCACCATCTTCTTGTAACGTATATTGAGCCACAACAGCCGCAAATTTTCGCAAACTGCTCATGCGAATGTCTTCACCAGAAGGCAAATGAAGATCAACCGACCCAAGTTGTGCTCGGTTTTGAATGATGGTTTTTATTTTCTCTTTACTGCCTTCAACCTGTTCAACTGGTTTAAGGTCCATATCACCAGCAACCAAGGTTGCAAGATCAAAAGTATCAGTCGCTAACAACTGGCCTTCTTTCGTAATCGAAAGCTGGTAGCCTTGTTCTGATTTATACAGAGTAAAAGGATAGCTTTCGCCACTTTGGTAAGTTCTGTCTAACAGAACCGATTGAGCACGTTCGAGAGATAATTGGTTCTTAGCACTAAAATTGGTAACAGATAATCCAATGGTGTATGCCAAGGGAAAAAGGATAAATAAGATCATCCCGGCGATGCCCGGATAAATGTAACGATGAGCGTATGTCCTTTTACTGCCAAAAATAAAAAGGGCAAGACTTGTAAGAATGATGGTTAGCAATGCAAATGCGACTTCGCCACGGGAATACATCAGAATTGATGCATAACCATTGAGAAAACCAATGGCACCTAACAGTGACCATTTAATATAAGCCTTTTTGTTTGAAGGCAAGATCGCTTTTGGTGATGCCATGGCATCGGTACCTTGAACTGACTGCATATAAGAACCTGCTAGCGATAAAATGAAGAAATGTAGGAGGGAAATGTCCCTCCTAAAAAGTTACGACAAGATTATTTCGTCATTTGTTTTTCTGCGTCTGCCAGAGCGGCATCAACAGTTTGGCGACCTTCAACAATATTAATGATTGCGTTCTTCGCACTGCCCCAGAAAGCGTTCATCTGAGGAATGTTTGGCATGATTTCACCATTCATTGCATTGTCCATTGTCGCCGCAATACGTGCATCTGAATCCAGCTCTTTCTGGAATGAGCTCAATGCAACCGCACCAAGTGGTTTGTCATTGTTTACTTTACGCAGACCGTCATTCGTCAGCAGATAGTTCTCAATAAACTCAACAGCAAGGTCTTTATTTGGTGACGCCGTGCTGATACCTGCCGTGAGTACACCAACAAATGGCTTAGAAGAGTGGCCGTTAAATTTAGGTAGCGTCGTTACACCATAGTTGATGCCCGATTTCTCGATGTTGCCCCAAGACCAAGGCCCATTAATCGTCATCGCTGTTTTACCTTGGTTAAACGCAGACTCTGACACCGAGTAATCCATGTCTGAAGAAATCACCCCTTTCTCCACAAGACCTTTCACAAAAGACATTGCATCTTTAACACCATCTTTTGCAATACCCGCATCTTTTACGTTGTAGCCATCTGCGCCGTATTTAAACGCGTAACCACCATCTGCTGCCATCAATGGCCATGTGAAGTACGGTTCTTTTAGGTTCCACATGATCGCTGATTTGCCTTCTTTTTTCAGTTTGGCATCAATCGCAGCAACCTCTTCCCAAGTTTTTGGTGGGGTTGGAACAAGATCTTTGTTGTAGATAAGCGAAAGTGATTCAACCGCAACAGGGTAACCGATGAGCTTACCATTGTACTTCACGGCATCCCAAGCGAAGTCGACAATGCCTTCTTTCACTTCTTTGGACGGTTTAACTTCAGCCAAAAGGCCCGCTTCAGCGTAACCACCAAAACGGTCATGAGCCCAGAACACAATATCCGGACCATCACCAGTCGCCGCTGTTTGAGGGAATTTGTCTTGAAGCGCATCAGGGTGAGCGACCGTCACTTTAATCCCGGTGTCTTCTTCAAATTGTTTACCTACTTCAGCCAGTCCATTGTAGCCTTTGTCACCATTAATCCAGATGGTTAGCTGGCCTTCTTCAATCGCAGCGTGCGCACCGAATGAGCCTAGAGCAACAAGCGTTCCAAGTGCTACCGTGCTTAGGGCGTTTTTCATGTTCATATCCTTTTTATATTTGTGTTGTAGGGCTTCACCAGAAGGTTTCGCCATATCTCGACATATATCTTCAAAGAAAACACGGCAACGCGAATCCTCCTACTCCCTACGCCCTCTGTATTATGGCTTATTTTCGTGATCATCATCGGTGCACATTGATGACTGAGTTCACAAATACGACCTTCAATGTGAGTCACTTCACTATTGGCCTGCAAATTTATTTGAACTCGATCTGTTCACCCTTTTTTTACTCCCTACGCCCTCCTCCTCGACTACTCCCCCCGTAAAAAACACCCACGGGAGGATGTTTAACCACAAGGAAAAACACACAATGAACTCATCCTTAAGTGGATGGTAAGAACCCTTTCCAGTGAATCAAAATCGATAACACTGGTTTCACGCCAAGTGAGGTACTGTGCTGATAAACATTCGTGGTTATGACAATACGGGGGAGATGTTTATCAGTGGGGGAAGTATTCTCAATTTAGGCTCAGACGGGTGACGTAACGCCTTAATGCGGTCACCCTATTTTCTTACCTAGGTCTCATTAAGACTGGATAACCGAATTCCTACTGTTACTGCTCAGGAGGTAATTCATATAATGATGAGCAGGACAAAAATAAAAATTAAGATCGAGGACGAGCTAAATGGCGAGTGTCACGTTAAAAAATGTATGTAAAGCCTACGGCGACGTATTAATTTCTAAAAACGTCGATTTAGAGATCAAGGAAGGCGAATTTGTCGTTTTCGTTGGACCATCAGGCTGCGGTAAATCAACATTGTTGCGCTGTATTGCTGGTCTTGAAGACATCACCTCTGGCGAACTCTTCATTGGTGAAGAGAAGATGAATGAAGTCGAACCGTCAAAACGTGGTGTGGGCATGGTATTTCAATCGTACGCTTTGTACCCACACCTCAATCTGTACGACAACATGTCATTTGGCCTAAAACTCGCAAAAGCAAACAAAGAGGAAATTGATCAACGCGTCGAACACGCCGCAGAGATTCTCCAGCTAAGTCATTTGCTAGAACGCCAGCCCAAAGCATTGTCTGGTGGACAAAGACAGCGTGTAGCTATCGGCCGTACACTGGTTTCCCAACCTAAAGTATTTCTATTAGACGAACCTCTTTCTAACCTAGATGCGGCTCTTCGCGTGCAAATGCGCTCTGAAATCACCAAATTACAACGTAAATTAGGCTGCACTATGATTTACGTGACCCACGATCAAGTTGAAGCAATGACTATGGCTGACAAGATCGTGGTACTCGATGGCGGCTATGTTTCTCAAGTAGGCCAACCGCTCGAGTTATATCACTACCCACAAAATCGTTTTGTTGCGGGCTTTATCGGCTCACCAAAAATGAACTTCATGAGCGTATTCATTGAAGCGGTGGAAAAAGAGCGCGTCATGGTCCAACTTGCCAATGGTACAACATTCTGGATTCCCGTCGATGGTACGACAGTTACGCGCGGAGAACGTATGTCTCTTGGTGTTCGTCCAGAACATTTACTGCCTGAAAACGAAGGGGATGCAACCATCGAAGGTGAAGTGAATATCGTTGAGAAACTGGGTAACGAAACACAAGTTTACATGCACATTGACGCCGCAGATGCAGATATGATTTATCGCCAACCGGATACGCTGCCCGTTGAAGCTGGCGACAAATTGTCTGTTGGCATTCCAGCCCATCGTTGTCATCTGTTCCACAGTGACGGAAAAGCGTGTCGTCGTCTTCACCAAGAAAGTGGTGTCGCACTACCTCAGGCTTAACTTAACACTACATAAAAATAAAGCCCCGCAAGGGGCTTTATTTACTTAATCGAAATGACATGTGGCAACTGCTGTATGACGTTTTTCAAACACCCACCAGCATACCTTTAACTGGCGATAAAATTAACGCCAAACGCCCCACTCACCAGTCGTACCCGGTTCTTCACCTTGAGTCCACCATTGCGCTGTCCACTCTCGACCATTGTGTGAAACCACATCACCAGCAGAATATGTTGCATCAGTACGCCATGCATTGGTAGGTTCTGTTGGCACAGTCGTATCACCTTTAATCAATGATAATGCGTAGCTGAAGGTGTCATTCGGGGCATGAACCTGATTCGCGTGAACATTGTTGGTATCGTACATGTAGTGGTTCATTTCCTGATGCCAAATGCCGATATACCATTCTCCTTTCTTGGTATCGTTAAATTGTCCCGCAAGCTCAGCAGACCATGTTGACGTGTTGTTAGCCGTGATCGGCAGTGAGATGTCTGTTGTTTCAGCCCCTGTGGCATCAAAAGTACGGAATCGCACCGTATCACCTGTTTCAACAGGTCCGAAGCCTTGTGGCACGTAGTACCCTAGTACCGTTAAATTGTTACCTGGTTCTGTTGGGTCTGTAGGATCCGTTGGTGTTGTGCCATCGCCTTTAAAGGTGATATCACTACAGTTGTAGAATCCTTCTCCTGCAACATCAATACGTTGCCAGCGCGTATAAAGAATCGCATCTCCACTTCGACCTGCAGGGAACGTTACTTTCATGCGGTAGCGTTTCTCTGCATCGACTGCGATATCACCTGCGGTATCAATCAGCTCCAGATCATCCCATGTAAGCGGCAAGGTTGGATCGTAAGTTGGTTTGGTTAAGTAAAACTCCCAATAGGACGGGTTATGAGGTGCTTTTCCATAAAAAACGAGGTCAATTTGATTGTTCGCATCTAGGGTTATATTCGTTCGTTGCCAATGGGGAGACGTCACATTCAACCCTGCTTTCGCAGAATCTCCTGCTGAACAGAGTTCACCATTTGGAACAATGGCTTTTACATGTGCCATATCTCGGTAGTTTGGTACATTTGCCGCGACTTCACTGCGCTGAACAAAAGGATAGGCACCTGAGATGTCATAAGCAGCCTGACACGCTTGGTTTGGGATTTCATTTGTCCAAAAACCGCCATCAAGATAACAGGTGTTCTGACGTGCACTTGGAAACTCGACCCAGCCATGAGCCTGAACGTTTATTGAAGTCAGTGAGGCCACAAGGCCAGCACTGATGAGGGATAAGGTTGTAAGATTTTTCATTTCATTTCCTTTTGATATTTGAACTCGCATCTTCTACTGCATCGCGAGATGTTTTGAGCAAATTCAGGTTATCAAGGAAATATATTGACCTTACTGATATATCAAACGTTCTTTTAGCTGGTTTCCAGCGCCAACACCGCGAGCTTGCAATCTCACTCACAAGTTTCGAGCGACTTCAAAATTTTAACGCTACCAATTACATCATTTATCTGAAGATATTTTCGCCAAATTAACCAAATAGATAGAATATTTGTTCAAAAACAAACAAATATTCTATTTAACTTCAAAATAAGAAATTTAATAATCAGCAAGTTATATTAATTAATTTAATAATAAGATGTTGAACGAAATAAAATCGGTGGAATATAAATATCTTACTTATTCGCATGTTGCAGATAATGGATCTTTAATGCATCCAAAATAACTTCCACTTTTTTTGGTAAAACTCGGCTGACTGTTAATGCTTGAATTTTTAGTAACGGCCACTGAATATCGTCCAGTAACGTTACTAATTCACCACGATGAACATTGGGAGCAATGAATTCTTCTGGAAGGAAAGCCAACCCATGTCCTTCAATTGCGAAGGTCCGTGACACCATGGCACTACTCGATACGATCTTAGGCGTGAGTACGACTTTTGCGGCTGCAACTTCTGGCATTTGATTGACACGAGTGCCAATATCGCATTCCGAGTTTAAGATCCAGTCATGTTGGTTCAGATCAGACAGCGACTCTGGTGTTCCTTTTGTCGCAAGATAGTGAGGGGATGCACATAACACAACCTTGATTTGACCAAGTGGTCTAAACACAAGCCCACTGTCTTTTAAGTCCCCGATGCGCACGGCGATATCGATATTTTCACCCACCAAATCATGGAACTCGTCGCCAACAAAAATGGTGTAGTTTAATTCAGGGTAATCTTCGTTTAATTCAGCAAGTATTCGAGCAACCGTTTCTTGGCCGATCCCACTTGAACATGCAATTCTCACTTCCCCTTTCACACACGATTTACATTCACTTAGCCGGTCTTCTAACTCGCTAAAGTGCTCACGCATGTTTTCATAGCCTTGAAGCAAAATTCTACCAGCTTCACTTAACGAAAAACCCCGTGTTGAACGATATAACAAAGTTACACCTAGTTTTTTTTCTAAATGAGCAATATTTTGACTTATTGCTGATGGAGACATGCCTAAACGTTTCGAGGCTGCCGTCATGCTCCCTGTTTCGGCCACAACAGAGAAAATGCAATAGCGCTTCATGTTTTCCATTTTATTTTTCCTAATAAGACAGCACTTTATATAATTTTTAAATTTATTGTTATTATTTGGTAAACAATGTTTACCTTACTTTTTATAATGTTTTTTTGATAATACAAATTTCAACTTGAGTTGCAATGACTAATCAATTGAACAACAAAGCTAGATTTGGCATTAAATATGAAATTATTTTTATATATCATCTTATTTCTAAATAATGGCGTCCAAATTAGGTGATTGAAAACAAATATTTACCACAAATTTAACTATGACAAACTCGTATTTGTCACAAAAATAAAAAAGGTAAACTTCTCAAAAATGAGAAGTATTTTTTTTGATTGTTAATGACTTGTTTTAAATGCAGTCTGGATATGCAATTACTTTGTCTGAACTGAGTTCACGTTTTCAAAATAGCTCTTTAATGCATTAACGACCTCAACCACTCGTTTTGGCAGAATTCGACCGACAGTTAATGCCTGGATATCTAAAACTGGCCACTCATAGTCCGCCATAACAGGGTTTAATACACCTTCTGCCATATGCTCACGAATTAAGTCTATTGGCAGCAATGCAAGGCCATAACCATTGGTAGCAAACGATCGAATAACTAAGACATTATTGCTGACCATTTTCATCTTTGGTTTGATTCGATATGACTTACCAGTTTTGTCAAGAAACTGGAGCTCAGCTAGATCATCGGCATGACGTAGCAAATGATGATTTTTGAGATCTTCCGCATTTTTAGGCTCGCCATGTTCTTCAAGGTAATCTGGAGAAGCGCACAAGGCCATACGAAGCTTACCTAACGGCCGGTAAACTAAGTTGTTATCACTGATCTTTCCTACGCGAATAGCAATATCGATATTGTTCGTGTAAATATCCGTAAGTTGATATTCGGAGATCACATTGACGGTCAATTTTGGGTTATTAGCAAATAACTCTTTCAGAGCATGGGCTAATAATTCTTGCCCAATGCCTTCAGGACAAGAAATCCGCACATCGCCTTGTACAACAACTTTATTCTCTGTCAGTTTTCGTTCCAAATCATTATAGTGAAGGCGCATTTCATCATAACCTTTCCATAATATTTGTCCCGCCTCAGTCAGCGAATTTCCTCTCGTAGAACGATATAACAATGTCATTCCTAAAGAGTTTTCTAAGTAACTAATATTTTGACTCACAGCAGAAGGTGTCATCCCTAAATGTTTTGCCGCTGCTGTCATACTCCCCGTTTCTACAACTGTAGAAAAAATGTGGTAACGTTTTATATTTTCCATTATAAGCCCAACAATTTGACGTCGGTTCCAAAATCACCGTATTAAGTCGCTGTATTTTATAAATATTGTTTTGAAGTATTAAAAGATTACATAAATAGCTCTTAATGTGTATTAACTCTCTCTTAAAAGACTTTTTAGACCTTATTTCTCTGCATTAACCTCTTCATTTAATTTAATAACATTACGTACGCTCGTTATTCTTCTTAATCGAAAATTAACAACCATTAACAACAAACAAAAACAGGCTCAAAAATGAGTCATTTCTTATCAAAATCTTAGCCTTAGCATAAGGCCTTAATGTTTCTGTAACATTTATCACAGAAAAACATTTTCGTTTTAATACAATACCGCTCGCATAACGAAAGATTTCGAACGTTCATTCGAAACAAAAATACATACATAACTCCATAAGAGGCTCTTATGCTAGGTATATTTAAACCAAAGGCTCATATTGATCGACTCTCCGAAAGCGTGATTGACAGCACTTACCGCCGATTACGTTGGCAATTATTTGCTGGCATCTTCATTGGTTACGCTGGCTACTATCTGGTTCGTAAGAATTTTAGTTTGGCGATGCCCTACTTAATTGAACAAGGCTTTAGCCGAGGAGATCTAGGGGTAGCACTGGCTGCCGTTTCTATTGCGTACGGACTGTCTAAGTTCTTAATGGGCAGCGTTTCCGACCGTTCAAACCCGAGATATTTCTTGAGCGCTGGCCTTCTGATGTCAGCACTGGTTATGTTCTGCTTTGGTTTTATGCCGTGGGCAACCGGAAGCATTACTGCCATGTTCATTCTGTTATTCCTCAATGGCTGGTTTCAAGGAATGGGATGGCCCGCTTGTGGACGAACTATGGTGCACTGGTGGTCCCGTAAAGAAAGGGGTGAGATCGTCTCCGTCTGGAATGTTGCACACAACGTCGGTGGCGGCTTAATTGGTCCTATGTTCCTACTTGGCTTATGGGCTTTTAACGATGACTGGCGTACCGCATTTTATGTTCCCGCATTTTTTGCCACTCTCGTTGCCATTTTTATCTGGTTAACCATGCGTGATACTCCACAATCCTGTGGTTTACCACCGATTGAAGAATACAAACACGATTACCCAGATGACTACGATAAGTCCCATGAGCAAGAGATGACGGCTAAAGAAATCTTCTTTAAATACGTTTTCAATAATAAATTGCTTTGGTCGATCGCTATTGCCAACGCTTTCGTTTACCTGATCCGCTACGGTGTGCTCGATTGGGCTCCGGTATACTTAAAAGAAGCCAAAGAATTTACCGTGGATAAATCTTCATGGGCTTATTTCTTATACGAGTGGGCGGGCATTCCTGGCACGCTCTTGTGTGGTTGGATCTCTGACAAACTATTCAAGGGGCGCCGTGCCCCAGCGGGCATTCTATTTATGGTACTCGTTACGCTTGCGGTGCTTGTGTATTGGTTTAACCCAGCTGGTAATCCAGCAGTGGATATGGCGGCTTTGGTTGCGATCGGATTCCTAATTTACGGTCCAGTGATGCTGATTGGCCTGTACGCACTTGAGCTTGCACCGAAAAAAGCAGCGGGTACGGCGGCTGGCTTAACCGGACTATTTGGTTACTTAGGTGGCGCGGTCGCTGCAAATGCAATTTTGGGCTATACCGTTGATCACTTCGGTTGGGATGGTGGTTTTATCATTCTAGTTGGTTCTTGTATTACATCTATCGTGTGTCTGACTTATGCCTTCCTTGGCGAACGAGCTCACCACGAACGTAAGCAAAAAGAAAAAGAAGCACTTGCATAAAATCTGTCGTAATAACGTCATAAATTGATGGCAGCCTTTGGGCTGCTATCTGATAAGGAATAAATCATGAAAACTGTTACTTTTTGTGCATCCGTTATTGCACTCAGCTTGTCCGCCAATGCATTCGCCAAACCACTCGTCGTCGCACACCGCGGTGCTTCAGCTTACCTACCCGAACACACACTGGAAGCCAAAGCACTTGCCTATGCGATGAAGCCGGATTACATCGAACAAGATGTTGTCATGACCAAAGATGATCGCTTGGTTGTCTTACATGATCACTACCTAGACCGCGTGACTGACGTTGCTGAGCGGTACCCAAACAGAGCAAGAAAAGACGGCCGCTACTATGCAATTGACTTTACGCTTGCTGAAATCAAAACCTTAAAGGTCACCGAAGGGTTTAAACTGGATGATGCAGGGAACAAGGTTGCTGGGTACCCAACTCGCTTCCCTATGTGGAAAGGTGATTTTACCGTTCCAACTCTGGAAGAGGAGATCGAACTCATCCAAGGTTTGAACAAAACATTGGGCTACGACATTGGTATTTACCCAGAAATAAAAGCACCTTGGTTCCACCGCCATGAAGGTAAAGACATCAGTAGCGCCGTGCTAAAAGTACTGAAACAATATGGCTACGACAGCAAGGACGATAAAGTCTACCTTCAGTGCTTCGATCCAAATGAATTAAAACGAATCAACGATGAGCTGATGCCATCAATGAATATGGACGTAAAATTAGTTCAGTTAGTCGCTTATACCGACTGGAACGAAACCATGGTATACCAACGTGAAAAAGCCACACCTTACAGTTACGACTGGATGTTTGAGCCCGGCGCAATGAAAAAAGTGGCGGAATATGCAGAAGGACTAGGCCCTTGGAAGCCAATGTTGGTGGATAACAAATCAACCAAAGGCAATATTATCATCAAGCCTTTAATGAAAGAGGCAAAAATGGCCGGGCTTGAAGTTCACCCTTATACATTCCGTGCCGATCCAGGGCGTATCGCACCATACGCAGAAAACTTTGAAGACATGCTAGATATTTTCTACAACCAAGTGAAAGTAGATGGATTATTCACCGACTTCCCAGATAAAGCCGTCGAGTTTCTAAATCACTAACCTTCAAATCCCCTATGAAAGGTGGCGTTGATGCCACCTTTTTCTTTCCCCTAACGTTATTGTTTCCATACGACAAAACTGTTTTGCCGCTCAAGATGTTGGCAAGCAATTTGTAATTTATATAATTCAGCGCGAAATATAATTACGGACAATTAATTCAATTTGCGCGTTGTTACCCAGATGGACAACCGCATCAAACATAACGGAATGGATTGCTGACACAACAATAATACGTAATAGACTTAATCAATGAAATTGACAATAAAATCTCTTGCTGCAACCACGCTTTTACTTGCTCCTTTTGCCCAAGCAAATCATTTTTACATCGGATTAGAAACGACAGGTTCGGTGATTGATTATAAATCTTCAGACTACGCCATCGACGGCCAAAATTATGATGTAGATAAATCTGCATTTGGTCTTGGTGCGACGTTAGGGTATCGATATAGTCAGTGGCTGTCTTTGGAAGCAGGTGCAAGTTATACATACTCAAACCCTATTACAGAGACCATTTATAATACGGTGACCTTGGGTAGCACCAGTGTAAGAACACGTAATTTCTTGGATTTAGAGACTAATATTTATTCGTTCTCACTTGCACCCAAGTTCACGCTACCTTTGAATACCAAGTTAAACCTGTTCGCTAAGCCTTCTATCCATTACACCATTACCGATGCTGATGTGTACTACAGTGGTTCACGCAGCATTTATGACAGCGGATTATTCCTAGACAGTGACAGCAAAAGTACAAATGCAAGTAATAAAGAAAAGTACTTTCATGGTGCCGTTGAGCTGGGTACGGATTTCAACATAACTAAGAATTTTGGAATGAAGTTTTCTTACCAATACCTATTTGACGGGGTTCAGTTCAGCAGCGACGAGAAACTGGATCAGCAAACATTCAAAGTCGGCGTATTCTGGTTTATGTAAATACAAAAAGGATGGCATGCGCCATCCTTTTTTTTGCCAAGCTTTTATGCACTATTGTCGATTAATGGTGATATCAGACACATACCCATGTTTGGTTGATGGCATCGCCTGCTTAAGCATGGTGGCCGCCTCTTCTCCTGTCATAAATGAAGAGGTATCCATATCCGTACCGCTGGTTACCCAAAATTCCGTTGCCATCCCACCCGGATATACACCAACTAATTTCATGGGCTTTCCTTTCAGCTCGATACGAAGCGATTCCAGCAATCCACGCACGCCCCACTTCACTGCGCAATAAGTGGATTCATTTGCTTTCGCGACTTGTGCTGCGGTAGACATCACCACCGCCACTGTGACTGGTTGGTTTTGGTAACGGCTAACTAAAGCTTTTAAAAACAACATAGTGGACGTAAGGTTATTTTCCACTAACTGAGTCAATGATTCTGCTGATTGTGTTTCAATCGGGCCAAAGCAACCACTTCCCGCACAGTGGTAGATCATCTTTGGCGTTTCAGGTAGCGTATCGAGCAATTGAACAATCTGGTTTTCGTCCATTAAATCCGCTACCGAAGTGGTCACATCACCAGACAGAGTCTGAGCTAACGCCGCTAATTTAGCTTCACTCCGCCCGCTGAGTAATACAGGGCTTTCTTCGCTATAGAGCTTAGCCAATGCAGAGCCTAGTCCCCCTGTTGCTCCCGTAATTAAAATCATAATGGTTCCTTCAGTGTGGTCTATTGATGGTGCTGGGCAACACTTTTGCGTTTCACCAACGTGGGCTCCAGCTGCACGATTTGCGGCTCAGATGTCACTTTATTTAATTTGTTCAATAACGTTTCTACGGCCGCTTGACCCAAACGATATTTAGGCTGGTGAATGGTGGTGAGTGACGGAGTCATGAACTTGGCAATATGGATATCATCGTAACCGATAAGGGAAAGCTCATCAGGAATCTTTATACCCTTTTCGTTCGCCGCATTAATTACCCCCATCGCCATCATGTCATTACACACAAAAATGGCACTCGGTAGCGGGCCTGCTTGATGCATTTTATTAAATGCTTCGTAGCCACCTTCACATTCGAAATCCGCTTCGACAATCCAGCGTGAGGCGAACTCAAGTCCCGCCTCGTTCATCGCCCGTTTATAGCCTTCGTAACGCATTTGAGCTTGGTGTTTAATCAAAGGCCCTGCAATACAACCAATGTCTCGATGTCCTGCTTCAATCAGATGCTTGGTCGCAAGGTATCCTCCACGAAGTGAATTGTCTTGGATCTTATCGCTGGTAAACAGCATCGGCCCCCAATCCATCACCACAACAGGCAGGCTGGTGTACTTTTCAAAGACATCAAGTCGCTCACCTTCCAAAGACGAACACATCAAGATCAAGCCATCAACTCGCTTTTGCAATAAGGTATTAATCGAGGCTTTCATCCGCTCATTATCACCTTCTGTGTTACATAAGATGAGGTTGTAGCCTTTTTGATAGCAGCTGCGTTCAACCCCTTTCACCACTTCACCAAAAAATGGGTTGGTCGAGGTAGTCACAAGCATACCAATGGTTTGAGTTCGATTGACTTTTAAGCTTCGAGCGATAGCGGAAGGGGCAAAGTAGTTGAGCTCTTTAGCTGCGTTATTCACCCGTTCTGAAATCTCTTCACTAACAAAACGGGTTTTATTGATGACATGGCTAACCGTTGAGGTAGAAACTCCGGCGAGTTTCGCAATATCTTTCATTGTTGCCATGTCATTCTCCTAATTATTGACTAGCAAGAAAGCGATCCACTTCCTCCCGTTTTGGTATCGACGTTTGTGCTCCAAAACGTGTTACGCTGATCGCAGCCGCTGCATGAGCAAACTGAATAGCTGATTTTAGTGGCTTCTCTTCTAATAAACCAGTGAGCAATGCCCCATTAAACGTATCTCCTGCCGCTGTTGTATCCGTGGCTTCCACTCTAAAGCCCGGAATGATCTCGCCTACTCCGTTTTCACTTAACCAAACACCTTGTGCACCTAGTGTAATAAGGACCGTCTCCACCCCTTTCGCATGCAGAATATTAGCCGCTTCCTGAGCCGAGTCGTGATCAGAGACCGCCACACCAGTAAGCACTTCCGCTTCCGTTTCATTTGGCGTGATCACATCAACACACGCAAGCAACTCATCACTCAATGGTTTCGCTGGTGCCGGGTTTAAAATCACTTTAGTCGCCGAGAGCGCCGCTTCTTTTGCTGCTGCTTCAACACCACAAGTCGGTGTTTCTAGCTGCATGAGTAAGTAGTTGGCTTGACGAATTTTTTCTAAATCCGGCTCAATCGCTTCCGCGGTTAACTTTGCATTCGCCTCTGCAGAGATACAAATGCTATTTTCGCCACTTTCTGCCACTTGGATCATCGCAATACCAGTGGGACAATTGGGCTGCATTTTTACCCCTGAGATGTTGATACCGTCAAGCTTGAAGCTTTCACGGATATTAATACCAAACGCATCATCGCCGACACATGCCACAAACCCGACATCAGCACCTAGTCGTGCCGCAGCAACCGCTTGATTTGCTCCTTTCCCACCGGGAATAACCTGATAGCCATGACCATGTAACGTCTCGCCCGGGCGAGGAAATGAAGGCACTTTTAAAACATGGTCAGCATTAACACTACCTAACACCACTAACTTACTCATAAGGTAATCCTCGGTTCTTAGCGAACCTTTATACAAACGTTGGAACAGATAGCTTTGGACTTTGCCAAAACGCAAAGCTATCTACTCTGTGAAGAAAGCCCTCCTCCCAACAAACGACAGGAGAAAAATGAAAGGAGGGCATAAAACTTATTTGGTGATCACTTTAAGTGGCACAGGAATGTACTCTTCAACCGATTCACCTTTAAGTACTTTGTCCGCCGTTTCAACACCGAGCGCACCAATCATGTCTGGCTGCTGAGCTACTGTCGCTGCAAGCTTGCCTCGATTAACCGCAGCAATGCCGTCATCAGTTCCATCAAAGCCAACGATCATGACATCTTTACCAGATGCTTGAACCGCACGTAACGCGCCGAGCGCCATTTCATCGTTTTGCGCGAATACCGCTTGCACATCTGGGTTAGCTGCAAGCAAGTTCTCCATTACGTTCAAACCTTTCGTACGGTCAAAGTCTGCAGGTTGGCTAGCCAGTAATTCCATCTTGCTGCCTTTAACGGCATTCATGAAACCTTCACCACGCTCACGCGCAGCCGATGTACCTGCAATGCCTTCAAGCTGAATAACTTTCGCCTTCTCACCTACTTTTTCCACAATGTAGTGACCCGCCATTTCACCGCCAACAATGTTGTCAGAAGCAATGTGACTCACAACATCACCACGGCTCGCGCCACGGTCTAGCGTCAGTACAGGGATTTTCGAACGGTTTGCCATGCGAATAGCATTGGATACCGCATCAGAGTCTGTTGGGTTAATCAGAATAGCTTTAACACCACGGATGGTTAAATCTTCAATATTGGAAAGCTCTTTACTTGGATCGTTTTGTGAGTCCAGAACAATCAAGTTGTAGCCCAGCTCTTTTGCTTTTGCTTCCGCGCCATCTTTCATGGTGACAAAAAATGGGTTATTCAACGTGGATACCACGATGGCCATTGTGTCTTGCGCTTGCGCAGCAACAGACATGGTGGAAGAAAGCAGTGCAGCAGAAATAAGAGTTGCCAGTTTTTTCATCGTTATCGTCCTTTGTTTAAGTGAGCCAGTGCTTAGCAACTGGCTCTATTGTTATGGTTTACTTGTTTTTGTTGTCTACCAGTACCGCCAGCAAAATCACCACTGCTTTTGCTATCATCTGATAGTAAGAAGAAACATCTAGAAGGTTTAAGGCGTTATTAAGGAAGCCAATAATCAGTGCGCCGATTAATGTTCCCATAATACGGCCCTTACCTCCCATTAGACTGGTGCCACCGAGTACCACCGCAGCAATCGCATCGAGCTCGTATCCCATACCAGCCGTTGGCTGAGCAGAAGAAAGTCGCGAAGTCACGATGATGCCAGCCAAAGCAGCTAACAAACCGCAAATGGCATAGACACCGATTTTTACACGGTCAACATTGATACCCGACAAGCGAGTCGCTGACTCATTACCACCCAGTGCATAGACATAGCGGCCAAAGCGAGTGTGGTTTAGTAAATACCAAGCAGCAGCAAATACGACGACCATAAGCCAAACAGGAACAGGGATACCTAGCGCATAACCAGTACCAAACCATGCAAACGCATCAGCCGTATCAGTAAAGCCAGTTGAGATAGGTCGACCATCGGTATAAACCATGGTGACACCACGTAATAACGTCATTGTAACCAGTGTAGCAATGAAGGCTTGAACCTTGCCTTTCGCGATGATTATGCCGCTAATCGCTCCAAGTGCCGCACCTGCAAGTAACGCAGTCGGTACCGCAATCAAAACCGGAACTTCCATTGCAATTAAACTGGCTGCAAATGCACCACATAACGCCAGTACGGAACCGACACTTAAGTCGATACCCGCAGTGAGTATTACTAACGTCATACCCACCGCAATGATTGCATTAACAGAAGTTTGACGAAGAATATTGAGAATGTTGTCGACGGTAAAAAAGTTAGGGTTTAAAAACGACACAACAACAATTAAAAATAGTAATGCAATCAGTGATTTTTGTTCAATCAACCACTCTTTGCTAAACAGCGTTTTTGTACTGTTTTCAGTTGGTTTGCTCATGGTCTTGGTACTCATGCTGCTTCCTCGTTAATCTTTTTGCCTACTGCACACGCCAATAGTTTTTCTTGATCGGCGTCTTTGGCATCAAACTCACCACTAATACGGCCTTCATGCATAACCAGAATGCGGTCGCTCATTCCCAGAACTTCTGGCATCTCAGAGGAAACCAGTATGATGCTCATGCCGTCTGCTTTAAATTTGTTGATGAGTTGATAAATTTCTTTCTTTGCCCCAACGTCAACGCCACGAGTGGGTTCATCGAGGATCAATACTTTTGGTTTGGTCATTAACCCTTTCGCAATCGCTACTTTTTGCTGGTTACCACCCGATAAATTGCCAATGATCTGATCGCGAGTTGGCGTTTTAATGTTAAATAGCTTGATAAAGTCTTCGACTGCGGTCACTTCGTCGTAATGACGAATCTGAACACCCTTAGTCAGTTTATCCAACGCGCAAAGAGACATGTTTTCTTTAACCGACAACCCGAGCACTAAACCATCCCCTTTACGATCTTCTGAGATGTATGCAATACCATTTGCTAAGCCATCTTGCGGACTCACAGGGTTAATGGTTTTGTTGTTTAGGTTAATAACCCCTCGTTTGCTGGGGAGTGCGCCATAGATAACCTTCATCAGCTCAGTGCGCCCAGCTCCCATCAGGCCAGAAACACCTAAGATCTCGCCGCGTTTCAAGGTAAAACTGACATCATGCACACCCGATCCCGTTAAACCGATGACTTCAAGGCAGGTGTCACCATGTCTAACATCAACCCGTGGGTATTGTTCTTCCAACTTTCGCCCAACCATCATTTCGATCAGGCCGTCTTCATTGGTGTCTGCGACTTGGCACTCACCGATAAATTTACCGTCGCGAAGCACCGTAATGTCATCACAAATTTGGAAAATCTCTTTCAGACGGTGGGAGATATAAACAATGCCGCACCCTTCATCACGTAGCTCATTGATCACCTTGAACAAAGATTCGGTTTCGGTGTCAGTGAGTGCATCGGTTGGTTCATCCATGATGATGACTTTAGATTCAAAAGAGAGAGCTTTTGCAATCTCAACCATTTGCTGCTCACCAAGGCTCAAGTCACCTAGCAAAGCTCTGGAGCTGTGTTTAACATTCAGCCTCGCCAGCAACTTGTCGGCTTCTTGGTACATTCGGCCCCATTGGATTGAACCCAACGCACCAGTAAACTCTCGGCCTAGGAAGATATTTTCTGCAATAGTCAACTCTGGGATAAGGTTTAGTTCTTGGTGGATAATACTAATGCCCGCTTGTTGGGAATCTCGTGGTCCCTTAAAGGCTGCTGGTTGTCCTTGATAACGAATTGAACCAGCGTCTAAGCTGTATATCCCCGTCAACACCTTCATTAATGTTGATTTACCTGCCCCGTTTTCTCCCATCAAGGCCATCACCTTTCCCGGGTACACGTTCAAGCATGCTTTATCCAGAGCTTTCACTCCGGGAAAAGCTTTTTCAATATCACTGAGTTGCAAAATCGCTTCAGTCATAATCCGTCCTCAACCTTTAATGGGTTAAAACACCACACCAGCTTTGAAAATAACGTTCGCATAAGGTGTGAATTCCCCAGTACGAATAATCGCTCGGCTTTGCTGGGTTCGAGTTTTAAACTCTTCATGAGAAACATAGTCGATGCTGATTTTCCTGCCTGACTGTCGCTGCTCCTCTTCTAATTCGTTGAGCAACCAAACATGATGCTCTGGGCTAACGTCAGCAAACTCTTTTGCCATAATCACCCCTTCAATTTGAGATTCCGAGAGCCAAACACGTACGGTCTCAATAAAGCTGGGCGTGCCTCGAGTCAGGGCTAAATCAACACGTTGCACTTCCTCAGGAATCGGCAGGCCTGCATCACAAATAGTGACTTCATCCGTATGGCCCAAGGTCGCCACCAAATAAGAAAGTTCAGAATTTATCAGGGTACTTTTTTTCATTTTTCATCTCTCAGACACGTTACGCCGACAGTAAGCATTCTTAACTACATTAGTGATAAAACACTCATCGAAACGTTTCGATGAAATCATAATTGGTCTCATCAGATTTGCGAGGTAGTTAAAGTTATTGTGTGATTGGGATCCTTGAACAAGGGATTTTCAAAATAGAAAAAGAGAATTTGATCACGGTAACAAAGTTGCGACATAAGTAAAAAATCAGGCATTCTTTACATATCGGTTAAGTAAAAGCCGTTATACTCGCGACCTTTTCGGTCTCAGAATTTTGAAGGAGCACAATGTGAAAAAAATCGCACTACTACTATTTTTAGCGACTCAACTGATGGCATGTACAGAAGTCGGCAGTGAAGAATGGTGTAAAGATATGCAGGAAAAACCAAAAGGTGACTGGACAGCCAACGAAGCAAAAGACTTTGCTAAGCACTGCATTTTCTAAGTGAGTGATACACTGGCTCGCGAGATGCGTATATCGCTCAAGCGAACAGCGAGTTAAGTGTGTGAGAGGTTTCTCGCCTAGAGCTCTAAGCAAAACCTCTCAATAACTCTTCATCAGACACTCGGCTCTCGCTTCATATAAACAAAGGCATCATCTTCGGAATTCTTTGAAAACCCAAATTGTTGATATAACTTTGCTACGCGATTGCCTTGCAAGTAACACAGTGTTGTCGGTACGCCTAAGCGATCGGCTTCGGTTAATAGCTGACTCAAAACATCACTGCCCAAGCCTCTTCCCTGATATTCAGGCAGTATGAAGAAGCGTCCTAAGTAGCACTGCTCTTCGCTAATTTTCCATAAGTAGCTGCCTACAGCTTTTCCTTCAACCTCAATGATCGTTGGCCTATCTTCCTGCCACTCTCTTGCATGGATAACGCGTTGATCTTGTTCGTTCCACCCAAATACCTGCTCTATCACAGGAAACTCCGCCGCCTTTTTCAATTCAAAAAGAAATGAATAATCCGATACCTTCGCCGGACGCACTGTGTACTTCATTGTGCTCACTTTTTCAGCCCCAATATTAACGATGCACTAAGCCGCATATAAAAACATAGACAATACTCATTTTTAAAAGCTAACCCTATGTAACACAAGACTCGAATATGAAAATTTTGCGTTTTTATGACTAAATTGAGCTGGCGACATTTTATTCTTTACCCTAGAATGTGCGGCATAAGTCTATATATTTTTCTCAAACTCAGTTTTCCTTGTGTTGCCAATGCCTTAACGCTTCTTTTCAGGTTTTGAGCACTTCAAGGAAGTGTGTGTAATTGTTTATTTAGCGTATTCACCGATGGAACAAGACAAATTTATCAATGTGTACCGCATACCAACGGGTTTTCAAATCCGCATCGGTAAGTGGCAACAAACATTCAAAGGCACGTCTGATCTTGTCCTGCACCGCGTGCTGGAAACTCGCAATCAGCGTTATCGTAAAACCGATTATTTTCCCGCAGGTTGGTGTGTTAAACCGTTTGAGAAAGATGACTTCTCCATTACCCATCACGGTAATTATATCCAAACGGCAATGCGGACTATGCTGGATCGTAAAGTCTCTTATAAACGTGTTTATCTATCGCGCTTAGCATTAGAAAAGGCGGAGCCAGCACTGCAAGCATTCAAGCAAGAGTGGATTCAAAAACACAACCGAGTTGCAAAAAAGTATAACCAAATCAAAAAGAAACAGATGATGCGTTATGCTAATGAAGAACTGGAAACCATCTACCCTTCAATCCCTAAAGGGGAGTTTGACCGCAAACTGTGGAACAAATTGGTGATTTCAGAGCTGGGCTCACCAAAGAAATTTGATAACCCATATTTCGTGAAGAAAGCGGTGTTTTAAACCTTAATCAAACGTTAAACAGCCCTTATCGGGCTGTTTTTGTTTATTCCATACAATATCTCTAACGATATTTGAAAATGATACTATCGTAGAGAGAGACACCCTCTTCCGTCATGGTTGTCTTCATTTCATCAAGCGCTTGTTGCAGCTCATCCAACAAAGGCTGCGGGATGTGTTTATTAAACGCATAGTAAACTTCCCCTTCTCTTAAGGTGTACACCGCCTCAAACAAACTGCTTTCCACGCCAACTTGTTTTGCCCACCAATACGCTGCTTTTTCATCATAAGCTAAAAGATCAATGCGCTTTTTCATCAATTGCTCAGCCAAGGTTGTAACATACGACGCTTCTTGCATGGCGTCCCGGGGAATTCCCATGGCTAGTAAGGACTGCTCTCCAATATCATCCCGAATGACACCAATGGTGTAATTGGCCATTTCCATTGGATCATTGATTTTTATGTTGGCGTCTTTGCGGGCAAGAACAACAACTTTAATATCACTAATTGGACCAACCCAATTGAACAAGTTTTCACGATGTTCAGTTCGAGTCGTGGAGAAAAGAACCGCATCTTTTTGCGTTAATGTCGCTCGGTAGGACCGTGCCCAAGGCCCGACATGAATCTGTTCCATCTTCACTTCCTGCCCCATCATCTGACTGGCAGACAGCAAAATATCGACGGCAAATCCCTGAAGCTTTCCATCAAGCGTAAAATTAGCTGGCGGATACTCTTCGGTATTAAAGCGTAAGTCAGATAAACTGTTGACCGCAGCATGCGCATTAGCTGCCACCATCATCAATACGGTAGAAAAACCAGTGATACGGACTGTAAACATAGTAGGCTCCACATCCATGTAGCTACTTTAAAGCTAGTCCAGTGGAAGCCCTCCGTATAGAAAAAATTGTACTAAGGCTGAGACATTATTTACTTTGTTAACTCATACCTAAGCAGACAGTAGATTATTTCTAACCAGTCCTCGTCTCACATTAGTACACAGTTTTCCGAAGCGCCGAATATCATCAAATTGAGGAATGACTCCGCGTGACATCGCAGATTCCCAATAGGTAAGCTCTGAATCCACCAGCTCTAGCAGCTTTTTGGGGCAGCCAATACAGTTTCCCTTCACACCACATACAAATGTTTCAGACTCATATAGCGGCAATTCTGCTTTTACTTGTTGAATAATCAACTGCATGGCGGTCATGCGATCAGGTTTGGGGCTCATAATGAAGTAACACGGCAACAGCAAAGGGTGGATTATATATCCATATGATCACGATGAATAACCGTATTTACTGATGGCTTAGATTAGGGTCTGTTGATCTTTCGCGGTTAAAATCAGCTCGAAAGGTCACAGACCCTAGGCAAGTTCAACGCTCAGACTTGACTTTCATGACCACTAAGATGCCTCCTAAGATCAAAATTGAAGCTATGACGGCTTGTAGAGAAAGCGCTTCTCCTAACCATATTGTGCCAGCAATAAACGCGAGTAGCGGCACTGAGAGCTGCGCGACTGAAGCTTGCAATAATGAAAGCCGTTTTAAGATCCAATACCACAATACGTAGCCACCGCCAGAAGTCACCACACCAGAAAGCAGTGCAAGCGATACCCCATAGCCACTTAAACCAGACGCAAAGCCAATCCAAGGTAAAATAAACAACATGACAAGACTTGCGCCAACGAACCCTTGAGTAATACCAACCACCGCTGAACTGCTTTTTTGACCTAAAAGCGTGAAAGCTGCCCAACCCAATCCCGAAAGGATCATCATGATGGCTGCGAACAGATCCGGCTGCTGCGCACCAGGCAACATCAAGATAATAAAGCCAACAATAGCGCACAAGCTTCCAAAGCCTTCACGCCCTGATAATTTATGGCCTTGCCACAAATAGGCACCGATAAGAGCAAATTGCACCGTCGCAAATAAAATCAAAGCGCCAGTCCCTGCCGCAAGAGCAACATACGCGTAAGAGAAAAAGATCGCATAAACAAAAAGTGCGCAGCCATTCCATAAAGTCATAGACGACTTCAGTACGTAAACTCGCCCTTTCCAAACACCACTTAGTGCAACAAGCACAAATGCTCCAGAGAACAACCGAATCACGGTAAACGTCCCCGGTTCTATCGCTCCTGATTGTAATGCTAAGCGGCATAAAATGGAGTTTGCCGCAAAAGCCGCCATGGCGACAAACGTGACTAAATAAGTGTGCATTTTCTTTTATTCCTACATAAACGCGATATAAGACCGGTTATATCAATGAAGATATTCAATATTTTTCCCACTTGTTCAGATAATTAGAAGAAACACACCAAACAGACTGACTTTACCTCACTCTCTTTTCCCTCTACTGTAAGTCCATCTAGTCATCATTTATAGAGAGCCTAATATGTACCAACAAGTACTCGAGTTTTGGTTTAAAGAACTTCAGCCTAAAGACTGGTTTGTTACCAACACCGACATTGATCAGCTCATCACAAATCGATTTTCCGAACTCCTTGAACAGGCCTCTAAATGTGAGCTTAGTGGCTGGCGTACAACGCCACATGGTCGACTTGCAGAAGTCATTGTGCTTGACCAGTTTTCTCGTAATGTTTATCGCAATACGGCTAAAGCTTTCTCTCAAGACCCTCTTGCGCTCGCTCTAGCACAAGAAGCCATCGCTTCAGGGGCGGAGCAATCACTAAGTACCGTTGAAAAAAGCTTCTTATTCATGCCATTCATGCACAGTGAGTCTCCAATTATTCATGAAAAAGCAGAGTTACTATTTAAGCAACCGGGTATGGAAAATAATTACGACTTTGAGCTAAAACATAAAGTGATCATCGACCGGTTTGGTCGCTACCCTCACCGGAATCAACTCCTCGGTCGCGAAAGTACAGCAGAAGAAATTGAATTTCTCAAACAACCAGGGTCTAGTTTCTAGATGAACTTGTTCAAGCAATTACCCGGTGATCTTTCCAGTGAAGTGTTTGAAGACTTAATCAAAACAGAACATGTACGCGTTGAACGCATCGTCTCTTTCGGGCATGTAACTGCAGAAGACGAGTGGTACGATCAACCAGAACATGAGTGGGTGGTCGTACTTGAAGGGGCTGGAAGAATTCGTTATGGCGATGGCTCAGAGATAGAGTTAAACGTCGGCGATCATGTCAATATTCCCGCCCATACCAAACATCAGGTAAGTTGGACCAAACCAGATGCCATCACCATTTGGTTAGCTGTCTTTTACTAAAGGAGTTTCACATGATTTCATGCCAGCAATATGACTATATCGAAGTTGCCTGCCTGTATCAGATCCCGGTCAAACTCACTTTGCTCTCAGGTAAAATTATTGAAGGCAAAGCAATGGATACGCGATATAACGAAAACAAAAAAGAGTCGATAGTCATCCTTGGTCCATTAGGGGAAATCGTGGTTCCAACAGAGGAACTACTCACCATGCAAGCTCTCATCGCAAATCCACATTTTGACACCATCCAGTTCACACAAACAGCGTGATACTTGGGGTGTGAAGAGTGTCATAAAGCCAAACTAAAATGGGGAGATAGCGCACGCCATGCTCCCTCTCAACTATACTCAAACTAAACCTTAGTTTGAGTGCGTGTATGAATCCAATGTTACTTTCTAGCACTGCTATCATCAGTGTGCTTTCCTTTATCTCCTCCGCGTATGCTCATGAGCGTGATGACGGCACTATCCATCTATGTGGTGATGCCGTCGATTGGCCTCCCTACACTTATACCGATAAAGGCCAAGTTTTGGGTGTTGATGTTGATATCTTGAGGAACATCTTTGATAAACACGATATCCGTTACGACGTATCGATGACGTCTTGGACCCGCTGCTTAAGAGGCGTCGAACAAGGCATGTATGATATTGCCCTAAGTGCAACATTCGCCAAAGAACGAGAGCAAAAATACCTCTACACCGACTGGTACTATGACATTACCCCTGTTTATGTGTTTTCTCGCATGAACCATCCAAAAGGGATTGAATTAAAATCCCCCTCAGATCTGAACAATTACGTGGTATGCGGGATCTTTGGTTATAACTATCGCGACTTCAACCTTGATGACATTCAGCAGTATGCAAACTCCATTTATCAAGGCTTAAATGCCGTTCGCCAGAAACAGTGTGATGTCTTTATTAGTTGGAAAGAGATTCATCAAGGGTTCAAAAAGATTTGGAATATCAGCATTATTGGCGATGAGTTTGAGGAACGTAACGTCCCCAACATGGATAAACATCGCTTTTACATGATGATCTCGCAAACCAGAGCAGATAAAGAGCAACTCCGAGAACTCATCAACAAAGAGATTGCCCGCTTAAAACGCAGCGGAGAGATAGAAAATATTATTATCCGGCATACCTCTCCTTAGTTTTCTTTTAGCGCTAAGAAAAAAGCCTCTGAATCATATTCAGAGGCTTTTGCATAACGTGGCTTTACAGGGTATAGCAGCAATCTAAGGTGTAATCTTCACCATTTTTAGCGGTATATTCTTTATGCTCGCTGCATGCTTTAGGCTTCCCTTTTTCATCCCCTTTTACCAAGCTAATCCAGTGGCGCATTGCAGCAACACCTGATGTGGATTGTGGAAACATGGTGCATGTTTCTAGGTGGATGTCATCAATTTCAATTAATTCAATGCACCCTGTACCTTTATGTTTGCCAAACATCACTTCAACGTGGCTACCCGAACCATCTCGGAAAAGAATAGATTCTGGGTCTTCCTTTTCTCCGGTAAAGGCAACAAAGTGTTTTGGATGCTTAAGGCCGCTGTGGCTTCCATCTTTGAAGTATGCCATCACATGGCGATAATCAATTACGTAAGCCGTAACATCATTGTGTGAGCCATTTTCAAGAGGGAATAGGCGATCAAGTAATTGTTTCGCTTTCTCTTGCTTCTCCATTTGCTTGTTGGCGCTGATGGTCTCGACGGCAAAGACTGCTTCAGCGATAAACGTCGTGTCTTGTTGTTGGATTTGTTGGTTATCGAATGTCAGCATATTCATAGTCTTTCCCTCTTTTACGTCACCAACCTTTGTTATGAATGAGGCTGGTACGACTCACTAAAAATCCTATTTAGAGCAAAGTTCTCAATCTTGCTTTCAGTTGTCTGCAAATTTGTGACTTTGCTTACTTTGTAGACTAGCGAATTTTTTACTACAATTTCACAACAAAAATTTTACAATGTGAATTTTACAAAATGTCGCTGTCGAAAAGTCTGATCCGCCAGTCCCACTTTTTAGGGACAAAAATTAGAAACCTGAGAAAACGCAACCATTTAACGATGGAAGATCTCTCAGCTCGCTGTGTTCGTGTTAGCCCCGAATACGCGCCTTCCGTTTCATATCTATCCATGATTGAGCGCGGAAAGCGTGTTCCCAGTATCGATATGTTGGAAGTCATCGCTGAGGTATTTCAGAAAGATCCCGCATGGTTTCTCGATGATGAACCTGAACAAAATGCCATCACTCCGGATAAAGGCAATCGTGGTGGCATCAGCGGCATGGCACTAGAGCCTAGCTTTCTTTTCTCAAATGACATATTGCAAATTGCCATTCCAGAAATGCTGTCACAAACTGGGATCACTGGACGACAATTTGCGCACCTGCTGATTCGTGCTCACCAAGAGAGCCATCAGAATCATTTTCCTGATCTAGAGCGCGCAGCAGAAGAAGTTGGCCTAAAGCGCCTCAATCTGTCAGTTGAAGATTTGATGGACATCGCCCGTAGCATAGGCCTGACCATTCGCTGGGTTTCGAGAGCACCACAGGACGTGGTGGATGAACTTGGCGTCAGTGCAAAACAAGTTGTCACCTCTTTTTTTGAGCCGCCAGGCAGCATTTATCTTAATGAAGTACTCAAAGAGTACCCTACCCGGCTGAAATATGATTTGGCGGTCTACATTGGGCACTGCGTATTGCATAGCAAGGAAGGTCTGAAAAGCGTTCTTTCTGTTGGTCACAGTAACGAGTGGAACAATGGCATGACGCCACCCAGTAGTTCTGAGCTCAACTCTCAAGATATTTTACAAGCTTGGCGAGACTTTGAATCGAGCTTTTTTGCCGGGGCGTTATTATGCCCCAAAGTCCCTTTTCGACAGCTGCTGGATCGCAATGGGTACGAAATCGATGTTCACAAAAAAGCGGGAGTATCCCCATCAGTTGCGATGCGACGTATGACGGTGGTATCACCTTACCCACATTGGCACTATTTTGATGCCTACGGGCAAAACAAACTTAAAGCCGTTTATCGGGGTAATGGTATTCCACTTCCTTGGGGCAACATGAGACAAGTCAATGACCCTTGCCAACATTGGGCTGTTTTTCGTCGTTTGTCGGAACCTAGAGAAGGAAGTTCTGCTCAAATTTCTATCTTACATGTTGGCGATGAACCAAGGATCTATTGTTGTGAGTCCGTCAATATGACCGATCCTGCGGGGAATAATCGCGTGTTATGTGCTGGTATTGACCTTAACCCCGCTATCGACGCGCAAGGTGGTAACTCAAGAGAAATCGCAGAAGATCTGAAAGCTATGTGTGTGCAAAACGGGGGCACATCAGCCATTCCACACCATATTCAGAAAGAGTTCACGACTATTGCTCGCATTCTTAACATCAACTGGATAGAAAGAGGGTTGCAATCAGAAGCAAGAGTTATCTGCTCAAGGGGAGCGGTATGCCCGAGAAAGCCAAGTTGCTATCAACCGTGTAGCTAGTTAGGACAATAAACCTACTTCCACATTTACCAGTGACAAAAAGAAAAAAAGCCAATCACAATACGCGTGATTGGCTATATATAAGTGTGAACAAAATATAAGGTTCACTAACAACGTCAGTTGGCTAGGTGACCCTCGGCTTAATAAGGGTCATTAATACTAAAGCACGATGCGTGCCAACTTTTGAATCACCAAAAAAACACGTATTTGCTCAAATAAGCACCAGATTTAACAAAACACAATGCATAGCAAAAATGCATTTTGCAATTTGCGTGCAAAATGCAAATTACCACATTCCTATAATGCAATTTTACTTTTCTACTAATACAAGTCAGTGTTTACGAAACACCCATATAGGGCCAATCAGTAGGAATTGGATATCAGTAAAGAAAGAAGGTTTCTTACCTTCAACCTTATGACCAACAAATTGAAACAACCAAAGAATGACAAAACCACAAACAGATACTAGGAAAATAGGGACATGAAGCAGCTCTAAACACCAAATAAGTGTAATGCATGCAAAGGTAAACCCGAGCATCATGAGAAACACGCTGAGCGATAAACGAAAGTAAAAAATCAAAACAGGAACTATTGCAGGCCACACCCAGTTAAACTCGATGCCAGCAATGCTCAAGGTTGGAATCGACCAAATCAAGCCGACAATCGACAAGAAGATACCCGGAACAGCGATGTGGTGGATTTTCTGATTGATTGGATTTTGATGGCTTTCTCCATACGCTGAAAGCCAATCTGATAATTGACGCATGGCTCACCCCACTTCTTTGTTTTCTTTAAGTATATACCCTCACAAAGAAAGTAGGTGGGCAGGCTTTCCACGCCTGCCATTCATTATGAAACTGCACTTTATAAGAAGTAGGCGCTTTGTCGGCGTTTCTCTTCATACATACGCGTATCCGCTAACTTCATCATTTGGTGAATATCGTCAAACTCTGGTTTATACAACGCATAGCCGACACTCACACTGAGGTTAATCAGGTGCTGTTCGTAAATTACTGGGGTATGACAGATTGCCTTCTGTAGCTCGATATTAATCATGTCTACATCTTCTGGTTTGGAGATTCGAGGCAATAGAACCAAGAATTCATCTCCTCCCATACGCGCTACCACATCGGTCGCACGTAATGTTGATCGTATCCTTTCTGCACAAGCGATCAGCACCTTGTCCCCTGCCGCATGTCCATAGTTATCATTAATCGATTTGAACTTATCGATATCTATATTGAGGATCGCAAATACATCCCCTTTTTTGTTTCTGGCTACAGTATCGAAATGATGTTTTAGGGTGTATATGAAATAACGGCGATTGGGAAGCCGAGTTAATTCATCGTGCAATGAGCGCTCATAAGCCAATGTGTACAAATGATAGATGGTGCCAAATGCCAGCAGTAACATCAGGATCACTGGGTACCCTAATACTCTGGCTATATGAACCCGATACCATGGCACTTGCTCAATCAGGTTGTCTTTTGCTGCTGCCGCAATTACCCAGCTACCATACGGAAAATGGACTTCTTCCACTGCAAATGCATTATCAAAGGTCGTTTGCTCACCATAAAACAGTTCGCCATCTTTCCCTGCGCTATCTACTCCTCGTATTGCCAAATGGTACTTGTACGCAAAAGCCGGAATGCCGACATCAAGGTATAAGGTATCCAAGTTAAGCACAATGCTACACACCCCCCAATACCTTAGGTTTAAAGGTGGATCGACAAAAATAGGGACACGTGCGATTAATGCGTTCCCACCTTGCACTAGACTCACTGGCCCTGAAATGAATATTTCTTCTATCTCTTTGGCTTTCTTTATCGAACGCCACTGAGCAGGCACACTTCGATAATCTAACCCGATAACTTCTTCATTTCCTTTGATCGGATAGACATACTCAACCACATCATTGGGGGCGAGCCCAATCACCTGAATATGACTGCTTTTTCTTTTGATGCTCGATGCAAGCGATATCCAGTTAACAAACTGAATATCAGGATTAGCAGAAACGAGTGCCGATAGACTATTCGCAATGTAGATATCTGACACAATCGCGGCTTCTAATTCAGATCGAATAATGGATAGCTCTTCTTTCGCTCGTGTCAGCAACCCGTCTCGGACAAACGACGCTTGACTACGATTCAGGAACTCAATCATAACAATGGACAGCATAACAATCGCTACAAACAGCAATATTACCGTTTTATGTCCACCATGAGTTTCTTTCATTCTTCCCCCAGTAAAAATCTGGCAACATATTAAATTAATATCTTTTTGTTATTATCTGACTTGTAAAACAATCTGTTTACCAAGCCAATATTTATATCAATTATAATAATACAGACGTTACCTTCACGCCTATTGATTCATTTATAAATATGAGAGGTTAAAATGGATCTTTTCTCTACATCATCAGCAAATCAACACTCTTGGTTAACACTGCCTGATAGTCAATTACTTTGGTTACCCAACTTCCTTTCTCAACAAGAGTCTGATCAGCTCTTTTCCTGCCTTAAGCAATGCGTCCCGTGGAAACAAGAAACCATACGTCTATTCGGCCGCTCCGTTTTACAACCGAGATTGCAAGCTTGGTATGGTTCACACCCCTACACGTACTCGGGGTTAACCGTTAATCCACTTCCTTGGGTAGAACCATTACATGACATTAAACAGCGCTGTGAAGAGATTGCTGGTTGTCCATTCAACTCGGTGCTTGCAAATATGTATCGTGATGGCCAAGACTCTATGGGTTCCCACCAAGATAACGAACCTGAATTGGGCAAAAATCCCGTTATCGCCTCAGTAAGTTTGGGGGAAACCCGCCGATTTACACTTCGCCACCAGCCATCTGGAGAAAAACACACGATGGAGTTAGAACATGGCAGCTTACTGATTATGGCAGGCGCTACCCAGCATTTCTGGAAACACAGCGTACCCAAAACACGCCGCCCTTGCAGCGAACGAATTAATCTGACTTATCGTTACGTATACGACCAAAAATAATCTCTCGGAATGAGCATAAGATCACTTGTAAAAGGGCTTTAACGTGAATCTGACGCTACGATTACATTGATACGTTCAATAGCTGATACGTTCAAATACTCTGTTGTTATTTACGTTTGGTACACTATATGCGCAACCCTTTGATAGCATTATGCCTTTCTTTAACATGTTCTTTCAGCGCTTTAGCCTCGGTTGAAGACGTACCAAAGCTTTCTTATCCTGATTCTGCAGCTGTCATTCGACAGACATACGAACCTCAACTCTATACGCTTTCAGCCTTTAAAGAAGGGCATTATGGCCTGCGCATGTTCAGGCAAACACTGGATACCAAATATCGTGCTGCGGTTTGGAGTGATCTGGCCCGTGTAAGTAGTCGGTTAAATCAATTTGCGGCCGAAGTTTATACACCAGAGCAGATCTATTTGTATTCAGAAAAACGTCTCAGTGGTTATATTGGTGACAAAGATGAACGCAGTGTCCGACGCTACACCGTAACCAAACACACGCCTGAATATCTCTATTTGGGTGTTGGGTTGTTGGGCTCAATGGCAAGAGCGAATGAATATGGACTCCAGCATGTTGAAGATAAAAAACTGCGCCGCATTATTCGTCGTTACGATTTCAAAAAATACGCCACCGATCAGGAAATGATCCGCGCTTGGGCAGCTCAACTTGCCAATCAAGTTTACTGGCTACGTCAACTCGGTGAACAGGACGTGGTCAATGACTTCATCAGCGCATTCAAAACAACCTATCCGGACATTGATGACAAAGGACTTTCCAAACAGCAATATGGCAACAAGCTTTATGGCATGACACATATTATTTTTGCTGATTCACAGTACTACCAGCGTCAAATTAGTGAAGCAACACACCAATGGATTTACGACTACTTCCGCCAGAATATCGATACCATTTTACTCAGAGCAAAAGAGGATGTGATCGCTGAAGTTGGTATTTCCTTCCTGCTTGCTGGCTTAGAAAACGATCCTGTAGTCGAGAAGACACGCGCCAAGATCCAATCTTCTATCGACCTGCAACACGGTATGATCCCATCCGTCACTGGAGATTTTGATCTCGAGTATGGGGAACATCGTAACGTATTAGCCATCATGTTATTGGATTGGAAAGGTGTTAACCAAGCCCCCAATATTCAGAACCACCCACGCATGTTTTCTGGGTTGCCCTATGGTTTAGTTGCCAAAAAATAATGTATTACAAAGAGCAGCCTAGGCTGCTCTTTGTTTTATAGTCATGCTTCTATTACTACGCCATCTCGGCATCACGGATTGGCTGATCAAAGCAAATACCATAAGAGAAATACCGAAAATTTGATGCAAGCTGAATGCTTCGTCAAAGAATAATACTTGCCAAATTGCAGCAAACAGCAAGTTGGTAAATATAAGCGGTGCGAGTTGAGAATTCGACGCCACCATTTTATAGGCTTTTGCTCGGCATACCTGTGTATTAATGATCATCACAGACATCGTAACAAGTGCAACACCGGATAAAAGCGCCTGCTCATTAACCCAATCGACACTCTCCCCACTACCACTCACCCAAACCCACAAGATCATCGGTAGCAACAAAGCCGCAGCTAATAGAAACGTCCAGAAATTGATTTCTGTTGCTCCTAATGAGCTTTTACTCATTCGATACAGACTGAGCTGTGAAGCCGCATTAAACAAGCCTGCAGCCAAGCCAATCAATAATTCGAGCCTAAGATGGAAAGATGAAAGATCCCCTGTCATCAATACGACGCCTAAAAAGGTAATGCATAGACTCACAACGGCAGACAGTTTTAACGGAACAGCAAAGAAAACACGTTCAAGCAAAGGAATAAATAAAGGACCGGTACTAAATAGCACCACGCTTTCAACCAAACTTAAGTGTTCAAGAGAAAACAGGAATGCAAGCTGACAAATCGCAATCGATCCAGCACGTATCAGCAAAGCACTTCGAACTCCTGATGCTGGAAAGCGAAAACGTTGAGTAAAGAACAGTGGCAATAACAGCAGTGCAGGAATGAGAAAGCGTAACTCGCTTAATAAGTAAATATTCATTTCATGTGTAAGGTATTTTGACAATAAACCAGTCACGGAAAGGCTCAGTGTAGAACCAAGCATAAATAAAATTGGGGACATAGACATAAATAAAGCACCTCCTTAGCTAATATTCTAAAGACATGCAAATTCATTTAAAAACGAGTAATATTTACACAATCAGTAAGAAAAACTTACATATTATGAAACTACCCCCCTTAAAAGCGCTGTACTCATTTATTGCTGTCGTTGAAACTGGAGGCATGACCCAAGCCGCGGAGCAACTGAATGTTAGTCATTCTGCTGTCAGTCAAGCGATCAAGTCATTAGAGAGCCAGATTGGTCAGCCGCTGTTCAAGCGAATTGGACGTCATGTCGTCCTCAATACAGCAGGTCGTCAGTACTACAAACAAGTTGCACCCGCGATTGAACAAATCGTCAACGCAACTCACCAGCTAATAGCAAACCAAAGTTCTCACCGCCTCACTTTAAATATGATTAACTCACTCACCATGCATTGGTGGATTCCCCGAGTTCATCAATTCAATGAGTACGCACCACAGTTAGATCTGCGCATATCGACCCTTGCAGGTACATTTGTCATGGAAGCGGAAGGAGTAGATGCTGCCATTATTCACGGAACGAGTGAGGAATGGCCAGATTACTACTGTGAACTGCTCTCTGAAGACGAGCTCATCATGGTATGTAGCCCAGAGTTATATGCGATAACCTCCGATCCTACTGAGCTATTGCGTCGCTTTCCTGCGATTACCACAGACAACGATAGGAGAAAGTTTGATTGGCAAGTCTGGTGTTACGCCTTTGATGTCGCTTTACCTCGCATTGCTCGTAATTTATCTTTCACCTCTTCTATTCAAGCCGTTCAGGCTGCAATTCGAAAGCAAGGGATATTTGTTACACACCGTCAGTTTGTCAAAGATGATGTAAAACAAGGGTTATTGAAAGAAGTCGGTACACCCGTTCAGAATCCACATCAGCAGTTTTACTTTGTGTGTCCACCCAACAAACTTAAGAATGAGCATATTCTCACTGTAAGAAATTGGTTAAAAAGTGAATTCGGCTCTCAGGAATCCATCAAAACTTAACCAACTTAGATTGCCGTATTACTAGATTGTTTTCTCATAAAAATTAAATTTTTATACCACAATCTGAATGAAGTACGGAAAACAAAATGTAGCACTTTGTAATTACGAAAATCATTGCAGTATTAATAACAAGGAATTAGTCATTTTCTTGGATAAATGAACAAAGCAACAATAAGAAACAAAATTCATATAAATAATTGAAGATGCTCACATAATAAATTTGAATAGCCGCTTCAGCTTCTAATTTTTCTCCTATTCTTAACTTGCGGAGTTATAGACAATAGGAAAAAGCGAGGCATGACACACTTTGCCGGCAGGCATCTTGAAGAAATTGCAGATATTCGAGCTACACGAAAATGTAAAATCGTGTTGTTATGCTCTATCGTATCCATGCTAATCATGCTTGGCTATAGCACTGTCCATATTCTCGGAGGAAACTACCCCTTCGCTCTACTCAACGTCTTATGTGCACTCATCCTTTCTTTCAACCTGTGGCACTTATACCACTTAAAAGAAGTTAATTACTCCGATCATATCCTTACTGCGGTTTTGCTCTTTCAAGGGATCATCTTGTTGCTCTATGGCGAATTTCTTCCAGATCGCCTGCTTTGGCTCTTTCCAATCATCGCTACTATCGTGCTTATTAACGATTTTAAGCTCGGCTTGGTCTTTAGTGTTTCATTTTGTTTGCTGACTTTATTTGCGATCCTATTTACAGATGCCGTCTACCTAGGAGTCAATGTAGCAAGTGATCGCTTCTTGCTCAGTCTTTTTGCTTTGTGCCTGCTCTGCAATGTTTCTTCCTACTACTACACCAAGGTTATGAATTACATCCAATCACTCTATAAAGAAGGTATTGAAGACCTCGCCTACTTAGATCAACTCACAGGCCTTGCTAATCGATGGAGCTTCGAAAACTGGGCCCTGGAGAAGCTTTCTGAGCTCGGAAACTCAAGAAACCTCACTGCATTGGTATTTTTAGATATTGATGATTTTAAAACGATTAATGATACCTATGGTCATGATGTGGGAGATCGAGTACTTCAACACTTTTCTAACCGACTAAAAAACAATATTCGCTCAAAGGATAGGAAAACCAATAAGCACGACTATTCTATCGCCCGCTTCGCCGGAGATGAGTTTGTTCTGTTGTTATATGATGTGAAAAGTAGGAAAGATCTCGATGGCATATTGCACCGCATATGCCATTTATTTGAAAACAGTTATCAAGGCTCTGAACGCATCAATCATTTAACCGTCAGTGTCGGTGTCGCGTTATACCCTGAAGATGCAGACTCATTACCTGAGCTTACTCGATGTGCTGACAAAGCGATGTATGCCGCAAAGCACAGTGGAAAGAACCAGTTTAGATACTATCAAGGGGTGACATCTGCCCCCCTTGATCATTTTCATCGTAACGTTGATAAAAAAGTAACACCGATTAAGAAAGCCTAACCATTCATGTACATTAGCCACAAACTAAATGCCATTACGACAATCAGCCATGCAGCATAACGAGCTGTGTTGGGTTTATCTTTTTTGGGTACCACAACAGGTCTCATTGCAGCAGATTTAGCCGCTGAAATAATATTAGGTCTTTCTTCCAACTCTTCTCGACGTTTTTGCGCCTTGTTTGCAATCTTCCCGAAACGATGTCGTTGTTCAGTAGTGAAATCTTGACTGGGATCGTAACGAGCGTGTTGGTCTGTATGTTTGGGTACAACAGCCATAGCGTCCTCCTCTCGAAGCGGTTCCGTCATAAATTAAGTATAGTCAAAGCTCTGACGAGTAAAATTTGATTAATTCTCAGTCCTTTTTCGAAATAATCGAACAACTTGAACAAAGCATAACTGTCTTGTTTGCGCTGCCTTCTCACTACACTACTTGTAAACAAAAAGTAGGAGCAACGCTATGACAACACAAAGAAAAATAAAACAAATCATCGCATCTCACCCCACATCAGACGGTGATGGTGTTCAGATTCGTCGTGTTGCTGGCTTCAATAATGCAAGTTTCTCGCCATTCTTAATGATCGATGAGCTGAAGTCAGATAACAGTGCTGATTACATCGGTGGGTTCCCACCTCATCCACATCGAGGCATTGAAACCCTAACTTATATGTTAAACGGCCACTTTCAACACAAAGATCATATGGGGAATGTGGGCGAATTACGCTCTGGTGGCGCACAATGGATGGCGGCTGGAAAAGGAGTTATTCATAGTGAAATGCCCGTAATGGATAAGGGCTCGCTCCATGGTTTTCAAATCTGGATTAACCAACCCGCAGAGTTGAAAATGTCACCCGCTCGCTATCATGACTTTCAGTCAGAAACGATCATGGAATATCAGCAAGATGGTATGGGTTTACTCAGAGTAATAGCAGGTCAGTTTGATCTCAAGAGCACCACCGTTCGCGGACCGTTGGACCAAACAGGTGTGCCTCTCAACGTTGCTGACTGGCGGGCATCTCGTCATTCTGATTTGCAATTTGCGACAAGTAGTTTTCAAAATGCCATATTATATGTTTATCAAGGCTCTGTAATTGTTGAGGATATTAAACTTTCCGAAGGCGAATTGGGGCTATTAAGCTTAGGCGATGAGGTCTCGATTCAAACAGAAAATGAAGCAGGCGTTTTGGTTTTCACTGGTGATCCTATCGATGAACCAGTTGTCCATTATGGCCCTTTTGTTATGAACAGCATTGAAGAAATCGAACAAGCAATCAAGGATTATAACAGCGGGAATTTTGCTCAATATTAACCGCAGATAGAAAGCGTTACGCTAATACCACTGCCATGACGTAATGCTTAAATAGTTCGCCACGCACCCTATAATGCGTGGCGCTTTTTATTTACAAGTATTCACACAAGTATGCTGTCGCAATACTGACTTGCAGATCGAAAGATGAATCACCTTTTACTTCAAAGGCTTCTCCTGATTTAAAAGAACTCCACTCAGTCTCGCCATCACGCTTAATAACGAGTTCTCCTTTAACGACAGTCATGCGTTCTGGCGCGGCGGTACCAAAGGTATATTCACCAGGTAACATGACACCTACGCTGACGCTTGAACCTTGTTGGTCAAATCCTAAAGACTTAACACCACCATCAAAGTAACTGTTTTCGTTTATCATTTTGTCTTCCTTGGGCTGATTTTCTTTATAAAATTGAAAATTACTTTTAACCAAAAAAAGGCGTCTCAACAAGTACTATTTATTAGTGAACTTGCAAGTAGCTTAGGTAAAAACGCTTTCTTTAGATTCTGTATTCAGAAGTTTTCACCACACCATCCCATAAAATGATAATTAGCAACTGCCCATGCGTTAATATGTACAATTTAATCAGGTAACGTCCCAGCCAATCACTGAGTGAACTATAATTAGCAATTGATTTAGGTCATAGAATCACAGCATTTAAGCTACAACTTTTGGGTGAAGTTCAAAAATCCATATTGAGGGATTGCGTTGTAGAGGAAACTCTTACAATCTCTGGATTCACTCAACACTTATGCCTTGGAGCTGTATAAATTGACCTCAAAGAAACGATCGCGAAAACCTAACTCTGCATATCGGTCAATTATGAGAAGTCCTTCGCTTTTTAAAACTCTGTTTGCGGTTGTCTTTAGCGTCCTAGCCATTGCCTTCTCGCTATTGCTGTACTTTAGCTATCAAGACTATGTTAATCCAAAACATGTCTACGGAAAGTGGATTGAAGTAGGTGCACCTGGCTACAACGTTGAAGTATTAGTACTGAGTGAACAAGGAGTTCTACGCAATAACCGCCTTGTTGCAACACAGTTCGAGTTTGACGGAAAGAAAGTCTATGTGGAGACTGGTCAAGGAACATCCATTTACCAGATAGCAGGAACCATGAATTCCCCTCAACTTCGGCGATTGGTTCCAAACAGCCCTACTCAGCGTTTTATTAAAGAGGGGTATGAAAATACCGTGGACATGGAAGGAGGCGGTGCCGCAAAGCACCGGCGCGCCGCACTATCTGAACACTTCGGAAACAAATAGTGTGGCGCGAGCTAGTTTACCCTGTTAGAACGTTATCTTCTGGGTATTTGATCAATGTTGGTTCCGGGCGGGCCAACATATAAGCCAATGTTAGTGGTCCTATACGACCAATGATCATCACCACGATCATGATGTACTTACCTGCTTCAGAAAGCTCTGCCGTCAGGCCTGCCGTTAACCCCACTGTCGCAAATGCCGAGATCGTTTCAAACATGACCTTGTCGAAACTCGCTTGCTCGGTCAGCATCAACAAAAACATCGCCGTGGTTAACATCGCACCACTCACCACAATGATCGCCAAAGCTTTGGTAACAGTCGGCCAGTTAACGGTACGTTTAAACATCACGACATGTCGTTTTTGGCGTAAGAATGTCCAAGTAGCCACAAATGCAACGGCAAATGTCGACACTTTTATACCGCCACCCGTTGAAGTAGAACCGGCACCAATCAGCATTAAAATGATCATGATAAGCAGCGCTGGCTGAGAGAAGTGTGTCAGGTCGACACTGTTGAAACCAGCAGTCCTCGCACTTGCAGATTGAAAGAAAGCAGCAAGCCATTGACCAGACACATCTAAAGGCCCCATTGTCGCCATGTTATTTCGCTCTAAACACCAAAAGAGAATGGTCCCCACCAATAACAGTACAGGTGTCGCCAACAACATGATTTTGGTGTGAAGATGCAAAAAGTGGAAGCCTTTGCGCCAGTTCATTGCGACATCACCAATCACGGTGAAACCTAGCCCACCAAAGATGAACAACCCTGCCAATGTAAATATGACTAATGGATCATCCACAAAGCTCATCATGCTATCGGAGAACAATGCAAAACCGGCATTGTTAAAGGCTGAAATCGCATGGAAAAGGGCATAAAAAAGTCCCGTACCCAACCCGAATTCAGGCACCCAACGAAATGCTAAAATTGTAAAGCCGAGCCCTTCTGCAACCAGCGCAAAAATAATGATCTTCTTAACGAGCTTTCTTAAATTTACCTTACGATCTTGTCCCAATGCGTCTTTTGCTAAAGCTTGCTGTTTTAGACTAAGGCGCACCCCAAACATATACAACAAAACCGCAGACAACGTCATTTGCCCCAAACCGCCAATTTGCATCAGACACATCAGCAAGATCTTTCCTGCAAGCGTAAAATGCTCACCAGTATCAACCACACCCAACCCAGTCACACTAATGGCAGACGTCGCGGTAAAAAGCGCATCCGTAATTGAAAGCCCAGTTACCGAAAATACGGGTAATGTGAGTAAGATGGCCGCAGGGAGCAATACAGCTAAAAAGCTGATAAGAATGATTCTAGGTTCAGAGCCTTTCTGTTGTTTCTTTTCTGGCTCTAACGAATAGAACAACCCTTGTCGCTGAAATGAGTTCATAGGTTTTTCAATTTTTTGGCTAACGTTACTTGAGGACCCACAATAATGATCACATCACCAATTTCCAATTCAGTGGATAATTCTGGTGCTTTGACAATTTCCGGCCCACGTTTAAAGCCCAATACTTGTACACCGCTTTCCTGACATAAAGCCAAGTCACCCAGTGTTTTACCCATAAGTCGCGAACCAACCACCACTTCTGTCATCGCAAGACCTGATCCTAGTTCTTGGAACTCAAGCACACGCTTATCTAACATTTTACGAGCCACCCGAATGCCCATATCCCTTTCAGGCATAATGATGTGGTCTGCACCAATTTTCTGCAGGATCTTGCCATGAAACTTGTCATTCGCTTTAACCCAAACCGATTTAGCACCCGCTTCTTTTACAACGAGCGTGGTCAGGATACTGGCATTCACATCAGCACCAATAGAAACCATCACCATGTCGTAGTCATCCAGCTTTAGCTCCGCAGCCGTCTCCTCACTGGTACAGTTTGCAACCAAAGCTTGTGTCACAAAGCCTGCCGCTTCACGAACACGATCTTCGTTAATGTCGATAGCGAGTACTTGCGCTCCAGACTCTTGTAGCTCTTTACATACTGACAGGCCAAATCGTCCAAGGCCTATCACTGCGAATTGCTTACTACCTGGTTTCATGGTGTTACCTTTATTGTTCTGATGAAGCGCGAAAGTGTGCGCTCATAAAATGCACTTATCAAATTGATGCGTTACATTCTGACAAGAATCTAACGAAACAAAGCTCAATTAAATTCTCTGATCTTAATTCCCTGATTCTTAATGGCGAAGATTCGCTTTATAATTTGTCGAACATTCTCAATTACAAGATATGACTTTATGAATGAATGGATTAACCAGCTACCGAGTAACGTAAACGCTTTTATTGATAGCTGGGACAACAATGTACTGTTCATCACCGCAGCAAGCTTTTTAGCTTGGGTGTGTTGGCGCATTATTTATAACCGCCTAGAAGTGTTGGTCTCAAAAACCAATTTTCATTGGGATGACCTAACGCTGCTGGCTCTAAAAACACCTATCAGTACACTCATCTGGTGTTGGCCTGGAACCATTTCCCTTGGTTTTGTTTTACAAGAACACATGGGCACACGCCTTAACTGGCTAAGTACACTCAAGTTACTGTTGGTCATTGCAATATTTGTGTGGGTCATCATGCGACTTATCAACAATATTGAGGAGTACGTGCTTACCACTCAAAGTCGGGATGAGACAACGGTCCAAGCCGTTGCCAAAGTTGCACGACTATTTTTTATTGTAATTGGCGCACTCACCGTGATGCAGGCCTTTGGCCTTAGCCTGTCGGGCTTACTCACATTTGGTGGTGTCGGTGGTTTAATTGTCGGTTTGGCAGCCAAAGATCTTCTATCCAACTTCTTTGGTGGCATGATGATTTACTTCGACCGTCCATTCAAAGTTGGAGACTGGATTCGTTCTCCTGATCGCCAAATTGAGGGAACCGTTGAGCGTATCGGTTGGAGAATGACCATTATTCGAACCTTCGACAAACGACCTTTGTATGTGCCGAACTCCGTCTTTAGCAATATCGTAGTCGAAAACCCATCCCGAATGCTGAACCGCCGTATTAAAGAAAATATCGGGATACGTTATGACGACGGAGCTAAAGTTGCGCTGATCGTATCTGAAATTAAAAACATGTTGGAAAATCATCCTGATATCGATACCAAGCAAACGCTGATCGTCAACTTCAACGCCTTTGGCCCTTCATCGTTGGACTTACTGGTCTATACATTCACAAAAACGGTAAATTGGATTCGTTACCACGAAGTAAAACAAGATGTTCTGCTACAAATCATGACCATCATCCACCAGCACGATGCAGACATTGCTTACCCAACGCAAACGCTAAAACTTGACCCACAGCATGCCGGTGAACCCATCGAACTGATCACACGATAGACATAAAAAAGCCCGCTATTCAGCGGGCTTACTGCAACTCACTATTACTTAGTAAATATAAGTGCGTCCGATACTTTTCTTTCTGTAGCGTCTGATGAGTTACCTGTATTTTTTCCATCCACAATCATCATTGATGAGCCACCTCCATCCAAGTTCAGAGCGTTGTCAACGGAGAGTGCTTTCATTAGGTTTTCCATATCACTAATACTTGCCCCTTCCGTCACCGTAGGCTGACGTCCATATACAACAGCAGCATAAACGATGTTCGAGTCAGTCATACCAATCGCAGTTCTTGGGTGGCGACGAAGTATCCAACCGTTATAGAAACCTTCTCGGTTGTCACTCGCGGCTACTCCAAGCCCATCATCATCTTGCGCACCTTCACCAGAGCCGATCTCAGGATATGGATTCCAACCATCATTTCTTGCGGTTTTGTCAATGTTACCTTGTTTTACAAGGACCGGGCCGGCATTGATAATTGTCATGCCTTCTTTTAATACAATGTCCTTATTATCAACCCTAACTAGGCTTTCTAATACCACGCTGTCTCCAACACTAACTGAGTCGAGTAAACCTCCAGTGGCCTGCAAATGGATGTAATCCGGTTTGATATTCGCACCTAGACGATCAGCAATACTGACAACTTTGCCTTCAGGGTTAACAATAAGTTCCTTTCCTTCTCCTGATGGAGAGCTCTCGCCAAAAAAAGAATTGAATGCTGTAATTTCTTCTTTATCAGTACAAACGTAGTCATGCATAGTTTCATTTGATGGTGTATCACCATAACCACCACAATTGAGTAAAATACCTGGCTGGCGGTTTATGCCGTCGATCTGAATTTTTTCTCCATTAATCAACAAGAATGAAGTGCTGGTAATGGATGACCCAATCTGCAATTTTGTTGTTTCTCCGGAGTTATCAATGAGCAACCCCGCTTTCCCATTCGAAGCATCTCTTAATAACATTCCGTTTTGTACATAAATACCAGCAGGTGCCCCATAATCTCCAACTTTATCGTTAAACACAAAAAAGCCGGCGTTAATTGCAGCTAAAGCATCATTACGAGCAGCCATACTCGTAACTGACTCCGCATCATATATTTTATCTTTAGCTAAAATACTTTTGATCTTTCCTTGGTATTTATTTAGATCAATGCGCAATAAACTGATAGTAAATGGACCACTAGTTTCATAACCATCTTGTGCGGAATAACGGACAGAAAATTTTAGCCCACTTTTCTGTAGTTCTTTAGCCAATAACTTGGTTTCTTCTTTATTTCCTATATTTCTAATTCGTATGATATTTCCTAAAGTTCTATTATTTGGAGTAAGCTCTGGAGCCTTTTCTGATAAAAACTTTATTGAGTGTTTATTTAGAAATTCAGTATATTTGTCAACATCCTTTGAATTAAGGACTCCAGAGGATAATAGGTACGCTTCCCCAACGCTTTTCCCTCTAGTCACTTGGTAAAAATCTATTCCTTCTCCCACAAACCTATGCTGAACTGTTTGTTGTAATCCTTTTTTCCCTACCATCAAATCAGGTACACTCCAATCATTTGCATAAGTAGAAAAAGCTGTCGAAATTAAGCAAGCAGTAAATATGTATTTGTTCATAACAAAATTCCATTTATATGTGATATTGCAAAATTATTTTAATAAAGAGAATATATTCAAACGATAATATTGATCACAATAAATATACTTGAGGTATAACTTAATAAAACCTTTCAAAGATCATAAAAAATAAGCATAAATATTAAGAGTATTTCTGTATCTATTTGATTTATTGAAAATAACAATTTAGCAAACGAAAGCTATCAGAGAGTTGCAACTTATTTTATCTTTCGAATTTAATAATGCGTCAGTTCACATCTTGTCTTCTTAACTGAATAAATAAATCAGCCCTCAAAATGAGGGCTGATTCTAAGCTTGTGTTACAGGCTCTCGTTCGACACTATCTTCCATGTGCTCTGCTCGCCAGTATAACCACATCATCAGCAAGCAAAGCGTAAAACAGCCGCCAAACAACCATGCTGAACTTAACGATTCAATGACCATACCACCAATCAGTGGGGCTACCGCAAAACCAAGTGAGTAGAGTGCAGCAGCGCCAAAGTAAGAACCGCGCAGGTGTGCTGGCGCCATTCTGTCTATTTGAACATTTAACGTAGGAAACGCAATCACTTCCCCTAGGCTAAGAATAAAGCAGGCGATACCCCAGCCAATAGGCCAGTCGGCAGGAGTCATAATAAAACCAACCTGTGCCAATGCCATCAATGCCATTCCTATTCGGGTTCGAGTAAAGAGAGGAACCTTCTCCAACCACTTAAGCATAGGAAACTGAAATACGATAATGGTTAACGTATTGACCAGCACTAAACCTGCAATGATCTGTGCTGCTTGTTCTCCGCTCGCGCGAACAATCACTTGTGGAATGGATGATTCAACTTGCGCGTACACAAACATCATCAGAAAGTTGGCGATCATAAGCAGCACAAAGATATTATCTTTGCTGATTATTCTAAGAGTGGCTCGAAAATTAGGTAACAGCGAACGATCCACTTTCTTAGCTTTGCCGCTTCGCTCTATCCCGACAAGCAGCCATACGCCATAAACTAAATAAGTCACTCCAGCAAAGTAGAAGAGTTTTTGTGGCTCAGACAAAGCGAGCGTCACGCCAATAAGAGGGCCAATTGCACCACCTAAATTTAGCAAGAAGTAACGAATATTTAATGCAAGCTCTCGATCTTTAAGATCCTCTAAATTATCACCAATAACAGCCTTCGCTGGCGCTTCAATCATGGGACGCATTAAGCCAGTGATAATGATTAATACATAGAACTGCCACACTTGGTCTGCCATCGCAATACCACTGTATGCCAGAGCAGCAATCCAACTCCCCGACACCATGACCCACTTACGACCAAATTTATCTGACAAATAGCCCGAGTATAGGCCAGTAATTGCTCCGACTAATGCTGATGCTGCCAGCATGCCCCCGACTTCCGTCGCGGTGGCACCATAATCTTGATATAGGAAGACGATAAGAAATGGCCATGCCATAAAATAACTTGTGCGGGCAAGGAGCACACCACTTAAAACAGTCCAGACAGAAAAATTAAACCGCTGAACTCGCTGCCATTGAAACAAACTCTCCTGTTGTGTCATATCTCGCCCTCCACTGACTATTCGACTTGGTTTGAATTCACGAACGTGATACCAGTCATATTTTGAACAACTTCTAACCAGTATATGAACTTGTTATGAAAAAGATAGCATTTATTTCATTTTGATAATGCAGCATAAAATATTATCAATAAGTTGAATTAACCCTTTATTATATAAGTAGTTTTAGCTTCTAACTCACTTAGATAAGTATAATAGTACGCAGTGTTTTTTATTATATTTCCATTATTTTTAGACCATTCTACTACTGCATCAATTTAAGAACGTACAACATCATATTATCGTCAAATTGAGTCATTAATGACCCAACTAAATATCGTAGCAAGCGAACCAACTATCGCTTGCTGTGATAGCATGATTCTATTCTCAGCCACTGACCGACAAGGACTTTCTAGTGAACATCATTGTCATATTTCTCGCCGTTTTACTTGGACAGCATGTCACTGAGTTGTTTGGTTTTAGCTACAACCTATTTACCGATCCATTTGATGCCACATTGCTTGTAGTCAATATAGTCACCTTTGTATGCATCGCATCCGTTCTTGAGTTATTGCTACAAATATTGAAAAAGACCAGACGACAATAACCCAAACTAAAGCGTCATTTGATCCATCATACATTTCTGCCCAGTGCTATATACATCTTTAACACTACCAATGTGCAACTTCATTACATGCAACCAACATTAATCCAACTTAACGAATTGATTTCGTGAAGAAAATCTTGTTCCTGTCATTCCATTTTTGTATTGGTAAGTTGTGTGACCAAGAGTCGAAAAAAAAATCCCACTTAGAGAGAAAATGCTGATATCACAATAACTTAAAGGGATTATTAGTATGCTGTATCTTGAGTTTCTCTTTCTATTGCTCATGCTCTACATTGGTTCTCGGTATGGTGGCATAGGCCTCGGTGTCGTGTCGGGTATTGGCCTTGTCATCGAAGTCTTTGTTTTCAAAATGCCACCAACATCCCCACCGGTAACGGTGATGTTGATCATCCTTGCCGTGGTTACATGTGCATCCATCTTGGAAGCCGCAGGTGGCTTGAAATACATGCTCCAAGTTGCGGAGCGGTTATTGAGACGAAACCCTAAACGAGTCACGTTAATCGCCCCCTTTGTCACCTACACAATGACATTTCTACTCGGGACAGGACACGCGGTCTATTCGATCATGCCAATCATTGGCGATGTTGCATTGAAAAATGGCATTCGTCCTGAACGTCCAATGGCGGCTTCCTCTGTAGCCTCGCAGATTGCGATTACGGCCTCTCCAATTTCCGCAGCCGTTGTGTACTATTTGGCGCAGCTTGCTGATATTCAACATGAAATTACATTAGTTTCGATTCTGATGGTGACAGTACCAGCAACCTTATTTGGTACATTACTCATGTCGCTTTACAGCCTCAAACGAGGAAAAGAGCTGGATGATGATCCAGGTTATCAAGCTCGACTAAAAGATCCTGAATGGCGTAAGCGCATTGAAAGCACAACGGCGACTTCGTTGGACGAAGTGCTCCCTTCTTCCGCACGTAACGCCGTACTCATTTTCTTAGCTTCTATCGTGACCATCGTTATTATCGCTATGGTTCCTGAAGTACGCACTATTGTGGATGGCGAAAAGCCGATTAGCATGTCAATCATTATCCAGATGATGATGCTGTGTTTTGGTGGGGTTATTTTGCTGGCAACTAAAACAGATCCACGCGATGTACCAAACGGTGTGGTATTCAAATCAGGCATGGTCGCAGCGATTGCTATTTTTGGTATCGCATGGATGTCAGACACCTATTTCAAATATGCCATGCCTCAGTTCAAATCCGGCATCGTAGAGATGGTGACAAACTACCCTTGGACCTTCGCTCTCGCGCTATTTATTGTTTCTGTAGTGGTGAACTCTCAAGCAGCAACGGCGCGCATGATGTTACCTGTCGGCCTTGGATTAGGCTTAGATCCCGCACTATTGATTGGGATTATGCCAGCAGTGTACGGTTACTTCTTTATTCCGAACTATCCTTCTGACATTGCAACGGTTAACTTCGATACATCCGGCACTACCAAGATTGGCAAGTGGTATTTTAATCACTCGTTTATGTCTGTTGGTCTCATTGGTGTTATTGGTGCTTGTTGTTTAGGCTACGTTTTAGGACAAGTTGTTATTGGTTAATCAATTAAAAACGCCCTCAATCTATGAGGGCGTTTTGTTTTGCAAGTGACTAAATTATGTATCGTGCATGATCACATTTTGCTCTAACAAGGTATTTACGATTTGCGCGGAATCCATACCACTGAAATCGATTTGTTGTCCTAGATTTTCAACCACAATCGTTTGAGACTCCCCACCCGTAGAATCCGCATGTACCGTCAATTCGATGTTATTGGAATCTACAACTTTGGCATCAAGATGTGCAAATAACGCATCCATATCAACCGTTGGAGATTGGAGCTCAGGTAAGACTTCTCTCAAATCAATTTGGTCGCCTTCTGTTAAATTGAAGTCTGTGATGGTGTCTTGGGCACCATTATCAATATCACGCCAAACAAACACATCTGCACCCGTGCCGCCCGTTAGGATGTCTGAACCTAGGCCACCCTCTAATACATCAGCACCTGCGCCACCAAGAAGTGTATCGTTACCTTCACCACCAATCAGATGATCAGCACCATCACCGCCTTCGATACGATCATTACCACTGCCAGATTGAAGCGTAGCGCCTTCATTTCCAGCCGCAATTAATGCATCTTCCGTTAGTGTTGGCTGAATTACATCGCCACTATCAGCTGTCACTTCTAGATTGACCACCACAGGATCAGACGATGCTGTTGAATCATCTGACTCAGTTGATACCGCTGTCACAGTGATTTGATGCGCGCCTTCAGGTGCGCCTAGAATAACCAAGCTTTCTATTGCGTCTTCAGAAACTTTCCATACATTTCCGTCTTGAATGACGCTACCTGCACTGCTCATTAACGTCGCACCATCAGGCACATTGGTCAGCTCAAGCGCAAGCACTTCATTAATATCAGCGAGAATGGCAATTAAGCCTACCAACGCGATCCCTTGATTACTGACACTTTGCTGAGCGTAAATGTGCTTCACGTAGTTAAAGTCAGGGTCAACTGACAATGACGGTTGCTGAGCAACAGGCTTAACGTCAATGGTAAAGGACTGTTCGTCTTCTAAAACCATGCCAGAAGCATTCTCATAATAGACGCCCTGATCATCAGCTTTAACAGTAAACTGAACCTGCTCCATCGGAATACCACTGGTATCCACAAACACACCAACGCTTGGATCGCTTGCTGATAGCAATGCGTTGATGTCGCTAATGCTACCTTCCAAGATCACCTCACCATTAATGCCCGAGGAAATTACCACTGAACTTCCGGCAGGAGCAACAACCGAAAGCACTCCATAATCCACACTTAGTGTCACACTCATTGACTCGCCAGCATGCGGCCCAGTGTAATCCACATCACTGACTGACACGCCAGAAATCTTCTGCCCAGCGCCTTCTTCAATTTCAGTAGTAATACTGCTTCCATCAATTTCAGGTGCATCATTGGTTGCTTCCACGGTAAATAAAGCGTTGCCTTCCACCGTTTGCGGATCGGCCACGCCATCCGTGGTGCCATCATCAGTAATGTCGTAACTGAAGCTGACATCCCCATAGTAGTTTTCTGCTGGTACAAAATGCCAAGTATTAGCATCTATTTGAACCAAGGTCCCCATCGCAGGATCGCTTAGCACTAAATTAGAGACGGTTAAGTTGTGGGATTCAATATCGCTGGCATTGGCAAGCAAATCAGCAGATGTAATAACCATTGGATCTGCTTGGTCCTCTTCAATATTTGGCAATGTAACAGGCGTGGTTTCTGGGGCGTCATTCACTTCCGAAACGTCTACGGAAACTTCAAAGTTTTGTGATGGGCCATAGTCTACTGTCGTGCCATCTACACCCGTATCTTTCGACTGCACGTTGAACTGAAGCTTCCCATCCCAGTTTTCATGGTTGTTGTCACCTGAGTTGAATACCACGTTATCCAACTGCTGAGCTGAGATTTCAAATACCCATTTTCCGTCAGCGACTTCAATTGGCGTGACTCCTGGAATCGAAATGGTCGCGCCGTCAGGGACGCCGGAAATCTCAACTCGCAAGGTCTCTGGCTCATTCTCTTGGTAATCACTGCTTGCAGGAAGTGAGTCTTTATTGTCGACAATTTGAGCATTGATATCGATCTGGATATCTTCTCCTTCAATACCTTCAACGGTATCAACCGGATCAACATCCACGACGTCCCCTTTCGGTTGCACATCGATGCTAATACTTGGCAAATCGACATCATGTTTTACCGGCACACCCAACAAGTTTTCTTGGGTAAACACTTCCATATTGATATCAACATGACCGCTAAAGTCTTTTGGTGGCACGATTTGAATATTGCTTAGATCAAGTTCACTGCCTGCACCTGCTGGTAGCTTAATACTCCATTCACCATTACCGTTATTCTTAACCGTGTAACCACTTCCTGATACAGCTTGAACCAAGAAACCATCCGGAACATCAGTCAGCTTGAGAGAAATAAACTGTTCGGAGCCATCGGTATCGGTCAGTGATACCGTCACAGGATCTGTTGTTGCTAGTGAGATTGGTTCATCTTCTGTTCCAACAATATCAATGACACCATCGCCACCAGCTCCAGAGACCTCAATATCATCCACAACAGGTACAACTTCGAAGCTAACATTCGTATTAAACTGACCACTATCAGATTCAGAAGCGGCACCCGTTTGATCGAACGTAGCGGTATCTGTCACTGTACCAGAAACATTGATCGTCACTGTGTTGTCATCGTTGCCCGTCGGGTAATTATGCGCAGGCTTGAACAGTACCTGATCCAATTTGCCAGCAGCAATGTCAGCAGCGGAGAAAGTAATACTTGTCCCTAACGCATTACCATCGGCATCATAAAACTGACCAACACTTGCATCAGCTAATGTTAACGTAACTTCGCTAAGAACTTCGTCTCCCCCATCAACACCGTTAAAGTTATCCATTAACGTCGAGGTAAACGCGAGTTGAATGTAGCTGTCTTCGTATCCGACAGTGTCAGCCCCTGCGGTTCCATCGATATCGATAGGATCCATATTTTCATCCAATGAACCAGACACTACCACATCAAATTCCGGCGTCAGTGTACTGTCATTAGGCTGAGTGCTGTCTGGTGTGTCAGCAACAGGAGAGACCTGAATGGTTACATTTTCTGTGGTTGTTTTCTCATCCCCAGAAGAAACATCAGTAGTAATGATGGTAATTGGAAGCTCAAAATCACCAGAGAAATCTTCAGGCAAGTTCAAGTTTAGCCCATCAAAGCCTGTCAGGTTTCCATCTGCATCTATCCCACCTTGGAAAACATATTTTCCGTTGGTGAAATCAATATCGTTCGCGCTGATAGAGATCGGGTAACTCTGACCATTGATCGTCACCGTTCCGTCAATCACAATTGTGACAATGTCTTCTTTGCCATCATGACCAGAAATCACAATTTCATCAGCGAGTTGCTCACCTAAATTGACTGAGTTGTCCTCGGTGCCAGTAATGACGGCAGTATCTTTAATATCAACCTCTGCCGCTTTATCTGGATCATGTGGGTTCACTACTTTCGGGAAGGATAGTGTCACGTCCGTTTCACGTTCAGCGCTGTTAGCTGCTTCGGGAGAGTCTTCTCCTGCATCCGTCACTTTGGCAAAGATAGTAATATCTATGGTATTTTCTTGGCCCGGTTGGTTTTGGTCGAACAAATTCAGGCCATTTGGCGCTTTGATGCTGAAGTTTTCTTCATCGGTGATCACCCAACGTCCATTTCCTTCATACACTGCACCCACGATCACGAGCTGTTCAAGTACGGCTGGATCAGTATTATTGAATTGAACCACCAATTCAGTCACCAGCTCATCTGAAGAGCCATCGGTTTCCAAGTAATGGATAATATTGGCGTCACCATTGGCATCGTTGATGGTAAATTCAATGCTGCCATCATCACCAGCGTGAATTACAGATTCAGCAGCACCCGCCGCATCGGTCACTTCCAGCTTGTTGTCAGCATCTTCCGGCTCTACCACCGGAACCACAGTTACATCAATTTGGCCGTTAACCACTTTCTCAGCAATGCCTTGGCCCGGATTAGATGCATCTTCATATTCAGCATCGATTTCCTTCACTGTCGCTGTAGTTGTTAGGGTGAAGTCGGCACTAGAATCAGCTTCTGGCTGGATCTGGATAAAACCATTTTGACTGATCAAGTCAGAGAACTCTTGTTCTGATATTCCATCCGGCTCAAAAGATAGCTCACCATTTTCAAAGGTGATTTTTACCCCATCAATGGTAACTGTAGTGCCTTCAGTAAGTGCCGTTGCCTCACCATTAATAAAGACAGAAGCACCGGAAGGAACACCCGAGATCTGGAGATCGGCGTAGAATTCATCCGCATCAACTTTTGTCCCTTCTGGTTGCCAGTTGATGGTGATTTTACTGTCTTCATTCCCACGAGAATGCGATAGATAATTGTCTTGCGTATCAATGACTGGCGCCACCTCAATCACGATTGGTTTCTCAACCGTAATTGAATGCCCGTCATCTTCAGTTACAACAATGGTCGCTGTGATTTCAATATTAGCCGTTGCCGAATCCACAGGACGAACAACAATACCAGTATCAAAATGGAGCGCACTAATGTCCGCTTCATAAATAGGTTGTCCATTGCTATCGTAACCAACAAACGTTAAGTCAATCGTTGTCCCGTCACTGTCTTCAAGAACCACGCCTTCAGGAATATTCGAAAGTAGCACAGTTAATGACTCTGATTGATCTAACGGTTTATCTGAGTACTCTCCAGAAACAACAGAGAAATTGAGCTCCGCTGTACCATTTTCATCGATGGTCGTCTTGATGCCCGAGGTGTCACCTTCAGTAAATTCACTCCAATCGGTGTTGCCATCTTTAATGACAATCTCTGGAGTGTCAGCAACCCCTTTAATCGCAACATTGACTTCCTTGTTGCCTAATGAGGTTTCATCAACGACAGTTGTTCCATCGGATAACGTCGCCTGATCTTTAATGATCCCTTCAACGTTAAACGTGAAATCTTGGTTGCTATGTAGCGGTGGCAATATTTCGACTGAATCTAGATACTGCTCAGGGATCTCGTAATACACCGAACCGTCAGGCAATGTCACTTGCGTGATCTGGCTTGGCATCGACGTATCAAGCCATACCAATTCAACACCATCAACAGAGAAGTCAGAAATACGCACATACATTGACTCAGAGCTATCTTGGTCCGGTGAAGGTGTCATTGTCACCACTTCACTGACCAATAGCGGATCATGCTCCTGTGTTGGATCGATTGCATTCTGATGGGAGGCGTTATCTTCAAATATGTCCACTCGGTTTACTGAGAAAGAACCTTCATCAGCCACTGGCGAGACATCAATGATCACTTCTTGGACTTCAGATTCTGCGGTCTCTTTTCCGCTGACTGCGTTGTTGCGTTCTTCTGTAATCGCCACTGCGTCAAAACGAATCTGACCAGAGAAGTTATCATTAGGATCTACTTTTATTGAGTTGATATCTGCTGCGGAAATCAAATACACACCCGGTGATGATTCAGTAATAGGTTGTCCGTCAGCGCCAATCAATACAAAATTCCCAGCCCCTTCAGTCACGGTGAGCTGATAGGTAATCGCTTCTGGTTGACTATCATCTTGCGTATGAGCCGTTAAGTGCAACGTCGCGCTCGCGTCATCTTCGTCGAGTGAATAATGGTATGTACTATTGTTGTCATCCCAGGTTGCGATATCAGCAACACGCTCAACTTCAACTTTAAAGTTGCCATCTAGTGAGTGATCCAAGCTGCCATTATTATTGATATCCATGGTGTAGTTGACATCAAAACCATTTTGGCTGGTTGAGAAGTGGCGATCGGGAACAAAATACAAATTATCGATGGTCGCAATCGTGTCGCCATTTGCATTCACGGTGGCACTTTGCTGAATTAACTCTGCGGGTAAATGAATATTCCCTGAGGCATCCGGGGTTAGCTCATATAACAAGCCATCTTTTTCATAAAAGAATGTTCCATGGTGGTCCCCCGCATGAATAGTCAAGCCACCAATAGACTCGTTGTTATCAGCATCGTGAAGATTCACACTTAAGGCAACTTGTGCCAGATCGTCAGGCAACGAAGCTAAGTTATCTTCTGCGTTTTCCATATCAACCGTTACGCCAGGCGCAAACGCAATACTGTCATTGCGACCCGAGTCCTCGAATGTCACCACTTTAAGTGGGATCATCGTGGCTTGCTCATCGGTGATAACAATCTCGACAGGCTGTGTCGAGGTATCTTTATCCCCATCCGTTGCTGTTACATTGATCGTGAATGAGATGTCATCACCCTGATGCTGCAACGTATCTTTGGAAACAAACTCAATTTGACCATCGCTATTGACCGTCAGTTCACCAAGCTCGCGTATCTCGGTGCCATTGACTTCATACACTTTGATTGATGATTCACCGGATGGGATATCAAACGTCGCGTTGATATCTGCTGGGGAGTCACCAAACATGATATTGACACCATTTGCACTGACCCCTTCAAGCTGAGTGAGCGACGCACCATCGGCACCTTTATCTGTGTCAGTGGCAAACATATCAACCGACACCGGATTTCGGCTGCCCTCCACTGTCTCTATTGTTTGAGCCGTTAACGTTGGTACATCATCCACCACAGTCACAGGCAACGTAAACGAATCGCTACTGTCACCGTCGTAATCTTTCGCTACGACTGTAATGTTAATTGTGAGCTCATTTTCTCCTGCACCATCAGCATGGTCTAGAGATTGAAGCAACTCGAAACGGTAGCTATTGTCACTCGCATCAAAAATGATTTTGAAGGCTGGTGTGTTGGTACCTTCAATGACCGCCGTATATGTAGTTTGAGTACCGGATGTTTCAACCGTCGCCCATTCCAAGACGCTACCATCAACGGATAAACCATTCAAAATCGCATCAGGATTAACAAGCTCGTAAGAGGCAATTTCATCAGCCCCTTCCGTAACATCAAAGTGACCATTAATCACACTATCATCTGCACTGACGGTATCTGAGCCAGATGCTAGATCATCTTCATCAATTCGATTTTCGCCAGTAAACCCATCAATACTTGGTTTGTCATCCGTTACAGTAATTGGTAATTCAAACTGCGCGGAGACATCGCCATCGCCATCTGTTGCCGTCACTTTGAAGTTCAGTAGCAAGTCATCAAGATTCACATCATGATCCAATGGCTGTTTAAGCTCAAAACTGTAACTGCCGTCGCTGTTGAGTATCAGTTCAAATACGACTTTACCGTCTGCCATCGCTTGGTAAGTAGTGGAACCTGCTGTGACAGATTCCGTCATCGTTAGCGGTTCGCCAGCAGACGTCATATTTTCAATGACTGCATCTTTGTTTGCGAGCTGATAAGACACCACTTCATCAGCGCCTTGCTCAGTGACAAACTCACCATTAATTACATTGCTCGGCTTCGCATCAGATCCAGTGGCAATATGACTTTCATTGATCGTGGTAACACTGCCTGCAGTGATATCTTCAATGGTCGGAATATCATCTTTTATCGTCACTTGGATATTGGCTTGCGCTGAGTCGTCACCATCGGTATCAACCGCATAAATCGGCAACGTAAACTGAATATCGTCATTGCCAGATCCACTGTGATCCAACTCTTTTTGAAGCGTAAAGGTGTATTTACCCGGAGAATTGGCATCAAATTCAATACGGAATACAGGAATGACCGTCCCTGACGCATCAGTGATCGTCGCCTGATACACCCCTTGGGAAACTTCAACGAGAGTGACATTCTGCCCGTCAGAAGTTAGCGTTGTTGCCGTATTGAATGCATTGACATCAATACGAAAATGACTGAAATCATCACTACCTTCAGTGAAGGTAATTTCGGCAGTTTGTGTGGCGTCTCCTGGAGCCGAACCATGACTTAATGCACTTTCCGCTAAATTCACACTCTCAACACTGGTGATTTCTGGCAGAGCACCATCAGAAATATTAAGCGTTAGATCGGACGTTGTTGTGTCGCCATCAGCATCGGTTGCCGTAAACTGCAGTTGCTTCTGAATGGTTTTCATCGGCGCTATGATCAATATCACGCGCGACTTCAAAGCGCACACTACCATCACGGGTAACATACAAGGTTCCTTCTGCAAAAGAAAAAGCCTGCTCTTGATCTGCGGGTAAGTCATCGCGCAATGTGTAGCTATCAGTGCCGTAAGTAAATGAAGTGATGAAAGCACCATCCGCACCCGGTTGATCGAATAAGGAATAGGATGCGACCTCGCTGCCTGCAACAACAGGCTCAGTCAGATCAAACGACTGATCAACCAGAGATGGTTCATCATCCGTTACCGTGACCACAATTTGCGACGCATGCTCACTGCCACCAGCGACTATCGATGAGCGGTCGCCATCGGCATCAACGGCATAAATGGGCAAGTTAAATGAGAGTTCGCTATCATCAGCACCTAAGTGGTCAAGCTGTTCTAGCAAAGTGATTTCGTATTGCCCTAAAGCCGGGCTATCCACTTTAACTTCGAATACATTGATTTGCTGACCATCGATGATGATATAACCGTTATAAGTTCGTACACCATTCTCGTTCGAGGCAAGCTCAAGCATCACGGCTTGCCCTTGTGAGGTTAACGCACCATCTTGGTTAAATTCACTCGGCTCAAGCTCAAAATGATCAACCGCATCACTACCTGCAGTGAAGTCGATTGTACCCGTGTCGGTAACCGCAGCCACTCCTTCTTCTGAACCACCCGCAACACCTGATTCAGATAAATCTAAGCCTTCAGTGGCGTTAATCGTAGGGTTCTGGCCATCAGTAATGGTGACGTTTAGCGTATTGTCAGTGGTGTCCTGATCAAAGTCAGTGGCAAGCACTGGAAGACTCAGCTCAATATCATCACCGTTACCGACCTGCTCTAATGGAAGGTTTTGTTGGAAAGAAAACTGGCCATTTGCATCAACACTAACCGTTAATACCGTTTCCTGTGTCCCATTGATTGTCACCGTTATCGTTGTCTTATCATCGGATAAGGTCGCGGTGATGGCTTGGTTATCACTTAAAAGATCATCAAATTGTGCTAATGCATCTTCGGTGAAAACGACAGACTGGATTTGATCGCTTCCCTCTTCAAACAACGTGCCGTTCAGGCTTGCTGATTCGGATTCAACCGTTGTGACATCGGTGGCTTGGGCCAGTGGGTTGGAGCCATCAGAAATACCAACACTAATATCAATTGGGGATAGGATCTCATTACCCGCATTATCAGCACCAGTCACATCCAAATTCACAATGATTTGGTCGCCTGCAATAGAAACCAGCCCCCCACCAACAGATGGATTGTGATCAATGGGCTGACTAATGGTCGCAGTAACGGAAAGAGACACATCAACACCAGAGCTCACCGCATCAATATCAATACGGACAACTTCATTACCGCCCTGTTCACCGATAATGGCATTTTCAACGGTATCATAACGAAAAGTAACCGGCTCTCCGGCAGAAGTAATATCTGAATTTAACTCAGCTAACAACGCAGCAAGAGAATTGGCTTCCGGAACAAAAGAGGTAGGATCGAGAGGTAAATCACCTGAGTTAACCAACACTGAAACGGTGGTAGATTGAGGGTAAGAACCTTGAGATAAAATACCTTCCTGAAGACTTGCGGCAAGGCCTTCACCACCCGCGGCCAAAATCAGTGGGTCAAATTGCTCTTGCTCTTCTTGGGTTGTCGAATCGAAACCTGCGGTTTCAAAGAATGTACTGGCTATCGTCTCAGCAAAATTATAATTAATCGTCACAAAACCAGCATTTGCTGAACCAGAAGCACCTGCACCTGCCGCAGGCGCTTCAAGGATCTGTGTCGGGTCGGCCCCCGCTAAAATTGCATCTTGGATTGCAGCAAAGTCATCTTCAGTAATCCCACTGTCATTCAGTAAGTCAGTATTTACTGAGACTTCTCCGTTTATCGGGGTAACGGCAATAAGATCGCCATCAGCTAAAGGCTCATACAAGCAAGCTAAACAATTTTCATCGACAAGAAACTGGTTACCATCGGCAACAAGAACGACAGAAGAGCGATTCACGGTAATGAGAATTTCGTTTCTCTCGAGCGTCTCTCCAACATTAACAATTCGGGCATTGCCGTTATGTTCAACTGCAATGACTTCCCCAGTAATCTTTTGTACGACGGCCTGTTGACCAATCACCTCTACAGCCATATATCCCCCCGACTTTCGACAAACTTAAGCTGTTCACTTTTTGCCCTGCGTGCCTTTTAATGTTATGGCACACTTTTATAGTATTTGACTTACAAAAGTATCAAAGGATATCGTCTCATGGATAATAATTAGCAGATATTCTTACCAATAAGAGGAAAAACCAGAATTTAAAACTTAAAAATGGACGACTTTATTGACATCATGAATAGCACTTGCCGAGAGGTAGCAGAAAACTATCGAATGATAGTCGGTAAAGTGTCTCGTTTGGCGTTTGTTTCATAAATAAGACAGATACAAAACTGCGATTTACAATAAGCGTGATAGTATTCTAATAACAAAATGAAATTTATAACTTTTTTGCTAGACGGCTTATAGTGAATAAAAACGTTGGCTTAACTCTTTATGCAGCACCAGAGATCTAATATAAAAAAAACAAACAGCTTTATTGCACAAGCTATAGACCACCTACCCAACTACCTCCCCGTAGTCATTATCTTTATGGTCGTTGTTTTGACTGCTGTTCTGCTCAATTTCTACCACGTACGAAACCATGCCATGGCTGATGGTAAAGCCTCTATTGCAATACTCGAAAACCATATCAATAAGATTTCAGATGAACTAAGAGCGCTAAAAACACAAGTTAGCGACAGTTGTACCACCAAGGACAAGCTAGCCCTTCGTTCATACGCGTTTCATTCTGAAATGCTAAAAGAAGTGGGGATGTACAGAGACAATTACGTCATTTGTACTAGCAACGAAGGTAAAACAAAGATCAAACTGTATAACTCGGTACTAGACCGAATCTACCACTCCCCGAGTAATACAACGATTTCACTGACGGAATCTAAAAGCAAGCTGCAAACCTTTTTTGTGTACGCCTCTGAAAAAGAGAGAGAAGGTATAAATGCATTGATGCCACCAAAGCAGTTCATCCAACTGGTTGAGCCGTTATTAGCCGAACAAAACTATGGATACCGTATCCAGGTTTTGGATCAATCAATCATCAGTGACGCGGGTTCAATGGAAGATGCCCATACGCTGTTTAGCTTCTCATCGCATCTTTACCCACTATCGATCACCATTTATTTGAATGCCACCACCTTCCAACACCATTTTTTCGAACATATTTGGCAAGCTATTTTTATTGCTAGCGCCTTGTCGGTGGTGTATTTACTGATCCGCTACCAGACCCTTGCGAAAAGATCGATGGAATTTTCACTGCTAAGTGCCATTGAAAACGATCAAATTGAGCTGTACTTACAGCCGATTGTCGATAGCAACGATCATACGTTGAGCGGTTGTGAGGCGTTAGTTCGTTGGAATCATCCAAGCCAAGGGCAAATATCACCCGATATTTTCATTCCTTTAGCTGAGAAGTTAGGGGTTATTGATGTGATCACTAAAAACACGCTCGACTCTGTGGCTAGCTTCCTTTATCGCAATAAAAAGCTACTAAAGAATCGTTATATCAGCGTTAATATCAGTCGAACGCTCATTATCGACAATAGCTTTATCCAATACCTGCAAGATTTCGCTAAAAAGCACCCCAAATTGGTATCAAAACTATTGCTAGAAATTACTGAAAACGTGGAATTTAGTGCGGATGAGCTTGAAGAAGCCGTCGCATCACTGAAAGAACTGCATGCCAGCGGTTATCAGATTGCGATTGATGATTTTGGTACGGGTTATTCAGGTTTGAACTTTATCCACCTACACCCATTCAATGTGATGAAAATTGACAAGGTCTTCATTAAGAGCCTTCATGCTGAATCCTCCATCACCCCAGTTTTGGTCTCAATGATACAACTTGCGAAACAACTGGACATGAAGGTCATTGCCGAAGGGGTAGAAACAGAGCAGCAACTTTCACAATTGAACGAGCTTGGAGTTAGGTACATTCAAGGCTTCTATTATTCTCAAGCGATTAAGCCAGAAGAGGTAACGGCAATGAATTTTCGGAATTCACCAATGGTGAGTGAATTTTGATTGCATTGCCCGGCTCACTGAAAGCTTATTACCTTGAATATATGCATACATTTTACCTGTAAACTCTTTCTTTACTTTTTCAACCGCTGAAACATTAACTACCGTCGAGCGGTGGATCTGCCAGAAATGTTCTGGGTCGAGCTGGTGAAGCAACTCTTTAAGCGAAGTTCTGAGTAAAAACTCCTCTATTTTACCCATGTTTGATTTGTACAGAGTGACGTATTTATCCTCCGCTTTGAAATACAACACGTCAGATACGGAAACCAGATGGATGTCTTCGCCTTTTTGAACACGTATCCATTTCAAGTATTCTGCGGTCGATGTTGAGGGTGATAAAGATTGCAGCTTTTCAAGTAATACCGACACATCAGGATTTGCGTCAGAACTAGATGACGCCCTAGCCTGTATACGTTCCAAGCTTTTCGCTAATCGCGCTTCAGAGACAGGTTTTAACAGATAGTCTATCGCATTATTATCAAAGGCTTGGATCGCATATTCATCATAAGCTGTGATAAAAACCACCAGTGGCGCTGTGGCCATTTTCGACAGTTGCTTAGCCACTGACATTCCGTCGAGCTGCGGCATTCGAATATCGAGAAAGACGACCGTAGGATGATATTGCTGAACTAATTCAATAGCTTCAGCACCATTGGCAGCCAAACCTACGATCTCAAGTTCTGGCCACAACTCTGCCAACATCTTATCTAAATGATGCCTCAATAAAGGTTCATCATCTGCAATTACTGCCGTTATCTTGCTCATCTATCAATCCATTTGACTGTATTAATGTCTCTAGTGCCGCTCTGTTGATTGTGATATGACTCGTTGTCCCACCTTCCCGGTTTTCACTCAAACCCAAGGAGGCATTCCCAGCGAACAGAGCGTGTAATCGTTGACGAATATTGTCTAAGCTGATGCCATTTCCCGTCGTTGAGTTGCCGCCAGATAACCCAACCCCCGTATCCGTGATTCGTATGTGAAATAATTCATCATCACAAGTAATGCTCACTTGCACTTTGCCACTGTCAGATTTTGGCTCGATTCCGTGCTGAATTGCATTTTCAACTAAAGGCTGCAGTAACATTGGAGGTAAAAGGGTTTCTCTCAATGACGATTCAACACTCACCTCATACTCTAACCTATTACCTAAGCGAATTTTATGAATCGCTAAATAGGCATCAACCAGAGACAGCTCATCTTCAACGGTAACTAATCGGCGACGGCTTTTTTTCAAGGTTGCTCGCAGCAGTTCGGTGAGTTTTTCGAGCATTTTGCTCGCAGAAGGTGGATTTTGTTCAATTAACACATTGATATTCGCCAAGGTGTTAAAAAGAAAGTGAGGTTCAATCTGGCTTTGTAATTGGTTCAGTTGGCTCAGCAACAAAGCCTTCTCTTGTTCCGACTGCTTACGCTTAGCAATTTCGAGCTCTTTTTCTGCCACAATTTTCTGCTCGTATGCATAAAAGTAAAAGAAGCAAGCAACGGTAAATATCAGCCCAAGTGCCATCACTGGTTGCAGATCAGAAAAGTCACTAAATTTTTCATACTTCTTAAGCCAATAGTGGGCATTGGCGGTGCCAAAGATCATCGAGCTGGTCACCGATAGTAGATTAATAAAACGATAGGGTAAATCTGGCTTATAGACGCTTAGTAAGTGGGCAGTAAATACCGCAGAATAACCGTAACCAAAACTGATGGCTAAATGCTCACCCCATGCACTTGACCAAATCATCTTGGTAATGACTGCAATCACTAAACAAAACAGTGACGTAAAAACCAAACTTTTACCAAACCCACGCCAGTGACTCATGTGATTGTCCATCAGAACTTCCCTTTTAAGTTAAAAAGAATCATATACTTGTCTTGCAGATTTGCATACGCAGATGAATCGCTGCCAGTAAAAAAGCGTGCGGCAAGCTCCATTTCCATCGAAGCATCTCCTGAATCGAATGCTTGATAATTTAACCACTGCGTAGCAATCACACCTCGATCATCTGGGGAATACATAACATCCAATGTCGGCGTTAAATCTGAAAGCCAACCTAGGTTCTGGCTCCAGTTCCAATGCTCCCATGCGGAACTATCTAACGTCCAATGCAGCATAATATTATGCTGCACCAAATTAACCTGCTGGTAACCTAACGCATAGCTGCTTGCCAGTAATGCTTCATTTTGTCGCTTAAGCATAGAAGCATGATCAAAAGCGCAGTGCCAATCTTCTTTATCCCAAGCGCGACTGTCATACCAATATTCGGCAATCACATGATGACCAACCCCATTTGCCCAACTTAGCCCGATCAATGCTTGGTACCCATGTGCCTCTTCTTGCAATTCGACAGGCTGGAAAACGCTTCCTAACGAAAAGTACTGGTATTGACGTTGGTATAACGCAGAGCCATGAAGCTCAAGCTCACTGTTTAAAACCGTTACTAGAGAACCCGCAACCAGACCATGTCTGACATCATCGTAATACACTAGGCCTTGCCATTCATGATCATCAACCAACATATATCGACGAATACCAATTCCTTGTTGCTCAGCCGCTTCAGACAATTCCGAACCTGCTTGGCTATTCCATGAGGAATCACTGTAAATGAGGCTCCATTCACCTGATTGTTCAAAGCTAGAAAGCACAATCGCCCCCGCTCCCTCTTCCACTTGTATTCCAACAGGATTGCGCCGATAAGGTTTGAAGACATCCAATGGGCGGTAACCGTAACCTACCCCCCAATCGAGACGCATTTTTCCAACACTCATATCCAGCGATGTCGTTCCCAACTCAAAACTTGATTGCCAGAATAGCTCTTGGACCACAAATTCAGCATCAAACTGATGTTGAGATTCATTGCTATACAGCTCACTTCCCTTGATAGCAAAAAGACCAGTCCAGTTTTTCCATGTTATTTGTGCATCCAAAAGCGCATTGACACTTTGAGCGTTATTGCGTTCGCTATTAACAAAGATCGTGCTTTCACGTTTTTCAACGTAGTCAGAACTTATCATCCAGTCCCACTCAATCTGAACGTTCGCATTCACAGAGCTGGACACAATTAAAAGCAATGCAACACTGATGGCTTTCATATCAGAGATCCACTTGAGAGTTACGTGTTAGAAACGCCGGGTTGTAATACTTGTCTGCCAGCTGATACGGTGTCACGGCTTGATATTCAATCACCGTTTTCTTCGCAGGCTGGATCTGATCAAGCAAAATCATCGCATCGACCCGAATGCCTTCTTCTCCGCCTCCTTGCTGGAATAACGCTTGTTTTGCTAGCTTACCCGAATGTAAGTACAAATCTGCTTTTAGTGGAAAATCATTATCCGCAGTGAGCCACAACGTGATTCGCTGATAACTCGCACCTTTTGTTTTCGCGCTCAATTCCAGTTTATTACTCTGTATGGTGCGACCATCCAAGGTAATCACCTCTTCACCCACCAGAGCACCTTGGTAATCATCGCTCCAAGTTAGCGTAGAAACATCGCCAACCGACGCCTCACCCAGCAGTTTCTGCATCGGTGTGATTCGAATTGGACGGCGACTTTTTGGCATCAACAACCAATAGTTATCACCCAGCATCAACATTTTTTGCCCAGCTTCAACTTGAGATTTGAACACCACCAGAGACTCGCGGTTCTCGCGGGTATAGACATGGTATTGGCGTGTCTTATCCAACTTGTCGTGTTCATATAACTTCACTAACGACACGACTTTGGCTGCATTTTCATTTAAACGATACTGATCAGCTTGTTTTAGCATCTGTTCAACTGTGTTCGCCCAAGAAGACGAGCAAATAAAGAGTAAACTGGTTAATAGCAACTTAGACATAAATTAACGCCTCAGTAATAGGTTTATTCACCCCTTTGCGTGCAGAAATCCAAGCTGCAAAAACACAGATGACCAGCACGCTACAAGCGGTATAGGCAAGAAGTTCGAAAGAAAAATAGACATTCAGTGGATAACCTTCGGTACTCCCTGGAGGAGGAGGCATTTGAATGTCAGACACAAACAAGATGGCGCTTATTAACGCTGTAAGCACACCACCAAGTAGTGAGCCGATCAAAGCCATAAGAAGAGACTCTTTAATAAATTCAGCCACGATTTCGCCAGGATAAGTGCCAAGAGCAGACAAGGTGCCAATTTCACGAGTGCGTTCCGTTACAGACATGGTCAACGTATTAAACAACGACACAAATACCACCATCGCCATCACTGCGCCCATGATTCCGAAGATTCGGTCATACAGATTCTTCACTTTGTCGTAAAAAAAGGCGCGTTGCTGCCAAGGCGTCACAGCCATGTTTTGTGCCAAATCGACTTGAGATAATGCACTTTCGACTTGAGTTTGTACGGCATCAGTTTTTTCAATATCAAACAAGTAAACAGACAATGTACTCACTTTATTGGAAGCGAGTAGTTCTTGAGCCGTATTCACGTGTATGTACAGCTCTCGCTTATCCAATTCGGGCACCCCAGTGGAATAAATCCCCTGAACCTTAAAGTCAAAGGCATTCAACGCACCATCGGTTGTGGTCACTAACAACGTGATCCAATCTCCAACGATGACTTTTAAATTTCGCGCTAAATCCACGGCCAACATCACTTCAGGTTCCTGCGCGTTGTAACGTGGACTGGCAATGTTTGAAAGCGTTTTTCCTTCTCTGACATCAAGGAAAGGCCCCTTCATATCAAACTCTCTGTCATTCACGCCATTACCTACAAAAATGGTCGATTTGCTGCCATTTGAAATCAATCCGTTAAAGTCGATGTGAGGCTGGATGCCACGGATATCAGGATTGGCCAACAAGCCTTTGATCACTTCTTCGGTGTCCGCTAAACCATTTTCTAAAGGCACTTCTTCATCAAGCTCAAAGTAATCTGGCTGGCTTAAAGTTAGATGACCGATATCGCGCGCGGTTGATTCTCGCAACGACTCGTAGGTATACAAGCCAAAGCCTCCTGCACTGGTCAACGCAAAGACTGCAATAGCAACAATCGCAACAGATAACATGCTACGGCGCGAGTTACGCGTAAGATTCAGATATGCCAACCGTATGGATTGAGGGATTAACTTGCCCATCGCATTTCCTCCCCTTTAATTTCACCATCAGACAACAAAATAGACCGGTCACAATGCTCTGCCATACGTGGGTCATGCGTTGCAACAACAAAGGTGGTTCCCATTTCATGACCTAGCGCCTTCATTAGCTCAATCACCACATTCGCGGTATGACTGTCTAAACTGGCGGTCGGTTCATCTGCGATTACCAGTTGAGGGCGGTGAACTAATGCCCTTGCGATAGCAACGCGTTGTTGCTGGCCTCCTGAAAGGCGATCGGGACGATGCTCCATAAAGCCCCCAAGCCCGACTTTTTCCAGAATATCTTTCGCTCGTGCTTCTCGCTCAAATGCATTAAAACCATTGAGCATTAATGGATAAGCCACATTTTCTAATGCTGTCATGACCGGAATTAAGTTAAAGCGCTGGAATACAAAGCCCAGTTGAGTCCGGCGAATCTGCGCTGCAATATGCGAATCCTTTGGGCACGCTCGGCCAGCAAACAAAACCTCTCCCTCGTATTCCATATCAAGCAGTCCAAGGATATTCAACAGCGTACTTTTACCTGAACCGGAGGGACCACATAATGCCACCATCTCTCCGTTGGAGATCTCACCAGTCACCTGTTTAAGCGCATCAACATATTGCTCCCCGAGTTGGTAACGCTTTGAGACTTTCTTGAATTGAATCATGATATTACCTCAAACAGATTGCTGGATAATCGCTTCCGCTTGAAGCGTCATCGGGTGGGAAGCATTTTGTGTTTGCATCACATTAAGCCATTTCATCGCTTGCTCAGCATCGTCCGCACGCAACGCAGCTTGAATCGCGTAGATATAGATCCAAGACGTGGCTTCATAACTCTGAGCAGAAAAATCCTCACTTGAAAGCAGATCTAAAAATAGATCGTAACCACGCTCAAAATGATTAAACATATCGGGCAATGAAGTGTATGTGGCCGCGGCAATTGCTTGAGCAAGAATGTTCTCGGGTAGTCCTTGTCGCCACTCTTGCTGTTTAAGATCGGTTGGCTGATCAGGGATCAGACTCAATCCTTTTGCAATAGTCGCTAAACCTTGCTCGGTATATTTCATCTTGTTCCATGGTATAAACGCATCTCTGCCCATCAAAGTTTGGGTACTACCGAGGTAAACCAAACTGAGTGCATCAGCCCCTTGCTTACTGATCTGCTGAGTGAGTTGCTGATACACCTCACTGACTTTGTTTTCATCCCCTTCCGCCGCTAGATTGTATTGACCAATCAATGTTTCACTTGGGGCTGCCATAGTAGATGTTGAAACCATAGCCCCTAGAAAAATGCCCAGTACAGATTTCTTCACATTCATCGCTTTCGTCCTTATCTGGTCGTGATGTTGGAAGATTAATCAATGCATTGCCAAGGTGCTTAGGTTTGAGATAAGTGGTAACAATATGGCGTCAACTGAAAATAATCAGGATGAATGGTTAGGATCTGCTGATCTTTCGAGATGCTTCGCTTCATTAAGTTGTCAGGTAGCAGCGCGGCACTTTCTGAATCAAGATCATTGATTGCTTAAAATCGTTAGACCTATGGTCTAGTTCAACATGTTGATGGGAGCCCCATATTTCAGGAGTAAGATGGCCAAGCAATCCAGCACATTAGATGATAAGCCATGGAAAGAAGGTATGAATTAAACGCAAACCATATCGGTACTGATCCAACTTTCAATTAAAATTATTGATAAATAACTAAATAATCATTTCTATCAACAAGAACAGAAAAATACAGCGCCAAACCAATAGATACAGCATGTTAATTATTTGGAACCACTTCCATTCACAGTACCAAATAATTACCAAATCAATATTCAAGATCACTAATGCAAAACTTCTTTGTATATGATGACTCAACCTTTTGTTCATTGACGCATGAAGCAATGGTTGATGAACAAAGGACTCAGTGATCCGGTCGCTATGCGACGGAATGGTAAATTAATGATCATCGTAATAAAGGATTCCCAATGAGCGTCATTATCGGTACAACTAACCTGGACGGAACAGGTTCTTCAGCAGATCTAACACCTGAAAACGGTTTTATCGTTCCTGATTTCTTCAATCAAGACGGCATAATTGCAGCGACAATTAACAGTCAATATGATGTGCCATTCACAAGCTTTGTACTTCAATCAGCAGAGTGGAATAAAGCTGGTTACAAAGAAGCGAAGGTTGATGGTTCTTACGAATCAATCACGATCGACAACTTTGTTGATGTCGACATCACTAACCAATCCTCAACCGGTACATCTCACATCGATGTGCTCAATGTGAAACGTGGCCAAATCGATACTACAGGTGTTGAGTCTGACGATTCGATTTATGTTGGTGTTAGAAGTAACAGCGACGCTTGGGGTAACACGTTTGAAATTGAAACCGGTGCGGGTGATGACAATGTCACACTGGCTGGTTTTATGGGCTCAGAATATACCGAATTCAAGATTGAGCTTGGTGAAGGTAATGACGTAGTTGACATCTCTACCATCGAAGCAGCTTCTCATGCAGACAAAGAACGTGTACTTGAAGGTGGCGAAGGCCTTGATAAGTTAGTCACAAACGGCGATGCGATAGTTCGATTTGAAGGTTTTGAAGTCGTCGAAGGTACCGGGTTTGAGAGCGGTCTAACTCTGGATGCCGAAACGCTAGAAAACAACGTGGGTAACGACCTAGGTTTAGTGGTCGCAAACATCGACGTAAGCTTTGGCGAAGGTATCAGTGAATACGAAATTGAAATGCTTGATCAAGAACATATCGATTACTTAGACCAATTAGGTTATGAAGCAACTGATTTCAGCCTAGTCAATGTCTATACCGATGCTGATGAGTCATTCACTCTCTTAGTTGAAGACGATGACTACGCACTAGTTTAATAAAAAGGCCGCCTTCGGGCGGTTTTTTATTTCTTTTTAAAAACTAATTTCATAACCCTTAATATATAACAACGGATTATTCTTAATCACGAACTATGCAACAGCAACAGCTGACATAAGCGTCAGGTTTTTCCTGTATATGCACTTGATCCCTAATTGAAATTACGGTGAACTTCAGAATACCTATGAAAGAAAATAAGAATAACGCTTAAATTTTAATCAAAATACATTCACTCAATATATCAAACAAATGCAAACCGATCATAGATTTATTGATACATGCAATTGAGTTTATAAGTGCGTTTAAAAATCATAATTTAGAACTAATTAAGCCAATAGTACCAAAATAAAACCAAAAGACTTTCACTACGATTACAAATTCTCAACTTTATATAAGAATGTGCTCACAAATTAATTCCATCATACTAGGAACAATACAATGAGCATTATTATTGGTACCACGAATACTGACGGTACAGGTTCTTCTGTTGATTTAGATGAAAACAACGGCACATACATCAACGACGATTCTTCACTAACTTGGAATGAAGACGGCGTGACTGTAGAGTCCGATAACGAAGATCACAGCAAGATTGATAGCATTATTATCAGTTCTGATGAGTGGAATAAAGAAGGTTACAAAGAAGCAAACCTAAATTCTGAAGCAACTTACATTGATATTAACAATGTTGTTGATGTGAACATCGTAAACAGCACGGCTTCACACTTCTCAGAAATCAATGTGATGAACGCAAAACGTGGTCAAATTGATACATCAAATGGTGTCTCTAATGACGTAATCAATGTAGGTGTTAAGAGCAACAGCGATAGCTGGAGCAACCATTTCGATATCAACTCTGGTCACGGTAACGACGAGATCACAATGACGGGTATTGAAGGTTCTCAGTACACATCATTCTCAATCGATGCAGGTAAAGGTAACGACACTGTTGATGTTTCAGGTATGGCTTACGCTAGTAATGCAGACAAAGAACGTCACATTGAAGGTGGTAAAGGCTTCGACACGCTAATTGCTAACGGTGACGACACCATCACGTTCGAAGGTTTCGAAGTTGTTCAAGGTACTGGTTTCGACCAAACCTTGACTCTAGATTCAGACGCACTTGCAGCAAACTACAAGCCTGGTTTTGGCTTGGTTGTTTCTGATATCGACGTTGAATTCTCTGATGATGTAACCATGGTAGAATCTCACGACCTTGGTATGAAGCAAGTGAACTACCTAGAGCGTATGGGACTAGATTCTGACGATTACCACCAAGTAAACGTTGTATCTGACGGTGTTGAATACACCATCCTAACGAATGACGATTCATTCGATATCGCTTAATAATAAAGAAGCTGCTCAAACGAGCAGCTTTTTTAGGCCTCGGTTAACCGAATCTTACCTTCAACTTTATATTCCACCTATTTGCCAAAAATCAGTTCATACACCCAAATCAACAACGGAACATAAGCCAGAGTTTTATTCGTGATTGGATTACATTCACAGTAAAGTTAAATATGTTGTAAGTTTTTTCTTAAAGAGAATAAAAATAAAAAATTTAAAATAAATTGACAAACTTTGAACATAATTAATATCAATCTTATAACTCACTTTGCGTCGCAAAATTACATTCACGCTAACTATTTATGCAAGATCATTCCATAATCCAACCAAGAGATTTAGCACTTTTGTTCCACATTGACATATAAATTCAAACCTAATTCCTAGGTAACTACCTACGTACTGGTCATGATGATGGTCATTGCATTTTATTAGGCTTATATGAAACTATTCCTGAAGCCCAAGGCTTAGATAAAAATAATTAAGGGAGTAATTATATGGCTATTTTAATAGGAACAACGAATATTGATGGTACAGGCACATCCAAGAACCTAACCAAAGACAATACTACTTATATTCAGGAAGATTCTTACTTATTGTGGAATAAAAGCGGCATAACTATCGCTTGCACTGACCATGATGATTTAATAAAGCTCGACAAAATTATAATAAACTCAGATCAGTGGAACAAAATTGGGTATAAGGAAGCGAATATTTCATCCAACTCCACATTTATAGATATCAATAATATTGTCGATGTTAATATTTTCAATAAATCAGAAAGTGGATTTTCTACATTGAACATCACGAATGTAAAGCGTGGCCAGATCGATACATCAAACTCTGCATCAAGCGACACAATTAATATCGGCGTCAAAAGTAATAGCGATAGCTGGAGCAATACATTCGATATAGATACAGGACGAGGCGACGATACCGTCACACTGGAAAATATTGAAGGCTCGCAATACACAGAGTTCTCGATTAATGTCGGCAAAGGAAATGACATTGTTGATCTATCACAGTTATCAGCAGCAAGCCGCGATGACAAAGAACGCCATGTGGATGGTGGTAAAGGCTTCGATATCCTGATTACCAATGGTGATGACACCATTACTTTCGAAGGTTTTGAAGCAATACAAGGAAAGGGCTTCAACCAAACGCTCACACTGGATAGCGACGATCTTGCTAGCAACTCAAAAGCCACGACTGGGCTGATTGTTACGGATATCGATCTTGCGTTCTCAACAGAAATCACGTTAATTGACGTAGACGATCTTACCAATAAACAAACCAGAGAGATTGAACGCAAAGGCTTCGACGCTGACGAATATCATCAAGTTCATGTATTATCCGATGGGGTGGAATACACGCTTCTCACTAATGATGATTCATTCGATGTTGCATTCTCTTAATTACCTTAAAAAGCCAGCACTTTGCTGGCTTAACTTTTGATAAAAACATTAATAAGAACCACTTATCCGATCTAATACTCGTTTTGTAAATAAAGTATTGGAAATGAAAAACTAGTACTCCTAACCTATCAATCTAATAATAAAGGAGTATTAAATGAAAAAATATAAAACGCTGTTGTCTATTCTATTTCTTCCATTCATTCTCGCTATATCTGGCTGTGGTTCATCTCCAAAACAAGCAAAAGTTGAACCTGCAGTAATCCCTGCAGGTTCTCAGTTCACCGTAAAAGATTTCAATATCGATCTGGTTCAAAAGTTAAGTTTTCCAAATTATCTAGATCAGGAACAAACTCGTGAACTCATGGAAATGGCTTTCCTCGCAAAGCTCGAAGAAGAAGGACTGTTGGCTGACAATAATGATCCGAAAGCTATCCCTTTAAAAGTACAGGTTGATTATCGTCGCATCTTCGCTGGTGAAGGCACACCATTTCCAATTGATAGTATTGGCGTGCCTCGCGCCTACTATAGTGTTTACGCAGTTCAAAATGGTAAGAAACAGTCGATCTACTTTAGTAAAGAGCGCACGATTAAAGGCCTTCACTATTTTAAAAAGTTATCAGAGGAAAGTATCAAACGTGACGCTTCGTTTTCAGTCTCTATTGCTTTTGATGTCGTAACTCTACTTAAAGAAGAGATTCCAACTTATGAAGGTTATGTGAAGAATCCTGATGCAATTGAAAAGCTAAAAGACGGAGTAGAAGACAAATTCGATGAGTTTCAAAAACAACCTCAACCGACCATGGACCGCTCATACATTCCTGAATCTGTCACAGCGCCGCTACTCGCTGATATTTTAAGTTCTCAGCGTAAAAAACGTATGAATGCATATGAAGAGATTCAAGATCAGTGGTTGAACCAACCTAAACTATTCGATCCCATTAACGAAGCGGTACTGGCTAGCTATAAAAAAGCCTTGTCTAAAGATGAGTTAGATGAACTCGAAGAGCAAATTAAGACGCTCACGGAAGCAGGTTTAACCGAGTATTTAAACACTCTCGAACTTGTTGCCAAAGAAGGTTCATCAGAGCAATTACGTAACTTTGCAAAAGACAGTATCAAAGAGATGGAAGCTCGCCACCTGAAATCGTACCAAATTCACCTCCCTCTCCCTAACGATGTGAATGTAAGCTGGCAGGAGCATCAGCTATACAATATGACGATTGCAAATGACCTTTATTTGAAGAAAAAAGCGGTGAAACGCATTTATAGGGATCACCGTGAGAACGAATTTTTGCTAGACGCACTCAGCAAACAACTCGATACGGCTGTAAATCGTGGCTATCGACCTTCCTTATATGCAGATTACCATGCATGGATTTGCCGCGTATTAGGCGTTTCTGGTAACCAAAAATACAAAGCTCAACTGGTTCGACTTTCAACTGAAGCATCAAGCGAGAAAGTTCGAGACTTTGCAGAAGAATATGCCGACGAACTATAATGGCATCACAAAAAAGCCAGCTTAAACGCTGGCTTTTTTATTGTGTTTTCTATGGCACACCGTGGCCTTTTGACGCAACCCAAACCCGATACCACTGCTCTCGGGTCAGTTCAATATCTAACGCTTTGGCTGCTGAATGTACTCGCTCAATTTTTCCTGAACCAATGATAGGTAATGGTTTAGAAGGTAAGCGACGAACCCACGCATAAATCACTTGATCAATACTTTCGGCACCAACCTCTTCGCGCAATGCTTCTAGCTCCGCACGCACACGTTTTGCCGACTCAGAAGTACCTGTAAATATTTCACCACCTGCGAGGCAAGACCAAGCCATTGGTCTTACGCGTTTCATTTGCAGTTGATCAAGTGTGCCGTCATGAGCCACATCAAAATTCAACGGATTGATCTCAACTTGGTTTGTCACCAGAGGTCGCGACAGGCGCGATTGCAAAAGCTCAAACTGAGCAGGCGTGAAGTTTGATACACCAAAATGTTTCACTTTGCCCACTTTGTTCAATTCACTAAATGCTTCTGCGACTTCATCGGCATCCATCAACACATCTGGGCGATGAATTAATAAAACATCAATCTGCTCTACGCCCAATCGCTCTAATGAGTTATTGACCGACTGATAAATGTGCGCCGCACTGGTGTCGTAATGATTGATTTTTCGTTCAGGATTTTTCTCTGTACAGAGATTAATATCGCATTTGGTCACAATCTCAATTTGTTCACGAATCGAAGGTTCAAGCTTTAACGCTTCACCAAATAGCGCTTCACATTCATAGCCGCCGTAAATATCAGCATGGTCAACGGTGCTAATACCAAGCTCAATATGCTGCTTTAGAAATGTGAGGCGCTGCTGTGGTGTCATTCCCCACTCACCTAACCGCCAATAGCCCTGAACAAGTTCCGAAAACTCAGGTCCTTGCTGTGCCATGGTTACCTTTTCTACCATAATTCCCTCCTAATATTCTGACATCAGGTTAAGAGGCTTTCCGTCTTCACTCAATGCGACAATAACTGCAAAGTTAAGTTATTCCGCAGATCTGGGTGGTATCGCACGTTTATTAGGATTTATTGATGTCCAATGGTTGACCTTTCAAAAAATCAGTGCCTTTTGGCAAAGCAGCTCATCCCTTGAGTAGTTGTTTTGTGAGTAATTACTCATTTAGAGGCGTAGAGACGAGGAATGATGTCAAGCGACACCTCGGCGGCTAACATCGACAATGCCCTACTCCATCACAAGGATATATCGTGAAAACTCCTATTCTAGTCGCCGCTATTTCCGCTCTAACGTCTATGATTGTCAATGCATCACCTACGCTTTCTATTTCTACCACGACCACGAGCCGAGATTTCCCTCTCACCAGTCAAGCACCTTTGACGATTCCCTTAGTAAAAGACGCTTATACGCTAACCATTTCGGGTCTAACGGGAAATTGTAAAGCAGATACGCAGCAGAAAGCCCGTTTTCGCACACCGTTGAGCCTAAATTGCGCCAAAGCAACGACTCTTCCCATAAAAATACGATTTAGCGGTGACTATGAATTTGTTTTCGATGACATCCAGCATACATTAACCATCAACAGAGCGGCCAAGAAAACGACCAAATCAACATTTAAACGCCCAATTCCCAACGTGAAGTGTGAGCAATACGCTCACGGCCCGGTAACCTTATTTGTTGCAAATACCTTTCCTGAAGGCACCCGTTTGCGTGACGCTTTCACCAATGCAGAGGTGACGGTAAAAAACCAGCAGGTAACGATAACCCCTTCCCCCAGTAGCGGAGGTTTGGTGTTACTTGCACCTGTGGCTCCCGAAACACCAGCGCCCGCTTTCACCTATCGCAATGCCAACGTCTATTTTGTCATGGTTGACCGATTCAATAACGGTGATACACAAAATGACCACAGCTATGGTCGTAAAAAGGATGGAAAGCAAGAGATAGGCACATTCCACGGAGGGGATCTCAAAGGCATCATTGATAAACTCGATTACATTGCCAGCTTAGGAACGAATGTACTTTGGCTATCACCAATTGTTGAACAGGTGCATGGTTTTGTTGGTGGTGGCGACAGCGGTAGCTTTCCTTTTTATGCCTACCATGGTTACTGGACGCGCGATTTCACCAAGCTTGACGCAAACTTTGGTAATGAAGAAGATCTACAAACACTGGTTTCACAAGCACACCAACGAGGCATCAAAGTACTGCTCGATGCCGTGATCAACCATCCCGGCTATGCCACACTTGCCGACCTTCAACATGATCATATTGCCGTCGGCGATAGTAAGAACTTACCTGAGCGTTGGACAAACTGGACACCCAGTTCTGCGCAAAACTGGCACGAGTACAACCAGCTTATCGATTACGACAGTCCCCAGTGGCGTAATTGGTGGGGAAGTGATTGGGTTCGCGCCAAATTGCCTAACTACCCAGTACCCGGCTCTAGCGATACCACACTCACGCTCGCTGGTTTGCCAGACTTTTTAACGGAATCGCCCCAATTTGTCACACCACCAAAATGGCTGCTAGAGAACCCAAATACTCGCGTTAAAGCAAGAGACAATTTTGCCGTTTCAGATTATTTAATCGAATGGCAAAGTGACTGGGTCAAACGTTTTGGAATCGATGGCTTTCGAGTTGACACGGTAAAGCACGTTGAAGGCGAGGTATGGCAACGGCTCAAACAAAGCGCCAGTCAACAACTTGAGCAGTGGCGTAAAGCCAACAATAAACGTGGTGAACCTTTTTGGATGATGGGCGAAGTATGGGGCCATTCGGCTTACCGTTCCCCTTATGCTGAGCAAGGTTTTGATGCATTAATCAACTTTGATCTGCAAAAGAAACTGGATAAAGGAGCGGCCTGCTTCAGCCAAATGGCCGAGACTTACCAAAACTACGCCGACAGTATGCAGCAAACACCGGACCATACTCCCGTCAGCTATATGTCTTCTCACGACACAGAGTTATTTTTTAGTCGCTTTAATCGTTATGATATGCAGCGAAACGCTGCGAATGCCCTTTTGTTAACTCCAGGTGCCATACAAGTTTATTACGGCGACGAAATCGGCCGACCAATCGGCCCATATGCCGACGATTTTCATCAAGGGACACGCTCTGACATGGTGTGGCAATTGAGTGATCAGCAAAACGCGTTATTAGAACACTGGAAAGTTCTCGGACAATTTCGAGCAAAACACCCTGCGGTTGGCGCAGGAAAACACTCCGTTATCCCACAACAACATGGGTATGCGTTTTCCCGAATCTTAGGGAACGACAAAGTCTTTGTTGGGTTTGTCGGTCATTAACACCACAGCCCGTCATTTCACATTAGTCAATTAGAACATTCTAAATAACATATCATTTTGCTGCTTATCCTGATGTAAGCAGCAAAATGATACTGGTCAAACCTGATTGATAATGGTTTTTCTTCTTAAGTAGCTGTTTATAATGGCGCGTTTTCATTTTTAACATTTATATCATCAAAATTATCACAAATTGTTTTTGACATTTATTTCACAAATATTTAACGTTTAATTCGATTTTCTAGCTGTTTATAACCGTGATCTCTGGAGATCAATATAATGAAAACGAAACACTATTCACTGCTCTCTCTTTCTGTCGTAATGGCTTTCCACGCTCACGGAGCGGGCTTCCAAGTTGCTGAACATTCAGCTTCTGGCCTTGGTCGCGCGTTTTCTGGTGAGGCAGCGGTGGCCGACAATGCTTCTGTTATCGCTCGTAACCCTTCAGCTATGACCCTTTTTGATACAGCCCAATTTTCTGGAGCGTTATCCGTCATCGATCCTGAAGTCAACGTCTACGACAAAACCAATAACGAACATGCAAAAGATGTCGCTCCTATGCAGTTTGTTCCTGCCGCGTACTATCTCAGCCCAATTAACGACCAATGGTCTTGGGGAATCGGTATGTTTACCACATATGGTGTGGCAACGGATTACCCCAATGATATCCAAGCGGGTGATTTAGCGGGCGATACCTCATTACTCTCTGTCAATATCAACCCATCCATCGCTTACCGAGTTAACGAAAACCTAAGCCTTGGTGCGGGATTAAATCTTGTTTATGCGGAAGCGGAGCTGACCCGCCACCAAGGCGCGCTTGCACCTCTATTCGGTGGCAATACTTCTGATAACTTGATCGGTATGACTGGTGAAACCATCGCCTTTGGTTGGAACATCGGTGCGATGTATGAAATTAATCAAAACCACCGCTTTGGCTTTGGTTACCGCTCTGCTGTCGATCTCGATTTTGACGATGGTAAGTTTTCAAGTTACGGATCGGGCATTGCCACTCAACCGACCGTAACAGGTCGCCTGCAAATTACCTTGCCTTCAATTTGGGAAATTTCTGGCTTCCATCAGGTGACGGAACAAGTCGCCGTTCACTACAGCTATCAGCAAACCGACTGGAGCAGCTTTACCGAGCTAAAAGCAACGTCTCCAAATTGTAATGATGGTACAGCTGGACAATGTTTCTATAAGTCAGAAAAGTATGAAGATAATGGCCGTTGGTCGTTAGGTGGCACATACACCATCAATGCGCAATGGACAGCACGGATTGGTTTTGCCTTTGACGAACAAGCAGGTGAAGCCACATTAAGCATTCCTGACAGTGACCGTTACTGGTACTCAGCAGGAGCAAGCTATCACTACAGCGATGCACTTAGCTTCGACGCAGGTTTTGCATTGGTGAAGAGTAAGTCAGGCTCGTTCAAAGAAACCAACAAACTAGGTAGCGATCTGGAATTTGATTCCGAAGGCACGGCATACATCTCTGCCATTCAGATGAACTACGCGTTCTAACCCTCAGGAGCAGATCATGAAGTTAAATACACAAGTTACTCTACTCGCTGCCGCGTTGCTATCTGGCTGCGGTGATGACACATCAAGCACCACCAACGAGAGTCAATACGAATCGCATATCGAAGCGGCTTTAGCACGCAGTACTGGCATTAAATTCACCTTACAGGGCGAGAATGCCTCTGTCCCTCTACCTTCGTATACTTTAATGAATACCAGTGATGCGACGTTGGAAATTCCAACGGGTGGTGACGATTCGCTCACTAATCCACTGGCTGCGATGGGAACCATGGATGGCTGGTCTACAACCATGCCACTGATCATGAATTTCGAAGGAACAGGGTTAGCGGATGGTGTGGTTGCACAGGGTATCTACCTTGTCGAACTCACTGACAGTTTGCTTGGCAACCCTACGCCAAAACGTATTCTGACCCAGAACGTCGATTTCATTGCACTCGCCGATGCTGCCAGTGACACCATCACCATTCAAATGCTCAACAGCGATTTAACTGCCAAGGGTGAATACATTCTTGCTATCACGGATGAAGTCACCGATGTGAATGGTGATCCAGTGGGAACATCAGGAAGCTATGCAGCGATCAAGACAAAACTCAAGTCATACGGCTCTGAAACACTCCAAACGTTGCAACAAGTCACCCATGGTACCGAAGCCTTGTTCGCAGCGACGGGTATCGACAGTGAACACATCATCTACTCCACATGGTTTAGTACCCAATCTGTCGGTGAAACACTCTACGCGGTAAAAGGGGCAACAGCCAGCGCACTGGGCTCAGGTGGCCTTGCTCAAGTCTGGAGAAACAACGCCAACCCAAACAATGTCGATTTGACCATGGCACACCTACTAACGGTAACCAGCACACAAAGTTACAAAGATGCACTCGATGCTGATAGTCACTTTGATACCTACATGGACCCAGACGGTGCAGGTTTAAAAGCGACACTCAAAGCGGAGTACGATACCGATGGCCTAAACGTCAACGTCTCTAAAGGTACCGTGCAGCTTCCTTATTTCTTGGAAACAGGCAACAACTGGAACAGCCAACCTTTTGAATCAGCCATGCCAAGCTTAGCGCTCATCAAGCAAGCACTGGAAGATTCAACGCAACAAGCAACCATCGCCTCTCAGCTCACCGCAGCAGGAATTGACGCAACAAAACTGACCGAAGCAACAGAGCAGTTAAAACTGGTGGGGTTGAACTTGACTAAATCGGATGGCTCTCGCCTAGATAGCGACCGCCACTTAACGCGATACAGCCCAATTCCAAAGATCAAATCGCTTCAACCTGTCGAGTTCCTGTTGTTCACGCCAAATGGTGCAGCGAGTAACTGGCCAGTTGTCATTTACCAACATGGGATCACCTCGTCGAAAGAAGATGCTTACTTCCATGCAGGAAAACTCGCAAACCAAGGATTAGCGGTGATTGCGATTGATCTACCTTTGCATGGCGCGCGCAGTCTCGATAGTTCACGTTCTGCCAATGCCGATATTACCGCGTATCTCAACCTAACTAACTTACCAGTGGCGCGCGATAATGTGAGACAAAGTGCCCTTGATGTGATGGCGCTGCGTGCTTCTCTTACCTACAGCCAACTCGCTGGCGTCTTAGCACTAACACCATTGTCTGCGATTAATACCCTCACCACACCGCCACGTTTTGTTGGGCATTCATTAGGTGGCATTGTGGGCGTTCCGGCTGTTGGCGCGGCAAATCGTGTATTGGATGGCGGCAGTGCGGATACGATGTATAAGTTTTCATCCATTTCTACTGCAAATTCAGGCGGCCAGATTGCAAACCTGCTGCTTGGATCAGAAAAGTATGGCCCTTTGATCAAACACAGCATTGCCTTTACAGCCAGCTCAGAGTATCAAGCGTTTGCAAATGGCTATTGTGCCTCACTCGATGCCAGTGCTTGTTATACCTTGTTCGACAACATGGCCAGCGATGCTGATAAAGCGGCGTTGGAGTCTGGCTTTAATCAGTTTGCGTACGCGACCCAAACCGTGCTGGACACCGTTGACCCATACAGCAACGCAAGCTATCTCACCGACGGGACGTCTCCAACTATCCCGGCATACCTAATGCAGGTACAAGGGGATGAGAGTGTTCCAAACAGCGTGGCTCAGCGTCCATTTGCTGGCACTATTCCATTGGCAACCAAGCTAGGAATGAAAACAGTCACGCAAGCTGACAGCGCACTTTCCAACACCAAGGATTTTGTAAGCTTCTCCAATATTGGTGCGCATTCCACATTCTTGTTCCCACAAGACTCAGGCAATGCTGACGAACCCATGCATGATGCGATGCTCGATCAACTCAGCGATTTTGTGCTCGACAATAATCTAAGTGCATTAACCAACGCCGGATTATTGGAATAACCTACTCTAAAGCTCCCTTCGGGGAGCTTTTTTCACCCAATTTTTCTCAACCACATTTCTCCCCATGACTTTCCCTTATTTTTATTAGTGCTTTTCGAACTCTTATCTATAGTTAACAGTATCGACTAATAAAAAAGCATGATTATGGCTAGGAAACCCGTCTTCGTAATTGCAGCAGAGGTCGCTGCTGAACTGAATAAAGGCATGCTGATTGCTAAACGATTATTACTGGTTGCCAGTAATGCTCGAGCATTGGCGCAAAGAGCAGGAGAAAGTGCCGCCGGGTTTCGCCCGATCACAGACTCCATTGATGATTTAGTCCGTGTCACATTAGCCGCTTCCCATACCATCAACGTAAAAGCTCAAAGCTTAAGCAAAATTGCGACAGCGGGGACGCGCGCATCCAATGCGCTAGATAGGTTTGAGATTGTGTACGAAAAAGCGGTTGATGCAACCTACCTGCATAGCTTAGATGAAGCACGGATCCGCAATCAGGCTGAATATGACACCATTTGTCACCACTTCACTTCCGAAGCAAAGGGCTTACATGATCTGCTGCAGACGCTTTATGACGAGTTACGGATCGCTCAAATCATTTCCACTATGTTGAGTGTTGAGGCTTCGCAAGCAGATGAAAAACATCAAGCACAACTCAATACTATTGCTGAAAGCGTTGCAGAACTGGCCGACGCAATTCAATCACACGTACTTCAATCTCTAAAACTCTTTTCACTGTTCGCTAGGGTAAATTATGCAATCAAAAGTACTATTTGAGCAGGGTGCTCATCGCTGGCTCGTTTTTGCGCGAGATCCAGAAAAACCAGAGAAAATCATCGATACCAACCAATATATGATCATCAATCGCGATCAAGCTATGTTGCTCGATCCGGGTGGTATTGAGCTGTTTTCAGCCATGTTGAGTTGCGTTGTCAAAGAAGTTCCTATCGAGCATATCACCCATCTTTTTGCCTCCCACCAGGATCCCGATATCATTTCATCATTAGGGTTGTGGGATAAAGCACTCCCCTCTTCTACCTTGCATTCACCTTGGCTTTGGGAAGGGTTTATTCGCCATTTCGGTATGGAATCCATTACTTTTGCCCCGATTAAAGACGAAGGCGGAAAAGTGTTGCTCGCAGGAAAAGAAATTCAGTTTATTCCTGCACACTACATGCATTCATCGGGTAATTTTTCCGTATACGATCCTGAAGCAAAAATACTAATGTCAGGTGATATTGGTGCAGCACTCGATAAACATGACGCTCCCTTTTTTGTAGAAGACTTTCATGAGCACATACCAAAAATGGAATATTTTCATCGTCGTTGGATGCCATCAAATAAAGCGAAAAGTGCATGGATTGATAAAGTCAGCAAATTAGACATTGATATGATGTGTCCGCAACATGGTGCAATATTTAAAGGTGATGATATTGGAAGGTTTCTTGATTGGTTAGATACTTTAGACGTCGGTATCGCTATTGATGGAAAATAATCAACATATCTATAAATAGAATTAAAACTCTAATTTTAACTAGAGCTAAAAGTCTATTATTTAATAGTAATTATTCTTGATTATAAAAATGATTTTAAAAAATGAAGAGAAAGAAGTGAGTAACGAATAGTAGAAAAAATAATGGTGGGATAGCAAAGTGTTTCTGCATTGGAGGCATCTACACAACACTATCTCCACCAAAAGTTACACGGGCATAACTTAGAAGGAAAAGCCAACTTACGATTGCTAGTGGTCCATTCAGTGATAACTTACGTTATCTTATATTCCTTAAATTAAACAGAAGCGCCAAGAAATTATCTGTTTAGCTTTCAACTCCAACCTATAAATAAGAGGCAAATTAAACAACACAACATAAACGTAGCTTAGAGAGTTATTATTATTGTTGTTCTCGAGGCAAATACTATCCATTCACTATTCCCCAATCAACACAATTCACATTATATGTTTTTATGACTCTATAAAATAAAAACTCTCATACAAAAGACAAAATTAAATATTTGAAAACCTAATATTAAAGTTTGTTTTTAATATTTTATTACTTATATCTGTTTGACAGGGTTCGTTTTTAATTTTCTTTTAACATTTGAAAATTTTATTTTGGTGTTCGGCAGGAAAATATAGCTCAGAAAATAACCATTTCTTTTATGCACAATTACTTGAATAGTCATTGAACTTCATAACAAACATTCTCTCCTCTTTAATCAATTTATTCACTACCTAGAACGTGATCTTCCTAAAATTATTTGTTGTTTATTTTATGAACAGCAAAAAAATTCGATCAACCTCACGGTTAGCTCAAAAAATAACCATATGATAGACACATGTCTATACAACTTGTACATGTGTGTGCAAATGGAAAACTTATGCTGCTCTCGCAATATATCACTGCATCAAACGTCAAAATCCTAGAAAGCGTTGCGGATTGGAAGCAAGCAATCGACATTGTTGGCCAGTGCCTATTGGAGCAGCGAGCTATCGAAAAGCATTATTTGGATGCGATAAAAACGACAGCCGATCAGCTCGGTCCTTATTTTGTACTCGCCCCTATGATCGCCATGCCGCATGCAAGACCAGATGATGGTGTCAACCACAACAGTTTGTCTCTACTTGTTGTTCGCGACGGTGTTGAGTTCCACAGCACTGAGAACGATCCAGTCAAAATTATCTTGTTACTGGCAGCGATAGACAGCAATCAACACATTGAACTGATTACATCCATTTCGGAGTTCTTTTGCTGCGATAAAGACGTAGAAGCCGTCAGTAAGGCGCAAAACAAAGAACAAATCCTGAAAATCCTAGCTAAATATTAAGGAACACTTTATGCGAATTATGGCGGTTTGTAGCACAGGGCTCGGCTCTTCATTCATGATCGAGCTAAAAGTCAAAGAAGTCTTAAAGGAGATGGGGGTCGAAGCGGAAGTGGAACATACCGATCTTGGCTCTGTCACTTCTGACATGGCAGACGTCTTTGTTTGTACCCATGACTTGGCTGGCAGTTTAGGGAGTAACCCTGTTATTGCTATCCCAAACATCACAGACAAAGAGGCGATGCGCCAAAGTCTGACAAACTATTTCAACACACTTGCGGAGGAATAGATCATGCTTAATTTTATAATGGACATATTAAGTACCCCCGCAATTTTAATTGGTCTTGTTGCTTTACTGGGTTTATCTATCCAGAAAAAATCCTCTTCTGATGTCATTAAAGGCACTGTGAAATCAATTTTAGGTTTTGTAGTGATTGGGGGTGGTGCTGGTATTTTGGTTGGGGCGGTCACACCCATGGGGCAATTGATCGAAACTGGCTTTGGTCTACATGGCGTCATACCAAACAATGAAGCCATATATGCCACAGCTATCTCTGACTACGGTGCTTCGACAGCACTTATCATGACGTTTGGTATGGCTGCAAATATCTTTTTCGCCCGCTTTAGCCGTTTCAAATACATTTTCTTAACCGGTCACCACACATTATACATGGCTGCGATGATCGCCATTATCCTCAGTGTTGCAGGTTTCTCTGGACCAACAATGGTGATTCTTGGCTCCGTTACACTCGGCTTGGTCATGGTGATTTTCCCCGCTATGGCACAACCTTTCATGCGAAAAATTACAGGCAGTGATGATGTCGCTTTTGCGCACTTCTCAACGGTTGGCTATGTTTCTTCAGCATTGATAGGTCAAATGGTAGGAAAAGGTTCGCAAAGTACAGAGGAATTGAACTTACCAAAGAACCTTGTTTTCTTACGTGACTCATCCATATCGATCTCGATCACTATGGGGATCATCTACTTGGTGCTTGTCGTTGCCGCTGGCCCACAATGGGTACAAGAAAATCTTTCGAACGGTCAAAACGCTTTCGTCTACGCCATTTTGACAGCAATCACCTTCGCAGCTGGTGTGTTTGTGATCTTGCAAGGTGTACGCTTGGTATTAGCTGAAATTGTGCCAGCATTTACCGGGATCTCTCAAAAAATTGTACCGAATGCAAAACCCGCTTTAGATTGCCCGATTGTCTTTCCTTACGCTCCAAATGCCGTGCTTATTGGTTTTTTATTCAGCTTTATTGGCGGCCTTATCACCATGGGCGTCTTTGGTATTTTAGAGCTAACGCTGATCTTACCCGGTGTCGTGCCCCACTTCTTTACCGGCGCTACTGCTGGCGTATTTGGCAACGCCACGGGCGGTCGAAAAGGGGCCATGTGCGGCGCATTTGTCAACGGCGTAGTGATCACTGTGCTTACCCTACTCCTTTTGCCTGTACTTGGTGACTTAGGATTTGCCAATACCACATTTTCTGATTCCGATTTCGCAGTCACAGGGATATTCCTAGGATATCTGGCAATGATCAGTAAAACCGCCGTCATTACAGGCGTCGGGATCTTCACTATTGCTGTACTTGCTACACATTTCCTTCCGGAAAAAGACACAAAATCAACTGAATCTGCTTAATAACAAGGTGGGCATCGCCCACCTCTCTCCCTCACGAGGTACTTATGTTATCAACGAGAGAGCTACGCACGCTCGAAGCACTGAACTTAGAAATTAAAAAAGAACTTGTTAATGCCCTCATGCACATGGGTTACGGTCATTTCGGAGGCAGCTTATCCATTACGGAAACGCTCGCCTGCCTTTACGGACATTATTTAAAACACGATCCACAAAACCCAAATAGTCATGAGCGCGATTTTTTTGTGTTATCGAAAGGGCATGCAGGTCCGGCACTGTATGCTACGCTCGCCATTCGCGGCTTTTTTGACAAAGCTTGGCTCAATACCATCAACCAAAATGGCACGCGCTTACCCAGCCACGCCGACATGAATAAAACCCCCGGGATAGATATGACGACGGGCTCGTTAGGCCAAGGCTTTTCTTGCGCTGTGGGAATGGCAATTGGAACAAAACGTCAGGTGTTCACGATTGTGGGTGACGGGGAGTTGCAAGAAGGTCAATGCTGGGAAGCCGTTCAGTTGGCGGCACACCTTAACCTCAATAACTTGGTCGTATTTATCGACTACAACAAACGTCAGCTCGACGGCTTTATTGACGATATACAGCGTCCATTCGATCTCAGGCAGAAATTCGAAGCGTTTGGTTTTCATGCGTTGCAAGTCAATGGTGGTGACATTCCTAGCATTGCCAATGCCATTGAAAGCCACAAGGCTCAGTCCAACAAACCAACCGCCATCATTTTAGACACGGTTAAAGGTCAAGGCTGCCCAAGCATCGAGAATATTGCCGCAAATCATCATTTGCGCTTAAACGATGACTTGATCAGCGCGATCAAAAACGATGTTACAGCGATTGAAAACAAATTAGAGGCACTCAATGAACACTGAATTACGAGAAGTCCACGTTGAAACACTTCAAGAGTTGATCGAACAACATAGTGACGTCATGGTGCTTGAAGCCGATTTGATGGAAACCATCGGTACGGGAAAACTCGCACAGACCCACCCAGAAAACTTTGTGCAATGCGGTATCGCTGAAGCCAATATGGTCGGTGTCGCTGCGGGCTTATCTGCCATTGGAAAAGTGCCATTTATGCACTCTTTTGGCTGTTTTGCTACTCGACGTTGCTACGATCAACTGTTTGTCTCTGGTGGTTATGCTAAACGTCATATCAATATTTTTGGCAGTGATGCAGGGGTTTCTGCTGTCACTAATGGTGGCACGCACATGCCCTTTGAAGACATTGGGTTGATGCGTTTGATCCCACATTCTCGGGTCATTGATGTCTCAGACAAACATACGTTGAAAGCTGCGTTGAAATACGCTTATCACAACCCTGGGATCAACTACATACGTTCTACTCGCAAAGCGCTGCCTGAACTGTACCAGTCTGAAAATGATATAAAAATTGGTGTTGGTAATGTCCTTAGAGAAGGAAGCGATCTAGTAATTGTCGCAACAGGAATGCTCGTTCATGAAGCGATTGCAGCCTCAGACAAGATCAGCGAGTTGACCAACAAAAGCGTGGCTGTGATTGACATGCACACAATTAAACCGCTCGATAAATCATTACTGATCCACTACGCCAAGCTCACTCAACGCGTAGTAACACTGGAGAACCACAATATTATTGGTGGACTGGGTGATGCCGTCGCCAGTGCATTGTTAGAGTCAGGCACCGAAACCCAGTATTTCAAAAAACTGGGGGTACAAGAGCAATATGGTCAGGTTGGCAGCCTTGATTATTTGAAGAAGGTTTATGGGATCAGCGAAGATAAAGTCATCGAGGCTTGTTTGGCAGGACTAACGCCATAGGAATGGTGACATTTGGCACCACAAGTATGACTGTTTCATGCTTTTTGGTGCCAACTTCATCGACAAGAACAGCTTGAAACTTAGCCTTTCAACACGCTTAAAGATTTTCCGTGAACTAAAGCCAGTGGCGAACGCTTAAGCCCTGCCTCTTCTGCTCACTTGGGTATATACTGTTCGTCGCGTTATCAATAGATATGGATATTATGGCCCCTAAAATTACGGCTAAACAGCAAATCGTCATCGACTATATCACTGACCGAATTATGACGGGTGGACTGAATTGTGGTGACAAGCTCGATACGGAAACCAATATTGCTCAAAGTCTGAATGTCACACGAGCCACAGTGCGAGAAGCGACGCGTAATTTAGTTGAGCAGGACATTGTCTACCGAGTCAGAGGCTCTGGCCTATACGTTGGCATGCGAAAACCCTTCAACAGTGATAGCTTTCACGAACTCTCTCCTTTCGATTGGCAAGCAAAACAGCTTAATGTGCCGGGTATACGTAAAGTCGTCTCTGCTGGTGTCACCTTAGTTCCCTCAGCTGACATTGCAAGCAAGCTAAAAATTAAACCCACAGATCAAGTTTATCGCGTTGATCGATTAATGTGTTTTGGTGAAACACCTGTTTCGCTGGAAAAGATCCACATTCCTATCAATATCAGCAATAACTTTCAGTTTAATGAGCTGGAAAAATCAAAATATAAATACATTGAACACCTGACGGGTAAACAAGTTTCCATCCGTGAGCAAGATTTAAAGGCCTTCAACCTTGACGACCCAAATGTGTCAGAGTTAATGAATGTTCCACTGGGCAAAGCCATGATCCAACTAAGTGAAGTGGTTTATTTCAAAGGTGGCCAGCCGTTTGAATACACCGTTACTATCATTAATAGCGATCACTTCAATACCCACCAAGTCATTCGTCGCAATTGATGATAAAAGATTGGTTAAGCCATCAAACATGAACAAAAAAAAGCGTAACCCGAAAGGTTACGCTTTTTCATCTATTGCTTAACTTGGATTTAGCCGTTGCGACGAGCTGTGACTGCGTCTGCTAGTTGACGAAGTACTTTCTCAGTGTCTTCCCAACCGATACATGCGTCGGTAAGAGACTGGCCATAAGTTGGTGCAACACCATCAACCAAATCCTGACGACCTTCAACTAGGTGTGATTCAATCATAACGCCGAATACCGCATCTTCTCCACCAGCAACTTGGCTACATACATCTTCAGCTACTACCATTTGACGCTGGTACTGCTTAGAACTATTCGCATGGCTGAAGTCGATCATGACTTTTTGTGGTAGACCAGACTTTTCCAGCTCCTGCTTGATAGCGCCTACATGATCGGCACTGTAGTTTGGCTCTTTACCACCACGCAGGATGATATGACAATCTGGGTTACCCGCCGTTTCAATGATCGCAGAGTGGCCGTATTTTGTTACCGATAAGAAATGGTGTGAAGCGCTTGCTGAACGAATCGCATCAGACGCGATCTTAATATTGCCATCAGTACCATTCTTAAATCCTACCGGACAAGAAAGACCTGATGCGAGTTCGCGGTGAACCTGAGATTCTGTCGTACGAGCGCCAATCGCCCCCCAGCTGATCAGGTCTGCAACATACTGAGGCGTGATCATATCTAGGAATTCGCTCGCCGTTGGCATGCCCATGTCAGTCAAATCCAGCAACAACTTACGTCCCATACGCAAACCATCGTTGATCTTAAATGTATCATTTAGGTATGGGTCGTTGATCAGACCTTTCCAACCAACCGTTGTACGTGGTTTTTCAAAGTAAACACGCATCACGACTTCTAGGCGATCACCAAGTTCATCACGTAGTACTTTTAGGCGTTTGCCATATTCAATTGCGGCTTCTGGATCGTGAATAGAACAAGGACCAATGATCACGAGCAATCGGTCATCATCACCTTTCAAAATATTCGAAATTGCCTGACGAGATTCAAACGTTGTTGAAGAAGCGGTCTCAGTCGCAGGAAACTTTTCTAAAACCGCGATTGGCGGCAATAATTCTTTGGCTCTATTAATTCTTACATCATCTGTCTGAAACATCGCTACATCTTCCTATCTTTCTTGGGCTGAACAGATTGCAATCCATTTGCTGCATTATTGTTCAATCATTGTCGTGTCTGTTCCCTGTAACTTATCTATCAAAAAAGAAGCTTGCAACCATTATTTTCAACAGAAAGCAATATTCATTGCATTTTTACGATTTACACAACGCGTAAAAATATTTTTACAAACAATAATTGGAGACCATTAAAATTCATTAATACTATGATATTTAATGTAAAACAGTGGAGGCGAAACTCAGCAATTGTCGTTATTTTCATCACATAGCACTATGGTTCGAGGGATGACTTATCGTTATCACCCAATTGGTGCACAAATTACCATCAACAACGATAAATCACATGTTTTGATGCAATGTAATCACGATATTGCTAAGGTGTAGACTTATAAAAATAAATAAGTAAAGCAGCCATGAGCGCTATTGAATTTAGCAACGTCAACAAGTGGTATGGTCAGTACCACGCCCTAAAAGATATCAACCTATCTGTCGCGAAAGGCGAGATTTTGGTCATTTGTGGCCCTTCAGGCTCCGGAAAGTCCACCCTAATAAGAACAGTAAATGGCTTAGAAGCGATCTCAAATGGCGATATTTCTGTGCTCGCCACGTCAACTCAGAAAGTCGCTCCCGGTCAAGTAGGAATGGTCTTTCAGCATTTCAACTTATTTCCACATTTAACCGTGCTCGAAAACCTCACTCTGGCACCAATCCGGACATTAAAGCTCGGAAAACAACAAGCAATTGAGCGCGTCCTGCACTTCCTTGAACGTGTCAAAATACGCGATCAAGCTGACAAATACCCTGTCCAGCTGTCTGGTGGTCAACAGCAACGTGTTGCCATTGCTCGTTCTCTTTGTATGCAGCCAGAAATTTTACTCTTTGATGAACCGACTTCCGCACTGGATCCTGAAACCATTCAAGAAGTGCTGGATGTCATGGTCGACCTCGCGAGAGACGGTATCACCATGATGTGTGTCACCCATGAAATGGGGTTTGCGCGTAAAGTGGCTGACAGAGTCATTTTTATGGACGAAGGACAGATACTGGAGATGGCTACACCAGAACAAATCTTTGATGCGCCGCAGCACCCAAGAACTCAACAATTTCTCAATCAGATCCTAAGCCATTGATGATAAAACAGATATTAAAGCCTGTACTCTCAGCACTATTACAGATCTCGCTGCTTATTCTAGGCATAGGTTGGCTACTGGACTCTGGCGCACAAGCCATGGGTTATCAATGGCAATGGGAGCGTGTACCTGACTACCTGTTTTTTTACGAAGACGGAGAATGGTGGCCAGCCGAGTTAATTGACGGACTGTTGGTTACATTAAAGATCTCCAGCATCAGTTTACTTTTCACGCTGATAATTGGTTTGGCCACGGCGTTATTAAAACTATCAAACTCGATTGTCGGTCGCGCGCTCGCTACCGGCTATGTCGAACTCATTCGCAATACGCCATTGTTGGTACAAATCTACTTGCTCTATTTCGTTTTTGGACCAGTGATTGGGTTAGATCGTTTTTCTACCGCAGTGCTTGCCCTCGCTCTCTTTCAGGGCGCATATACCGCCGAAATTCTGCGCGGTGGCTTAAACAGCATAGAAAAAGGCCAATTTGAAGCAGCAAGGTCGTTAGGGTTAACTCCTTTTTACACCTATTACGATGTGATTTTACCTCAGCTATTACAGCGAACTTTACCGCCGCTCACCAATGAAGTGGTCTCGTTAATCAAAAACTCATCCATCGTCAGCGTGATGGCCATTTTTGATTTAACGACTGAAGGTCGAAACATCGTATCTGAAACCGCAATGCCATTTGAAATATGGTTTACCGTCGCAGCAATCTACTTGTTGCTGACCCTTTCTCTGTCTGGCTTATCAGCTTGGATGGAACATAAACTGGGCGCAGGATGGCGCGCTCGATAACAAGGAAACAATTATGAAAAACTCAAGACGAGATTTGGTTAGACGTTGTTTTAAATCTGCAATCACGGCGCTATTGGGCTTAGCTATCGCGCTGCCTGCCTTTGCATCAGACACCCCCAACCTAGATAAGATCAACGAACGCGGCACGCTACGCGTTGGTATGTCGACTTTTGTCCCTTGGGCAATGCGAAATAAACAAGGCGATCTGATTGGGTTTGAAATTGATGTTGCGAAACGCTTATCCAAAGACTCTGGCTGGAATGTGGAATTTGTACCAACAGCATGGGATGGCATCATTCCTGCGCTACTTGCTCAGAAGTTTGATGTGATCATTGGTGGTATGTCAATCACACCAGAGCGCTCAAAAAGCGTTTTATTTACAGCGCCTTACTCACATTCTGGTGTGCAGGTAGCTGCCAGTAAAAAGCTTGCTGAAGGCTTCAGCGAATTCAGTGATTTCAATTCCCGACGCGTTAAAATCGCTGCCCGCCGAGGTGCTTATACTGTGCAAGTTGCACGCGAAACTTTCCCGAAAGCAAAAATTCTTCAATTTGATGATGACGCGCAAGCGTTTCAAGAAGTGATCAACGGCAATGCTCATGCTGTGATTGCGTCTAGCCCGAAGCCAGAACATGAAACGGTGAAAAATAGCGATAAGCTGTTTATTCCATTTACCGAGCGTCTCTCTAAAGGCAATGAAGCATTCACTGTTCGCTTGGGAGATGACGATAAAAAGGCATTCTTTAACCAATGGATCCAAGCTCGAACTGACGATGGCTGGCTAGAAGAGCGTTATGAGTACTGGTTCTCCACATTAGACTGGCAAGATCAGATTGCCACCGGTCAGTAAAATAGAAACAACGGAGCGAGTGTGAGTAAAGAAAGCGCGTTGAACCGCCAAGACATCAAATCAGAAGGTTCGATTTCATTCAATAAACTGGATGTTATCTTACTTATTGTTGTGGGCCTTTTCTGCGCTTGGTTGTATTATCGAGCGGATATTGGTGTGCACTACCATTGGCGTTGGTCAGACGCATTTGAACTTATTTTTACGCCTCGCTCCGATGGCGGTCTTCCCTACTTCTTCCAAGGGCTAATCTCCACCATTCGTCTTAGCGTTTGGGGCATGGTTTTAGCCCTAACACTTGGTACGTTATTAGGCCTCGCCCGATACTCTAACCTAACGGTATTACGTGTTCCGGCTAATGCCTTTATCCAATTAGTGCGAAATATACCGCCATTGGTGTTCATCTTTATTTTCTATTTCTTTATCTCGAACCAGTTGATACCCGCATTAGGTCTGGAATCATTATTACGAGAGCATGATGGCCACATCAATACATTGCAATATTGGCTCTTTGGACCGGCGAATTTGTGGGAAAATTTGCTGTCAGGTATTTTATGCATCGGGCTGCTTTCCTCTGCATACATTGCGGAAGTAGTCCGTTCTGGGTTAGCTGGTATTGCCAAAGGACAGTGGGAAGCGGCAGATTCATTGGGCCTGTCACGATGGAGCAAGTATCGTTACGTCATTGCACCGCAAGTATTGGCTGCCATTACACCCGCACTGGCGGGTCAATCCATCTCATTAATTAAAGACTCTTCCATTGTGTCTTTGATATCGATTCAAGAGATGACTTTTGTCGGCACCGAAATCGCTAACTCGTCTGGCCTTATCTTCGAAATATGGCTAATTGTGGGCGGATTCTACTTACTGCTTTGTTTGTCACTTTCATTGCTATTTAAACGTTTAGAAAAGCGAAACCTGAAGCACTTACAACCATAGGTATTCCATCGCTAAAGCAGATAGTGATCGAGTAACAATGCGACAAACAACAACATCAAATGGTAGATAGAAAAGACGAATGTTTTGATCGCTGTTTTCTCATCGGCATGATATTTCAGCTTCCATGCATAGCCGATAAACCCAGCACTGAGCACAGATGAACAAAGCAAATATAGCCAACTACTCATCCCGACCAACACTGGAAATAGGCATACTAACGCCAATAACACCGTATAAAGAAGAATCGATGTTTTGGTGTATTCCACACCATGTGTCACAGGTAGCATTGGAATATCTGCCTTGGCATAGTCTTCCTTACGATGTATCGCCAATGCCCAAAAATGAGGGGGGGTCCATATAAAAATCACCATTACCAGTAACCACGCATTCGCGTGTAACTCGCCAGTGACCGCGGTCCAACCAAGCAAAGGTGGCATTGCACCTGCAATCCCAGCAATAACGATATTTTGCGGCGTCGCACGTTTTAGATACAAGGTATAAATCACCGCGTAGCCAAGTAGGCTTGCAAAGGTGAGCCAAGCCGTTAATCCATTCACTCCAATGTACAAGATGACGAAGCCAGCAAGGCCAATCGCGCTTGAAAACAACAACACAGACAAGGCGTTGATTTCACCAGACGGCAGTGGACGACGATATGTTCTGGCCATCACAGCATCGATGCGTCGATCAATGAGGTGGTTGAAGGCCGCTGCGGAGCCTGCCATTAACCCAATACCTAAAAGACCAAGCACAACATTTTGAATCGGTAATGTCCCCGGTACAGCCAAACACATCCCCACCAAAGCGGTCAGTAACATTAACGCCACCACTTTAGGCTTGGTGAGCGTGAAATAGACTTTCCAAAGTGGCTTTTCCTTAGCCGAAGTGATCGCAATGGATTTACTCATGAACTCGCTCCTTGTTCAGCACAACCGACTCTGATGGATACCAAAGCAAAAAATTGACATACAGCAGTGACAGCATAAGTAATGCTGCCCCGAGGTTATGTGCGACAGCAACTGCAAGCGGAAGGCTCAAAACAACGTTGCTGATCCCTAAACCAATTTGCAAACATAGTAGAGAAAACACACGCCATGCCAAACGATTGAGCACCGAATCCGATTCAGCGAGCATTTGATAAATTAAGCACAGCGTTGACACCGCCACGACTAACGCACCGATACGATGCACAACATGAATCGTCATACGGGCGCCGTAATCAAGCGTGCCAAATTCATAAGTTTCTCGCTCGGGCTGAATTAAGGTAAAGGCGTTCACAAAATCCAAGTAACTACGCCAATCTCCCTCACACAAGGGTAAACTCGTGCACATCAGCGCAGCGTAGTTGGATGACGTCCATCCACCCAGTGCAATCTGAATCAAGAGAAAGAACAAGCTAGTGACGGCAAGCAGACGCAGCATTGGAGGGATGGTGAGATGATCAATTTGATCTTGGGCATGCGTCAATCGCCAATACAACAAAGCGAGCAAAGCAAACAAAGTAAAACCACCCAATAAATGCCCCATAACGATAATTGGCATCAACTTCATAGTGACAGTCCACATTCCCAATAACGCTTGAAAGACCACAACTAGAGAAATCGAAATGGGTAAGAAAGACGGCACCGCCCTGCTCTTAATACTAAGCGCCGTAATAGCAAAAACCACCAGCCCTAGCGTTCCAGCAAAATAGCGATGGATCATTTCTAACCACGCTTTATCTGCCTCTACTTTTAAGTCCGGATATAAAGAACTCGCTCGCTCTAACTCATGCTGTTGCACTGGTACGGTCAATTGACCATAGCAACCGGGCCAATCAGGGCACCCTAAGCCAGCATCAGCAAGCCGAGTATAAGCACCAAGCATGATCACAATAAATGTGAGTATTAACGCGACTCTAACCAAGTTCTTTAGTTTCATACGCTCAACCTACTCTGGATAGCTTTAGTAGTTTGCGTAAATCAGACAGTAATCCTTTTGCTTGCGCAACGAGCTCTTGCTGGGATGCGGATTTGGGATAACGCATCACTAGCTGGCCAAGGGGATCCACTATGACAAAGTCATAAGGCGAAATCACTTTACTGAACTCGTTGTTTACCATCACCACCTGAAACGCATGTTGTTGCAGCACATTCTTGTCACTGCGTTCACTAACCCATACGACAGGAGCCACTCGACCTTGATATTTTCCTAATGCGACATGGCTTTGACCTAACAAATGTATTTGTTCAATACATAGCGTATCGCATTGTTCTGGCACGAAATATCCCAACTGCCATTGGCTATTCTGGTATGGATTCTTTAAGCCTAGTCCATCAAAATCAATTTTGGGATCAAGCAGTACACCTTTATTTGTGACACCAGAGTTATACCAGTGATTAGACAACACCGTTTTGGCAATGATGGCTGGCAGCGCAAACATCAAGATAAGCGCCAATAAAATGATTCTCCCCCTAAATACCGGATTATTCATTTTTCTCTCCTTGCTTGCATGCCCGAATGAGTATCCACAAACTCAGCACAAACAATGCAAACGCCATTGAAAACCATTGAAAGGCGTACCCAAGATGCTTCTGCGAGCCAAGCGGTACCGGTTTCCATGGCTGTGGGTACGGCCATTCTGTTTGTACTGGTTGAAAAGCAAATGGCGCCAAATCAACGCCCCAAAAATGCCCAAGTTCTGCAAAGTTAAGGTTTTGAATACGGTGTGGAATGCCTGGTTCAAGATACAGTTGATGGCTTAACGGGTTCTCTAAACGCTGATATAAGCGTCCCGTTAAGGGAGTGCTTTGAGCCAACCACGCCACTTCAGGAAGTTGATTACGCGTATCCGCCGCTGGAACAAATCCGCGCTCTAATAGAAAGTAAATCCCTTCTTTGCTTTGCACCAACTGATAAGCCAAATAGCCGACATCACCTTGGTAAGTCTGGTTATCCAGCAACACATATTTATCAGCAACAGGGCGTAACGTAGCCCTGACTTTGACTCCTGTCAGTGACGTATTTCTTTGCTGAGCAAGCTGTTGGAAAGAGATAGCTGGTTGTTGAGAGCGCGCAAGCAATTGTGCTTCCATTGCCTGTTTTTCATCGGCCCTTGAAAGCTGCCAAAAACCCAATTTGACCAATACTGAAAACGCACCCACAGTTAATAACAAACATAACCAAAATGACACCGTATGTACCAAACGACTGAGGGAGTGGCTAATGGTATTCATATTTAAAACGCTGCTGGTTCTACTATTGCTGTTTATCATCTTTAACCTCGCTAGAGCGATGTTTGCAATGGTCAAAGGCTCCGATTCTGACTCTGAAGAAGATAGATCGATGAGCCACTTTTTGGGTCGCAGGGTTACGTTGTCAGCTTTGGCGGTTGTCCTCTTAATTGTGGCGTTACTCAGTGGTTTCATTGAGCCTAATACACGGCCATATTAGGCTGGTGTTGTTACAAGACGTAGACGAAAACAAACAAACATAGCCAGACCACATCAACAAAATGCCAATACCAGCTTCCCGCCTGAAAAGCGAAATGGTCTTTAGGTGAGAAATGGTCTTTCGCAATCCGAAATAACAGAACTGTGAGAATAATCGTCCCTAATAACACATGCATACCGTGGAAACCCGTTAGCATGAAGAAGGTGTTACCGTAGATCCCCGACTGCAACGTCAAATCCAAATCTTTATACGCGTGAGCGTACTCAACCCCTTGGTAGTATAGGAAAAATCCGGCAAGAACGATCGTGATCTCCAGCCAAACAATGAGCGCCATTCGCTTGTTTTTTTCCAAACTGGTATGCGCTAAATGCAACGTCACCGAAGAGGTTAGAAGAATAATGGTATTCACCAATGGGATCCCTTGCCAACCCATTGCTTGAGTGGTTCCGCCATCCGGTGTTGTTGTGAGTGGCCACATGGCTTCAAACGTCGGCCAAAGCACACTGTGTGTCATCGCATTGTTGCTATCCCCTCCCAGCCAAGGCACCGCAATCATTCGTGCGTAGAACAACGCACCAAAGAAAGCACCAAAAAACATGATTTCAGAGAAAATAAACCAACTCATGCCCTGACGAAATGACCGATTGATCTGATCAGAATATAAACCCGACATCGACTCGGTAATCACATTGCTAAACCAACCTGCAAACATATAAAGCAAGAAGACAAACCCCGAGACCAAAATAACCTTACCAAACACCCCGCCAGCACCATCGTTTCCCATATTCTGGACCGTCAAACCCGCCCCAACGGCAACCAGAAATAAGGCCACAGCACCAACAATAGGCCAGCTACTTTGTGGTGGAACATAATAAGAAGGACGTTTTGAACTCATGGCTTCGCTCCTTGCGTTAAGCGATCATCCGTTATCGATTTAGCAGCCTGAGCTAATTCCACAGGCTTCTCTACCTTGTCTGTAATGTCATATAAAGTGTAAGACAACGTCAGGGTATGTATCGCGTCTGGAATATCAGGTTCGATATAAAAAATCAGTGCCATTTCCGTACTTTGTAAGCTCTTTAATGGCTGATGGTTGAAACAGAAACATTCAATTTTGTTGAAGTAAGATGCTCCCATTCCCGGCGATACAGAAGGTACGGCCTGCCCAATGATGTCTCGATCGGATTGGTTTTTGGCAAAATAGGCCGTTTGGATCACTTGCCCCGGATGCACATCCATCCACGTTTGTTTGGGTGCAAACTCCCATGGCATCTCAGCATTTTGATGCGTCATAAACTCAACGCGTACCGTGCGTGATGTGTCTGGTACCATGCCTTGTGGTTGTATCGCGGATTCTGTATTGGTTTTGCCGTTTATTCCCAGCGCATCGCACATCACATCGTAAAGGGGCACCAGTGCAAAACCAAAGCCAAACATCGCAATCACCGCGGCAACAAGCTTCAACGTCAAAGTGTTATTTGCACTGCTTTGCCCACTCATACCCCACCTCACTCATCATGCAATTTAGGTGGCGTGGTGAAGGTATGGTGCGGTGCTGGGCTTGGTACGGTCCATTCCAGTCCCTCAGCTCTCTCCCATGGTTTGGCTTGCGCTTTTTCACCGCCCTTAATGCATTTGATCACCAACCAAAGGAAAATCAGCTGAGACAAACCAAAGGCAAAACCGCCAATAGAAACAATCTGGTTAACATCAGCAAACTGAATCGCGTAATCTGGAATTCGTCGCGGCATACCAGCAAGCCCCAGAAAGTGCATTGGGAAGAACAACACATTAACGGAGATCACAGAGCACCAGAAATGCCACAAGCTCAACCGATGATCGTACATGTGCCCAGTCCACTTCGGTAACCAATAGTAAGCCGCTGCCATAATTGAAAAGACCGCTCCAGATACCAACACATAATGGAAGTGAGCCACCACAAAATAAGTGTCATGGTATTGGAAATCAGCCGGTGCAATCGCCAGCATCAAACCAGAGAAACCACCGATGGTGAAAAGAATAATGAAGGCAATGGCAAACAGCATCGGCGTCTCAAACGTTAATGCCCCGCGCCACATGGTTGCTACCCAGTTAAATACTTTCACCCCTGTTGGCACAGCAATTAGCATGGTGCAATACATAAAAAACAGCTCAGCAAACACAGGCATGCCGGTGGTAAACATATGGTGTGCCCAAACTAAGAATGACAATAGCGCAATACTGCAGGTCGCATACACCATCGAGTGATAACCAAACAATTTCTTACCGCTGAAGGCCGGCACAATCGCAGAGATAATGCCAAAGGAAGGGAGGATCATGATGTACACTTCCGGGTGACCAAAGAACCAGAAAATATGTTGGAACATAACCGGATCACCACCGCCAGCTGCATCAAAAAAGCTGGTTCCAAAATACTTGTCAGTCAAGATCATCGTGACAGCGCCCGCCAACACAGGCATAACTGCGATAAGTAAAAAGGCGGTGATGAGCCAAGTCCAGACAAACAGTGGCATCTTGAACCAAGTCATGCCTGGCGCTCGCATGTTGACGATGGTAACGATCACATTAATCGCCCCCATGATGGAGCTGATCCCCATAATATGCACAGAGAAAACAAACAATGCGGTACTGTCCGGCCCGTAAGTTGTCGAGAGCGGCGCATAAAATGTCCAGCCAAAATCGGGGCCGCCCCCTTCCGTAAACAGAGACGCCAATAAGATTAAAAATGCAAATGGTAAAATCCAGAAGCTGAGATTGTTCATCCTTGGTAACGCCATATCAGGCGCACCGATCATCATCGGTATCATCCAGTTTGCTAGCCCAGTAAAGGCAGGCATTACCGCGCCAAATACCATGATCAAACCGTGTACTGTGGTCATCTGGTTAAAAAGCTGCGGCTCAACCAACTGCAATCCGGGCTGAAAAAGCTCCGCACGGATGATCATCGCCATCGCTCCACCCACTAAAAACATGATGAAGCTAAACCATAGGTAAAGTGTCCCGATGTCTTTGTGGTTGGTGGAATAGAGCCAGCGAAATATCCCACTGGGCGCATCATGATGATCATGCTCTTCAGCCACAGTGGCAGACTGTGCGCTACTCATCTCGGCATCGGTCGCTGGTGAAGATTTCACATGGTGAGGTTTAGACGTTTTCATTCTCCCTCCTTGGACGCTTGCCCTTGCACTTTGAATGCATTGATATCTGAAGCTTGTACTGTGTCACCACTCTCGTTGCCAAACGCATTCCGTTGATAAGTCACCACAGCAGCGATTTCTTGTTCCGTCAGTTGATTAGCAAATGCTTGCATGGCCGTACCTGCTTTGCCGTTTACGACAATATCGATATGTTTTGCCACCTCTCCCGTTGCAATTGGGCTGCCTTTAATAGCAGGAAAAGCTCCGGGAATACCCAAACCACTGACCTGATGACACACCGCACAACGATCGACATAAACTTTCTCGCCTTGCGCCATCAGCTCTTCCATTGACAAGCTTGCCGTGAGTGCAGCTGCCGCTTGTTGTTTCGCTTGCTCAAGCTCAGCTTTTTTGTTTGCTAACCAATCGTCGTACTGCGCTTCTTCCATAGCATGAACCACTATCGGCATAAAACCGTGGGCTCGCCCACATAGCTCGGCACACTGCCCTCGATACACACCGGGTTTATCGATACGGGTCCAAGCTTCATTAATAAAACCGGGGATGGTGTCCTTTTTAACCGCAAAATCCGGTACCCACCAAGAATGGATAACGTCATCAGAGGTAAAAAGAAATCGAACTTTACGATTGATCGGTAACACTAGCGGGTTATCCACTTCGAGTAAGTAATGCGCACCCTTCTCTTCTATGCCATCAATCTGCTTTTGTGAGGTTGCCAATAGGCTAAAAAACTCAACGTCTTCTTCGAAGTAACTGTAATGCCATTTCCATTGTGAACCCGTCACTTTAACCGTGAGGTCAGACTGGGACGCATCTTCCATCGCGACCAATGTTTTAGTTGCCGGAATCGCCATGGCAACCAAAATAATGATGGGAATTACCGTCCAGATGATTTCGACTTTGGTGCTCTCATGAAAATGCGCGGCCACTGCGCCTTTTGATTTCCGGTGACGCCAAATGGAATAAAACATGGCACCAAAAACCACAAACGCAATCGCGCAGCAGATATAGAAAATCAGCATATGCAGGTCATAAACCTCATTACTGATAGCGGTCACACCTCTGGTCATATTCAGAGACTGCTCGGCAGAAATCGCAGGTGCGGAATATCCTACGAACATCAAATCAGTCAACAGCCACAGATTGATCAGTAATCTTTTCAAAAGATTTCTCCTCTGTGCATTGCACTTACTTTGAGTGCTTTACTCATTCAAAGGCTAAAAAAGTCCTACCATGAAAGGTTGAGAAAAAGTCTGTATAAACAGCAAATTCGACACAATTTGTTATATTTATGTTAATAGAAACTAGTTGACGATGATTGAATGTGCAAGAAAGTACAAAGACTAAACCGTGAAGATCCGATCTCAAACAACAGAGAGCGAAGCCGTATTAGTCACCTCTTTCCGGCCATAATTCACAGCGTGCCTGTCCTTAACTGGACTTACAGGCCAATTAGCTGCCAAAATTTAAAGAGTTTGGTGAATTTTAGCGATTGCGCTATCAGCAATGATAATTAATATCATTTAGAATAAACCTATCAAATGAACAAAGGTTATCACTATGATGGAACAAGTAACTCATTGGTTTCAAAGGGACCCTGACCCAAGAACACGCGAAGAACTGCAATACCTTATCGATGAGAAAATGCACGAAGAATTAGACGACCGATTTTCGACTCGACTGGAATTTGGTACAGCAGGCTTGCGCGGTAAAGTTGGTTGCGGCCCTAACCGAATGAACCGCTTGGTGATACAAGAAACCGCAACGGGTCTTGGCCACTACTTGATCGACAATGTCGACAATGCATGCCAACGCGGAGTGGTCATTGGTTACGATGGCCGTCCAGATTCCGAGCAATTCGCTCATGATACTGCGGCGGTGTTAACCGCACTTGGCATCAAAGTTTATCTCACTCATAAAGTCGCCCCGACTCCAGTTGCTGCTTTTGGTGTGAAACATTTCAATGCAGCAGCCGCTGTGGTAGTCACCGCAAGTCACAACCCACCAGAATACAATGGCTTTAAAGTGTACTGGGAAAATGGTGCGCAGATCATTCCGCCACATGATTCCGGTATCGCAGCAGAAATTGACCTCGCTGCAACTAAACCTATCCCATTGATGTCACTGGATGATGCGCAGGCTCATGATCTTCTGGTTTGGCTTAAAGATGACTATTACGAAACGTATCGCCAAACCATTAATGCCAGCCCATTATTAACCAACCATACTGATCCGTTGTCTATCACAATTGCCTATACTGCCATGCACGGTGTGGGAGCTGAGATGGCTGAAACGCTTTTAAAAGATTCTGGATTTAACAACGTCATAAGCGTGGCAGAGCAAAGAGAGCCAGATGGAAGTTTCCCTACGGTTAACTTCCCTAACCCGGAGGAAGCGGGCGCCATGGACATGGTTATCAGCCTCGCAGATTCCGTTGAAGCTCAACTGGCTTGCGCCAATGATCCTGATGCAGACCGGTTCGCGGTTGCCGTTCGTAAACCTGATGGCAAATACCAAATGCTGACAGGTGACCAAGTCGGTTGCTTATTTGGGCATTACTTACTCAATCGCACTCGTCCAAATGAACAGTTGGTTGGTAATACCATTGTCTCTTCGAGCCTACTCAACAAAATTGCTCAGTCTCATGGTGCTCATTACTACCAGACCCTAACGGGATTTAAATGGTTAACCAACATCGCTATGCAGCAGCAAGACGAGTCCAAATCGTTCCTATTTGCCTATGAAGAAGCGTTGGGTTACACCGTAGGCAATGCTGTGTGGGACAAAGATGGCTTGTCTGCAATGGTCGCATTCGCTCAATTAGCGGCAGAGCTCTATAGCCAAGGCAAAACCATTTGGGATCAACTCGAAGCGCTTTACCGTGAGCATGGTATGTATATTAATACCCAACTTAGCATGGCGCTGGATCCATCGGCTCCACCAGTTGGTGACAAACTGCGCGCTTCACCACCACAAGAAATTGCAGGGCGCAAAGTGAAAGTTATTGAAGATCTTAAAACATCTTTGCGTTTTGTCAGTGGTGGCGATACCGAGGCAATCAACCTACCTGCCAGTGATGTACTCATCTACCACCTTGAAGGCGGCGCGCGCGTGATCGTTCGTCCTTCTGGCACTGAGCCAAAACTCAAGTGTTACTACGAAGTCGTAGAAAGCTTTGAAACTCAAGACAGCTTTGAACAAGCACAACAACGAGCTCAAAAGGCGATGGATACGCTCATCGAAGCGCATCAGGCTTCGCTGTAATTCTACAATTAAAAAAGCCCCGCGAATGCGGGGGCTTTTGTGTTTTTATATGGCGCTTTAATCATTGACCAAAGCAACCGCTTCGCGAGTTAGGCGTGCAAGCTCTTCCCAGTTGCCCGCTTCGATCAGTTTCTTGTCTACCATCCACGTACCACCACATGCCAATACGCGTGGGATAGCTAAGTAATCTTTGATGTTCGCAGGGTTAATGCCACCAGTAGGCATCAGTTCGATGTCGGTGTATGGCGCAAGCAGTGATTTCACCATGTTGATGCCGCCAGAGGCTTCCGCAGGGAAGAACTTCAAGGTGGTTAATCCCATTTCCAGTGCGGCTTCAACTGTGCTTGGGTTGTTCACACCCGGTACGATATCAATCCCGATTTCTTGGCACGCTTTAACGGTATTTGGGTTAAAGCCAGGCGATACGATAAAGGTTGCGCCTACTTCTTTTGCAGCAATTGCTTGCTCGCGGTTCAATACCGTACCTGCGCCAATCAGCATGTCTGGCTGGGTTTCACGCAGTAGACGAATCGCTTCTGCAGCCGCTGCTGAGCGGAAGGTGATTTCAGCCGCTGGTAGTCCGTTTTCTGCCAGTACTTTACCCAATGGGATAATGTCTTCTGCTTTATCAATGGCGATAACAGGGATGACTTTCAGAGCTTTCAATTGTTCTTTAATGCTAGACATGAGTGTTCCTTAAACGACGCCAAGCGCCGGTTGTGTGAATGCTTTGGGAATGATGGCACCGCAATGTTGAATCACAGCACCTGCCAGTGCGTTGCCTCTTTGACATGAAGTCGCGAGATCGGCGCCAGCAAGGTAAGCCGATAAAAAGCCACCATTGAATGAGTCGCCCGCCGATGTGGTGTCCACCACTTGAGCGATAGGTTGGGTTGGCACGGCTTGTGGAGCCAGAGCCGCGCTCGAACCCTGATTTGTTGAGTCTTGAACCAAGCAGCCATCTGCGCCGAGCTTGACGATGCATTTGACCACGCCAAGAGAGGTAAGGCGTTCAATGGTTTGCTCTGGTGCTTCGTCACCCCAGATCAATTGTTCATCATCAAAAGTCACTAAGGCAATGTCCGTCAGTTGATACATGGCTTGGTACACGTTTTTGACGGTTTGATTATCGTCTTGAGGCCATAGCGCTGGGCGGAAGTTACTATCAAACGCGATTTCAACGCCTTGGGCTTTAAGTTCGACCAATAAGTTGAGCAGTGAAATTCGATCTTCTTCTGGCAAGATGGCTAAAGAGATACCGCTGAGAAACACTGCATCTACACGAGTTAATGCTTGTTTAACCATTCCAAAGTTTGGATGTTGAAGTAGGTAACGTGCGGCTGATTGATTGCGCCAATATAGGAACGTACGCTCTCCTTGATCATCAAGCTGAATCAGGTACAAACCCGGCGTTCGAGTCTCATCGCGTAGTACTAAGTCTGTTGAGACACCTTCGTCTTCCCAGCGAGTCAGCATACCCGTACTGATTGGGTCATTGCCAAGCGCCGTAACGTAAGAGACTTTAACTTCATCAGGTTTGCTATTGGCTTCGCAGCCGCGGCTCAAATAAACCGCAGCGTTGAGCGTATCCCCACCAAATGTTTGATGCATTGAGCCGAACGGTTTGCCATTCAGCTCAATCATACATTCACCAATAATGGCGATGTGCTTCATTGGTTACGCCCTCTCTTCAAAATAGCGTTTTGCGTTACCAAAACAGATGTCTTCGACCATAGGACCAAGCAACGATAGGTCATTTGGAACTTCGCCGTTCTCTGCCCAACGACCGACCATGTCACACAGGATGCGGCGGAAGTATTCGTGGCGGGTGTAAGACAAGAAGCTGCGCGAGTCCGTTAACATGCCGACGAATTGGCTGAGCAAACCAAGTTGAGAAAGCTGTTCCATTTGGCGTTGCATGCCGTCTTTCTGATCGTTGAACCACCAACCTGAGCCAAACTGTACTTTGCCCGCGATGCCGCCACCTTGGAAGTTACCAATCATGGTCGCCATCATTTCATTATCACGAGGGTTCAAACAGTAAAGAATGGTGCGAGGCAGCTCGTTGGTTTGGTCCATTTCATCCAGTAGATGTGCTAGTTCAAAAGCAAATGGGCGATCGCCAATCGAGTCAAAGCCAGCATCAGCACCTAGTAGTTGGAACATGCGTGTGCTGTTGTTGCGCTGTGCGCCAATATGTAGCTGCATTACCCAACCCAATTGCGCGTAGCGTTTACCGAGCCAAACTTGAACCGCGGTAGAGAACTGCGCACATTCAAGCTCAGACAATACTTCGCCACTCAAACGACGAGCCAGCAACGCATCTAAATCAGCTTCGCTTGGAATTGGCGCGTAACGGACAATCTCAATGCCGTGGTCTGCCGCACGACAGCCATGTGCATCGAAGTGTGCCAAACGTTTATCAAGCGCACTCAATAAATCATCAAAGCGGCGGATCTCAATGTCTGCTACTTCGCCCAGTTTGTGCATGTAATCCGTAAACACGTCCAATTCAATCTTGAACGCTTTATCCGGACGCCAACTCGGCAGCACTTTAACGTTAAAGGTGTCGTCTTCTGCGATCGCTTTATGGTGCTCTAGTGAATCAATAGGGTCATCGGTCGTGCCCGCCATGACGACGTTCATTTGCTGCATGATGCCGCGAGCCGTGAACTCAGGTGTCGCCAGTCGCTCATTGCATTGGTGCCAAATTTGTTCAGCAGTGTCTGGGCTAAACAGCGTATTGGTAATGCCGAATGGGCGACGCAGTTCTAAGTGCGTCCAGTGGTAAAGCGGGTTGCCAAGGGTTTGAGGAACCGTCTTCGCCCACGCCATGTATTTGTCGTAATCGCTCGCATCACCCGTAATCAAACGCTCTTCAATACCTGCCGAGCGCATGCCACGCCATTTGTAGTGATCGCCTTCAAGCCAGATTTGACCTAGGTTATCGAACTGACGATTTTGCGCCACTTCCGCTGGGTTTAGGTGGCAGTGGTAATCATAAATTGGCTGGTGGAACGCATGCTCATGGTACAAGCGACGTGCAGTTTCGTTTGAGAGTAAAAAGTCTTCACACAAGAAATTCTTCATCGTTAGCTCCTATTACAACGCAGCGACAGTGGCACGAGCACCGTTATCGATTAGAGATTGGTAAGCACTGCTCACCGCATCAATCACTTGTGGGTTTTGACCAAGCTCTGCAGGGAAGATGGCTTCAACCGCGAGCAACGCAGGCACAACAGAAACGTTCAAGCCGTGTTGGTCGCAAATCTGACGTAGTGTCTCTGCCATTGGATCGCGGACATCAATGTCGTTGCCTTGCTCGTCCACGCCGGATACGTAGCGCATCCAACCTGCAATCGCTGTTGCCAACCATGAGAAATTAGAACCTTGAGCAAGATGGAATCGTAAGCTGCCACCCATGCGTTGTGGGATCTTCTGGCTGCCATCCATCGCGATTTGCCATGTTTTGTGTTTCAAGCTTGGGTTAGTGAAGCGCTCGATAAGCAGCTTAGCGTAGCCTTCTAAATCAGTGCCTTCTGGCATGGTCAGCGAAGGAGCTTGCGCTTGCATCATCATGTCGAATGCCGCTTTACGGTAGCCTTTATCTGTCATGGTGTCAGAGATGTGCGCGTAACCGCCAAGGTAACCTAGGTAGGCTAGGAACGAATGGCTACCATTTAGCATGCGCAGCTTCATTTCTTCGTAAGGCACAACGTCGGCAACAAATTCTGCGCCAGCCACGTTCCAATCAGGACGACCAGCCACGAAGTTATCCTCGATAACCCATTGGCGGAATGGTTCACAAGCGATGCCACATGGATCTTCACAGCCAAGTAGCTCAGCGATTTCGGTCAGTGTCTCTTCGGTTGCTGCTGGCACAATGCGGTCAACCATGGTGCAAGGGAAGGTAACGTTGGTTTCAATCCAGTCGCGCAATTCTGGGTCGAGCAGTTGAGCGAACTCAAGAACCGCTGCTTTTGCTACGTGACCGTTCTCTTGCACGTTATCGCAAGACATCACGGTAAATGGCGTCAGACCGCGTTCACGACGCATCTTAAGCGCTTGCACGATGTAACCCAGTGCTGATTTTGGCTCCGTTGGGTTGGCAAGGTCAGCAATGACTAGCGGGTTGTTTTTATCAAGCGTGCCCGTTGCAGGGTCAGCGCAGTAGCCTTTCTCGGTAATCGTCATTGAAACGATCGCCACTTGTGGCTCTGCCATTTTTTCTAGCACCGCTTGAATGCTGTCTAGTTTTGGATGCAGTGACTCGGTGACTGAACCAATCACCTTTAGCTCATTCGATTCTGCGCCTTTTTCTGCCACTGTGTAGAGGTGATCTTGCGCACGCAGCGATTGAATTAAGTCTTCACTGCCAAATAGGTTGATTTCGCAAATGCCCCAATCAGAACCCGTTTTGCTCAGCATCTCATTGGTGAATAAGGCTTGGTGCGCGCGGTGGAAAGCACCGAAACCAAGGTGAACAATACGGCTTTTAAGCGTTGAGCGGTCGTAGTCCGGAAGCAGAACGTTGTCATTCAGAGTGGAATTCGAAATAGTCTTCATTGTGGTATTCCTTTTCCCGCAGGCGAACCTGCGGGATGGTTTATCTTACGAATTATTAGTAGCCAAGAACAAGGTTAGGTAGGAACAGACTTAGCTGAGGAATAAAAGTCACCGCCATTAGTGCTGCAATCAGTGCAACGTAGAATGGAAGTAGAGGTTTAATCACTTTGTCGATGGCAACGTTTGCCACAGAACAACCGATGAACAACGCGCTACCTACTGGTGGGGTACAGATACCGATAGCCAAGTTGAAGGTCATCATGATGCCGAAGTGTACAGGATCAATACCCATATCCAGTGCGATTGGCAGGAAGATAGGCGTAAAGATCAGGACCGCTGGTGTCATGTCCATGAAGATACCGACAATCAGCAGAATGACGTTGATGATCAAGAGAATCATCATTGGGTTGTCAGAGATAGCAAGTAGGGCATCTGCAATCATGTAAGGAATATCAGCGTTCGCCATAGCCCAAGACATGCCCATTGATGCGCCAACCAGTAGCAATACGATGGATGTGGTTACCGCAGATTCTAAGATGATCTTCGGCAGATCACGCCACTTCACTTCACGATATATCAATACTGCTAAGGTAAAGGTATACATCACCGCAATGGCGGATGCCTCCGTAGCGGTGAATACGCCACCGATGATGCCACCCATGATGATTACTATCAGCGCTAATGAAGGAGCCGCTTTCAAAAAAGTATCCCAAATCATCGCTAGTGAAGGACGCGCTGCCACCGGATAACCACGGCGTTTGGCGATAATACCCGCTACGATCATGATGCTAAGCCCCATCAAGATGCCAGGAATGTAACCCGCTAGGAACAGCGCCGCGATAGAAGTACCACCAGAGACAAGCGAAAATACAATCAGTGTGTTGCTTGGTGGGATCAACAAACCAGATGGACAAGAAGTAATGTTGACTGCTGCTGAGTAATTCTCGTCATAACCGTCTCTTTTTTGTAGTGGTGACATGGTGCCACCCACGGCAGCCGCTGAGGCTACTGCCGATCCAGAAATAGAACCAAACATCATGTTCGCCATCACGTTTACGTGCGCTAGAGAACCAGGAAGACGACCGCCTAACACTTTTGCAAAGTTAATAAGGCGCAGTGCGATACCACCTTGGTTCATGATGTTGCCCGCCAAGATAAAGAACGGGATTGCCAATAGAGCAAAGTTATCAAGGCCTGCTGCCATACGCTGCGCCACAACGGCGATGGCAGGCTCTAACGGTAAGCTCATCAAAATAGTCGCTAATGACGACAAGCCGATTGCAAAAGAGACCGGCACACCAATCGCAAGTAGAACTGCGAAACTACCGAACAACGTAAGAATTAATTGCCATTCCATTGTGGAACCCTCTATTGGTCAAGTTGGGTGTCGGTGAGTAGGGCTTCACCAGACGTCAGTTGTTTGATGCGGTCGACAGCAAATAGCACCGAGTAGAAGATCATCAATGCACCACTAATAGGTAGGCAGAAATAGATATAGCCCATTTCCAAACCAAGTGCTGGTGTGACTTGGCCTGTCGCCAGCGTTTTCAGAGCCAGTTGCGTACCGCCATGAACCAAAACCACATAAGAGAACAGTGCAATGGCAATTTGGATAACGATTTCATTGATAAGCTTGCGTTTTCCTTGCAGTTTCATCGTCAGCAAATCGATCGCAAGGTGGCGTTTTAGACCAGTGGTATAAGCTGCACCAATAAGCGCTACCCACATAAAAAGATAACGAGCCAACTCATCAGTTACCGTGCTTGGTTTTCCAATCACGTAGCGAGAGAGCACCTGCCAGATCACGCAAAAAACGAGGAAGGTCGATAAGGAGATGGTAAAAGCGGCCAATCCCCTGTTGATGCAGTTGACCAATTTATTCATTTTTATTTCCTTTCAAAGTAAATAAATGCGTATCTCGCAAAATTGGCATGCCAATATTCATAGGTGTTTTTATGCAGAGTCGCAATATACGCTAATCTTTCTGAGTCGATTATAAGTTAGCCGCTTTGGTTGTCACGTGAGCAGGTTCACAAATGAATTGGTTGACCAAATTTGGCTATTTTACTGTGATTTTGGTCAATCAATTTAATTTTTAATTTTGACAATTGGTTTTTTTATCGCCAACAATGGCCTGAAAACAAAATATTTCGAAAGAAAAATAATACTACCCTACATATTGGACAACCAATCCAAGGAGAACAGAAGAATGAAGACGCGTAAGACTCTTTTAAACGCAGCAGTCGTTGTTGCTATGACCGTTGGCGCCACTGCTTCTGCTTATGCTGCGACTACCTTAAAGCTAAGCCATAACCATCCACGCGACCATGCAGTACATAAAGCGATGGACTTTATGGCGAAAGAAGTTCGTGAAATGACTGATGGAGAAGTGCGCATCCGGATTTACCCAGACGCACAATTAGGCACACAGCGCGAGTCAATGGAGCTGATGCAAAATGGCGCATTAGATATGGTGAAGAGCAACGCGGCAGAATTGGAAGCATTCTCTCCGGCATATTCGGCGTTCAACATGCCTTATCTATTCCGTGACAAAGACCACTACTACAAAGTGACAGACGGCGAAGTCGGTCGTGAAATCCTCAACTCTTCTGCAGATAGCGGCTTTATTGGTGTGACTTACTATGACGCTGGTGCACGTAGTTTTTACACCAACAAACCCATCAATACACCAGCAGATCTCAAAGGCTTAAAAGTGCGTGTACAGCCAAGCCCTTCAGCTATTGCGATGGTTAAAGCACTTGGCGGAAACCCAACGCCACTCGCATATGGCGAGCTATACACTGCACTACAACAAGGCGTGGTCGATGCTGCGGAAAACAACATCCCATCATTTAGCTTGAGCCGTCATAGCGAAGTCGCAAAATACTTCAGCTTGGATGAGCACACCATGGTGCCAGACGTATTGGTTATCTCTACTAAGACGTATGACAAGCTAACACCAGAGCAGCAAAAAGCACTGATGAAAGCCGCAGCAGACTCTTCGGAATACATGAAGAAGCTATGGGCTGAATCGGAAGCGAAAGAGCGAGAAAAAGCAGAGAAAATGGGGGTAACGTTTGTTGAACCAAATAAAGCGGCTTTCGTTGAAGCAGTTCAACCAATGTATGCCGATATAGAGAAAACAAAACCTGAATTAAATGAACTCATTAAAGAAATCAAAGCAGTTCAATAATTCATAGGATACATAGTAATAAACCATCGAAAACAAGGTGTTACCACGAAGTGGAACATAGAGGTTGACCAATTTCTATTGGTCGTTATGATGGCGTGAGAAGTTAGATGGAATATAGTGACAATATCAGCATGATGCCTTTTGAACCGAAAAGACCGTATCAAGAGATCGGTTTAGTCCTTAGACAAGAGCTAATCAGCGGCCAATATCAGGTTGGTGACAGACTCCCACCAGAGCGCGATATCTCAGAGCGTCTTGACGTGAGCCGCACAGTGGTGCGTGAGGCAATCATCATGCTGGAGCTGGAAAACCTTGTCGAAGTAAAAAAGGGATCTGGCGTATACGTGATCAATATTCCATCTCAACCGAACTCCCGTGAGAACGTGATCAGTGATGATGCTGGACCGTTCGAAATGCTCCAAGCGCGTCAGCTACTTGAAAGCAACATTGCTGAGTTTGCGGCGATGCAAGTGACTCCAAGCGACATCGTAAAAATGCGAGCAGCCCTTGAGCTAGAACGCGATGAACTGGCTCATGGCACCGCAGATTACAACGGTGATGAGAGGTTTCATCTGTGCATTGCAGAGGCAACCCAAAACTCCGTGTTGGTGGACATGCTGAAGCAATCTTGGGCACGACGCGAGAGCAGCCCGATGTGGAAAAAGCTTCATTCCCACATCTCGGGTCAAGACTACCGTAAAGAGTGGTTAGACGATCACGCCAAAATCCTCGCCGCATTGCAGCGTAAAGATCCAATCGCTGCAAAAAATGCCATGTGGCAACACCTTGAAAACGTCAAACAACGCCTATTGGCATTGTCAGACATCGATGACCCAGATTTTGATGGCTATCTGTTTAGTTCCAACCCCGTGGTACTTCAGGGCGTAGAACACAGCTAGCCTCATAGCCGACTTCGGTCGGTGCTATTTAGTCAGCGCAACTACACTGCAGTAATTGCATATTAAAACAACTGGTGCGTACTTAGCTTGAGAAAGCTGAGCAGGTTGAGTGCGCCTCAATTAAGGTGAGTGTCATGGAACAAACTTGGCGTTGGTACGGCCCAAATGATCCTGTGTCGCTAGACGATATTCGTCAAGCTGGCGCAACTGGTATCGTGAATGCCTTACACCATATTCCTAATGGTGAGGTGTGGTCAAAAGAAGAGATTTTAAAACGAAAAGCGATCATTGAAGAGAAAGGCTTAACGTGGTCAGTGGTTGAAAGTGTCCCCGTTCACGAGGAAATCAAAACTCAGACTGGCCACTTCCAGCAATGGATTGATAACTACAAACAAACACTGCGTAACCTTGCCGAATGCGGCATTGATACGGTCTGCTATAACTTTATGCCAGTTTTAGACTGGACACGTACCGATCTTGAATTTGAACTGCCAGACGGTTCGAAAGCATTGCGATTTGACCAAATTGCCTTCGCTGCCTTTGAGTTACACATCCTTAAGCGCCCGGGCGCAACAGCGGATTACACCGAAGCAGAACAAACACAGGCATTAGCATATTTCAACAACATGACTGCAGCGCAAATTCAGCAACTCACCAGCAATATTATTGCGGGGCTACCGGGCGCAGAAGAAGGTTACACGTTAGCAGAGCTCCAAGCCCAGCTAGACCGTTATGCAGAGATCAGCAAAGACAAGCTACGTGAACATATGGCTTATTTCCTCGCGGAACTGATGCCAGTGTGCGAAGCAAATGGTTTGAAGCTAGCCGTACACCCAGATGATCCTCCTCGCCCCATACTTGGCTTGCCACGCATTGTTTCAACCATCGAAGACATTGATTGGTTGACCGAAAAAGTGCCAAGCAAAATGAACGGTTTAACCATGTGTACTGGCTCTTACGGCGTCCGCGGTGATAATGATCTCGTCAAGATGATCAAAAAGCATGGCGAGCGAATTTATTTCACCCACTTGCGTTCAACCAAACGTGAAGAAAGCAACCCGATGACGTTCCATGAAGCCGCACATCTTGATGGCGATGTGGACATGTACAACGTGGTGATGGCAATTTTGGATGAAGAAAAGCGCCGTGCAGACGCAGGCGATCACCGTTTAATTCCTATGCGTCCTGACCATGGTCACCAAATGCTGGATGATTTGAAGAAGAAGACCAACCCAGGCTATTCAGCCATCGGTCGCTTAAAAGGTTTAGCAGAAGTTCGCGGCCTTGAAATGGCATTGAAACGCGCATTTTACTAAAAAATAAGCTAGGGCATAGCAATGCCCTAGCTTATCAGTAGTCAACACAATTCGTTTCTCTGCTCACTACAAAGTGATTAGAGAAGTATGATTAGCTTTGTTCCAGTTTACTTTTCACCACTTCAACCAGCTGTTCGTAAGGAACATAACCAGGCAGTACTTGATCTCCGATGATCATTGCCGGTGTTCCACGCATGCCAAACGCACTAAAGAGTCCGTAGTTTCGCTTAACCACAGATTCGCTCTCATCTTCAACTTTCAAGTATTGCTCGGTGCCAGTTGCTTTCGCGATTTTCTTCAATGACGCGCTGTTATGCGCACCCGGTTTTTTCAGCAATAACTCAGATACTTTTGCGTAAGCCGCTTTATCATGCTTCCAAACATTAAGTGCATAACTTGCTGAACTGATATCGCTCCCCTGCTCTTTCAGTGGTACCAATAAGTTCACCACTTTCACACCCTTCACGTCTTTTACAATACGTTCTAACACTGGATCGAGTTTTTTACAGTAAGGGCAACTGAAGTCCGTCATATTCACGATAGTGAGTTTTGGATTGGCATCACCCAAGGTTGGATGAGATGCATCGTTGATGTACGACTGGCTGCTTTTAAGCAACATTTCAAATTGTTGAGTCTGTTTGATGTACATCGCCAAGCTTTCATATAACCCATCAATCACGTCTGGGTTTTCTTTTAACATGGTGACGATCTGCTCAATTTTCTGGTCTGTATCATTTTGTGCAAATGCACCTGTACTAAACAACGCCGTCACAGACAGCAATAAGATAAAAATACGTTTCATAATAAGTTCCAATTAACTTAACCAAAGACGAGCCAGCAGTCCGATAGGAGTCGTCACTCCGGTCGTTACTGATTTGATCTCGCCATTTTTGACGATAAAAATGGTTGGAGTAACACCAATCTGCCAATTTCTCGCATGTTCACCATCACGATCATTAATATTGGCAAACTGATACTCTTTCACTGTTAAATACCGATTCACACGCTGGTCTTCGCCCGATGAAAGGGATACACCAATCACCGAATAATGCTGACTTAACCAGTTCACGGTTGGGCTAACGAATCTGCATGCCCCACACCACGTCGCCCAAAAGTACACAATAACCGGACGCTCATGACTCATTGATAATAAGTCTGCTGACAACTCATATTGAGTATGGCCAGCAAGGGGTGGCGCGGTTTGGGAAGGTAAATCTTGTCCTCGATACCAATCCACTGCCACAGAAATCACTAAAGCAAACAGCCCCCACACCGCAATTTCCTTTAGCCAGCGCGTCGCTGTTTTTCGTTTCATCTAAGCTATCCTCCTGCTCGGCTTAGCGCATCCATAACCGATTCCTCACTCAAAATGACAGGCAATGGAATCCCCTGTGGCGCATTCGGTCCATAGACAATGTTAAAGGGCACACCATAACGACCGTGAGATTGAAGAAAATCTGTCACTTTACCTTCTGGGTGTGTCCAATCAGCTTCAATCGGCACGACATTTTGGTGATTCAATGCGTCGTACACGGGGTTTTGCAGTAATACGCCAATCTTATTGGCTTTACAGGTAACACACCAATCCGCTGTTACATTGACAAACACAGTCTTACCTTGTTCCACAGACTTTGTAATTATTTCGTTAGACAGTGGCTGCCATGCTGGTTCTTGCGGGAGTGGTGTCACCCAATGTTGAGCCGTAAAGCTCCCCAAAAGTAAACCACCCACCGTCAGCAACAACGCGCTACCACCCGCTACCGCCATGACTTTGTTGCCATACACTCGTTGAGATCTAAGCAGCATCCAGATGAACAAGCTTGCGGCAATGACAACAACCCAGAAGACCGGCAGATGATTCGCAAGTAATGACAACAACCAGAGACTTGTGAGTAGCATCATGCCACCAAACAACCACTTCACTTTGTTCATCCAGTTTCCTGGTTTGGGCAGTAGCTTTGCAATCGATGGAATTGCAGCAACCAATAACCAAGGCATTGACATCCCCAACGCTAACGCTGTAAAAATCACAAAAATTGTGACTGAATCAGCGCCCAAAGCGAATGCAACCGCCGTACCTAAAAAGGGCGCCGAACATGGTGTTGCCAACAGTGTTGCAAACATTCCCTGAGTAAAGTGACCAAGGTAAGAGCTGTCCCCTTTCGCTGCCATCCACGTATTTGCATTGGATGAAAGGCGGATCTCAAACAGTCCGAGCATGTTGGCACCAAATAGCGCAGTGATCGCGACCATAACGCCAATAAACCAAGGGCTTTGGAATTGAATGCCCCACCCGACCATCCCGCCAGAGAATTTTAACAAAACTAAGAACAGCGCAAGTAACCAAAATGAGGTCACAATACCTGCTGATGAAGCAAGGAACTGCCATCGAATCTGCTTGCGAGCTAAGCCCTGAGCAGAAATAACGCCACTCAACTTCATGCCAAGTACAGGCAGGACACAGGGCATCACATTGAGGATCAATCCGCCCAGTAGTGCAATGAGAAACATCGAAGCCAAAGAATCTTCACCCGACAGCCTTGGTACAATCACCCCACTGCTCACTGAAATTTTTTGTTCTGCCAGGAAGTTATCATCTTTGATGGTCATATTGAGCTGCTCGTTATCAAGCTCAGGATCTCCCAACCAACTGTCCACGGTGAGTGTGGCTATCAGTTTTTGACCATCTAACTGTATTTCTGGCTTAGAAAAGTGATAATCCAACAGTTTTTCACTGTCCCCATCCACCAATATTTCCGGATTCGTCCATCCTGTAGCGCGCTCAGCCACGAGTTGAATTTGCTTTGTCGATGGCTCCCACACTGCCGCTGAGGTCTTGATATTTGGCGATGCTTGAGGAACACGGCTCATCGCTTGTGCATGTAAATGCACTTCCTTGCCAGAGAGCGTCAGCTGGTTTGGCGTAAACTCAAGCTTGATAGGATAATCTGTCAGTACACAGACCGTTGTACAGGTCGATAAGGTCAGCGTCGCATCCAACACCACAGGCTGTGAAAAATCTTCCACCTGTAACGTCATTGGGAATACGGTATCCCCTTTATAGCCAACGGTTTCAATTCCTAGCAATTCAAAGCGTCGTGGAAATGGCCAGTGCCATTTCGCGGCTGTAAAATTGCGTGAATTTTTCCAGTCTATTGAGGGTGCGATCCCTCCTTCTCCTGGCGAACGCCAATAGGTTTTCCAGTCACCCGTCAACTCAACTTCCAAAAAGCCTTCAACGGTTTTTTTACTGCTATCGACCTGTCCAGTAAGAACAAAACGCGTCTTGACCGGCGGGTGCTCAGGTTGGCTCAGCCATCCGGTTGAAACCACATCGGCCATACTCACGAATGAATAGAATGTAAGGACGAGAGCAAGAACAATGCGCGTCGTACCACGCAGAGATTTAAATAAATGAGTCATATGTACTCCAAAAATAACAAACAGGGCTAATCACTGCTCTTTCGAACAGTGGCTTTGTTGTTATTCTCTAAAGACACAGAAAGTGAGATGAAGCCGGCCTTTGTAGGGAATTGGCTCTGTAAAACGTTGAAAAGAGACATAGTACGTGAGTAACCATGCGATAAGTACAAACGCAAATATAAAGCCAGTGACAACAACATCATCAAGGTGATGCTGCTGTACCTGAATCAGGTGCTCTGAAAGATCGCACTTTTTACTCACACCATCTTGGTCACTATTTGCTTTCTGGACGGAACCCTGAGCAACATTCTGAATAGTTTGGTATTTAAGCTCACAGGCACTAACTGCTCCGGCATTTTGCCCCAGACACAACAACACAACCCAACAAACTAATGCAAGGCTCAATCGTGCTGATTTTTCTCTGTCGACAAATTTCATAGAGGTTAATGTGTCACTTTCAATAATGGACGCGCCGACGATAATACAATTGCCCATAAACAAAAGTAAAATCGATGCAAAGTTTCATGAAAATAAGCCCAGATTAGGCACCTTTTACGATAGAAAATCAACCAAACAACACCCTTTGAGCGGCGTGTTCTCAATTAAATTGCTTGATGATCTTGCCAGTTATTCCAAAAACGCATAGGTACTAGTCGTTTTTGCTCAGTTTTCGTCGTTTTTATTTACCTCTAATATCCATTCCAAGCTACAACTGCTCAGCACAAGGTTCGCGAATACTTTTCTGGCTAACCAAGGTCTTAATCAACTACAACTTAATTCCCATCAACATAAGTAGTTCGGGTTGTACTCTTGAGGATTCAATAATGACAACAAACAAATTTGAGGCCGGTGGCCTTTTCCCATCAATCACTCTTCCGACCTTTCAAGGTGACGACATTGAGCTTGGCTCACCATCTCAACCAGCAGATTGGCGCCTAGTGGTTGTCTACCGCGGCAAGCATTGCCCACTTTGCACTCGTTATTTGAATGAACTACAGGAATTGAAAGAACGGTTTCTCAAACTCGGTATTGATATCGTTGCGGTATCAGCCGATAGCCAAGCCCAAGTTGCTGCGCACATGGAGAAGCTGTCTGTCAATTTTCCGATTGCGTATGGGCTTAGTATTGAGCAAATGAAGACGCTAGGGCTTTATATTTCATCCCCACGTTCTGAACAAGAGACTGACCATCCTTTCTCTGAACCGGGGATCTTTGTGGTGAACGACAAGGGCCAAGTGCAAGTTATCGATATTTCAAATGGCCCATTTGTGAGGCCAGATTTAGCCACGCTATTGGCTGGATTAGAATTTATCCGTAATCCAGAAAACAATTACCCAATTCGGGGCACCTACCTATAAGTTTTCCACTCTATAGTTATGCGCAAGTAACCAAAAAAGAGGTTACTTGCGATCATCACAACGCCTTTTGTAAGAAGATTTTATCGATGCCTTTCGTAGGAAATCCGGTATAGCGCCCCACTTCTTCAAAGCCCAGCTTGAGGTAAAAATCACGCGCCTGAAATGTGTAGGTATCAAGGTACAAATGCGTTACCCCTTTAGCCTTCGCCTCTTGTTCTACGTGCTGCATGATCTGACGACCTAAGCCAGATTGACGCGCAGACTCATCAATCCAGAAAAATTCGACAAATAATGTATTGGTGAAGACTTCCCCAGTTAGGCCTCCGATGGTGTCACCATTGTCATCCGTTGCTATACACGCAATGCTTTCAATATCTTCATCAGGGAAATGACGCATGTTAAACGCTTTAAGACCGTTGTAGATCGTATCTTTGATGTTTTTAGGTGGGTTGACCAAAAAATGAATAGCCATATCAATTCCTTATGCTCGGGGTGAGAGTCAGTTCCTGTTGAGGGTATAAACAATATCGACCAAGCTCAATATCTCAAAGACAGGAAAAGTGAGCTAGAGCCAATATGTGGGTATGTTCAGCGAAAATAGCACACAAAAAAGGCCAAACAATGTTGGCCTTTAGCTAGGGTCTGTCGATCTTTCGCGGTTAAATTTTGTTCGAATTCTATGACTTTTAATCGCGACGCAAGGTGTGACGCCTAGTCATTCTAAGCAAATACCTTGCAACAAAGAGTAAAAGGCATAGAAACGAACCCTTTGGGCAGCATTTGTGGCTTATTTCTACTGCGTTATCACTCATTGATGTAGAGCGATTACACCGAATAAGCTCTGCCTTGTATAAAGAACCCACAAATTGCTGCAAAAATCATCTCGAAAGATCAACAGACCCTATGGTTAGCTGGCAAATGAACTGAGCATCCAGAGCGCCAGTAAAATAAAAATGGCCCCCATAAATTTATGCTGATAGGTACGAAAACGTGCATTTTCTAGTAACGGTTTACCAAGCGTACCCACTAGCGCAACTAATACTAGGTTAAACGCCAAACCAAGCATATTAAGGAGCAGCCCCAAGGCAAGCATCTGTTCACCAGACGTTGCCGTAATGTTGCCCGAAACAAACTGGGGTAAAAACATCACAAAAAATACCAGAGCTTTAGGGTTCAATAGATTACTGACCAACGCTCGCTGGTAAAATGTGGTCGCCATTTTCCCCTCAGAACCAAGCTCAGGGGTTTCCGCCGCCGTGGCACGTAAACAATCCCATCCCATTTTTAATAAGTAGGCACCACCTAATAAATGCAGTGCTTTTAAGGCTAATGGGCTCATTGCAATCAGTGCGGATACACCAAGCGCAGCAAGGAGAGTTAAGATCACACCAGAAGTGGCATTACCTAAGCTGGCAAAAATCCCGACGCGACGGCCATAACTCATGCTTGAGCTCGCGATCAGTAACATGTCAGGCCCAGGGAGTAACAGCAGCGCGATGACAGCGGTTAAATAGACCGGAAGAATAGAGATATCGATCATTGTTATAATTTATTGGAATAAAAAGATGCGAGATTTTATATCAACAAAAACACCCAATCCAGCAATACCTACCAATAAAAAACAAATACACAAAATTAACAACTAAGATCTAGTAATTTCATTAAGTTGCCACCATTTCCAACAAAACCAGAGGATAACTTAACATAAATTTTATAAATCATTGCATCATGACATAAGTGGCGTATATTGAGATTGTCTCTACGATAGGAAAAAGTTATGTGCACGTGTTGTAACCGCTGCCCACCAGCGCAATAAGAAATAACGCTTCTCGCTATAACAACATGCGCGTGTTTTACGCGTCGGTTTCTTATTGGAGTTTTTTATGACTATCGACACTCTGCTAGCCTTTGGCAGCATCGTCTTCTTTTTGGCGGTGATCCCTGGCCCTAATGCACTATTGATCCTTTTTACCGCACTGACTCAAGGTCGATCTCAAGCACTGGCGAATATTGTTGGTGTGGCAGTTGGCTTCCTTGTTCATGCTTTTATCTCTGCGAAAGGACTAAGCCTACTACTTGCCCAGTCGACAATGGCTTTTTCTATCTTTAAATGGGTGGGAGTGCTTTATCTGATTTGGTTAGGTATCACTAATTTACGCTCTGGCTTTCGACTATCCACAACCCAGTTCCAGCCTACCCCTGACGTCCGTCAGCGTAAACTCGGTGAAAGCTTTCGCAAGGGGTTATTAACGAATTTGCTCAACCCAAAGATCGTACTGTTTTACCTCTCGATCTTTCCGCAATTTGTGCCCCCGGAGCATTTACTGCAACAGAGCTTAGTGCTTGGTGCACTGCAAGCCGTCATCGTGGCAAGCTGGTTTATCTTTCTGATCATCTTCGCGACGCGAGTGAAATCATTCCTGACCACGCCAAAAACCAGTAAATGGCTAAATTACATCAGTAGTGCCCTGTTTATTAGTTTTGGTTTGGGCCTAGCAAATTCACGTCTGTAATCACTCATGCGCTTTCTATAAACTTTATTTTGTAGAAAGCGCAATTTTGTACAAAATCTTTACATCAGGTTACTCTAGACTGTCAAAACCAAGGGATATCAGGCGTAACCATGAGCAAAACCTCCAATCCGAAAGAATCTGCCAGCTTCCAGATCGCGCAAGAGTTTGGTGGCCTTGAGTTGCTCGATGCCAAGTACACCCATCAGAACTTTTCCCGTCATAGTCATGAAGGCTATACCATTGGTGTCATTGACAAAGGCGCACAACGATTTTATCGCACAGGTGGCAATCACATAGCCCCGCAAGACAGTATTATTCTGGTTAATGCTGATGAAGTGCATAATGGTCAAACCGCAACCGAAGGTGGTTGGGAATACAGAGCCATGTACCCACTACCGGCGCAGTTCCAAGCGCTTACTGAAGGCTTAGGGTCCGATCTTGGTATCCCGTATTTTCCAGAACCAGTCGTATATGACCCAGAGCTTGCCCAGCAGCTTAGGCTGGTTTTTCATACTCTAAAACATTCTGACAATCGCTTACTCCGGGAAACCTTGGTGTATGGAACCTTAGTCAAGCTTATCAGCCGTCATGGCAAGCGTCGTCAGCACTATCAACCGAAAAACAATGGCCAGCGTCAACTGCTGCTGGTAAAAGAATTCCTTGATGACTTTCCACAGGCCGACATCTCTTTGGAAGAACTCAGCCAGTTAGCTGGGCTTAGCCCGTATTATTTGGTTCGAACCTTTCAAAAAGAGTTTGGCTTACCGCCGCACGCCTATCAAATTCAGGCACGGCTGCGTTTTTCAAAACAATTATTAAAGAGTGGTAAGAAGATCTCTGATGTCGCTCAGGAATCTGGCTTTCACGATCAAAGCCATTTTCACCGACACTTCAAACGCGCTATGGGCGTCACACCGAAACAGTACCGCCAGTCACTTTAATGTCTGGCCTAAGCAATTTTATACAAGCGGTAACTATCACGTTTTGCCATGCTGTAGCGAAACACAACAACATCATCTAAATACTATGGATACCATGACTATTTCTTCACCATACATCGGACGTAAGCAATTGTTCTGGCAAGGCACGATAGCTATGCTTCCTCTGAGTATTGCGGTTATTCCTTGGGGATTGTTAGCTGGCTCGTTTGCGATAGATGCGGGATTAAATCCATTTGAGAGCCAAGCGCTTTCAGCCATTCTGTTTGCAGGCTCAGCGCAACTGGTTGCTACTGGTATGCTCAAAGCTGGTGCCAGTATCACCACGATGCTTATCGCAACCTTTTTTATTACATCTCGTCATTTGCTCTACAGCATTTCAATGCGCAAGACCATTAGTCCACTCCCTTTGAAGTGGCGCTTAACTTTAGGTTTTTTACTCACTGATGAACTGTTTGCCATTTGTGGTCAACAGTCAGAAAAGCAATTTAACCGCTGGTATGCCCTTGGTGCAGGGCTGAGTTTTTATTTATGCTGGAACTTAGCTACTTTAGTCGGGATCATCGCTGGAAGTTACATCCCCGCGATGAACGAACTAGGGTTGGAATTTGCTGTCGCCGCAACGTTTATTGCCATTGTCATCCCCACCATCAAAAACAGTGCGGTTTTAGTTTCAGTGATAGTCGCTCTATTGATCTCTGTGATCTGCGCTTACCTTAAGATCGAGTCAGGACTGATGTTTGCCGCCCTTGGTGGCATGTTCGCTGGCTACTTTATCGAAACCATGAAAGGAGGTCAGCCATGATCATGCTATCCATCCTCGCCATGACGGCTTTGGTCTTTCTCAGTCGCTACCTCTTTTTGGAACCGAAGCTGCCGCTCAAACTCAATCCTCAGGCGCAACGACTGCTAAGCTATTCTGGCCCTGCCGTTCTAACAGCAATTTGGGCTCCGATTGTGTTTCTACCACACGACAACGAACTTTGGCTTAGCCCGAATAACCCTTACCTGCTTGGAGCAATACTTGCGGCGGTGATTGCGTGGAAAACCAAAAATGTGTTGCTTACTACCCTCATCAGTATGACGGCATTTCTTATCTTTAAGCTTTGGTAGGCAACCAGAGCTTAAACTCGGTGATGCCCTCTTTTGAGTCCACGCGTATCCAGCCTTGATGCGCTTCTACAATGGAGCGCACAATTGCTAAACCTAGCCCAGCCCCTACGCTACCACTGTGTTGCCGTGATTTATCAGCACGATAAAAGCGATTAAAGATGTAAGGGAGATCATCAGAGCTGATCGTCTCGCCTTGGTTGATAAAAGACAACATCACCCCATCAGAAGACTCTACAACACTAACAAAAACAGTACTGCTTTGTGCGGCGTGACGGATGGCGTTTGAGAGTAAATTATTGATTACCCGAGCCATCATCGCTTTATCCGCCGTCACCCATGCTTGGCCGATAACTTCAATTTGGATCGCCTCTTCTTCTGCCATAATGCCGTAATAGCTGGCACTTTGTGCCATCAGCTCTCCGAGCTCAAACACCTGTTCTTGTTTACTTAACAGCCGGTTTTCTGATTTTGCTAGATAAAGTGTGTCATTAATGGTTTTACTTAGACGTTCAATTTCTTCAAGGTTTGAGCACAACGCATCTTGATACTCTGCGACAGAGCGCTCTCGAGATAGAATCACTTGCGATTGCGTGGTGATGTTCGCCAAAGGGGTTTTCAGTTCGTGAGCAATGTCAGAAGAGAAGTCACTTAGCCGCTGAAACCCTTGTTCTAACCGATCGAGCATTTGGTTGTGGCTCATAACAAGCTGTTGAAGCTCTTCAGGCAAGGAGTGGTCTTCTAGCCGGTTATCCATGTTTTCCGTATTAATTTCGGCCAAATGAGACTGTAATGTCGACATGGGTTTAAACCCTCGACGAACAATGGCGTAACAAGCGAATGCAATAAAGAGGCTTGCTGCCGACATGAGTGTGAGCAAAATTCGTTTAAGGCTACGATAAAATTCAAGATGATGATCAATCGACAAACCAAGCAGGGCTTTTTTGTATTTTGGGTCATCCAATGTATACAGCTTGGTACGATAAGTGACCCCTTCATAGCTCCAATCGTTAACACGGCGAGCATCATTCAGAAGTGCGTCTGACACCAATGCAGTGGAGTTTTGGTATATCAATCCTTCATTATCCACCAGCCAGATCACTACGTTGTTTTTCACGAACAGTTCAAACATCGTTTGGCGTGTATTCACTGGCTGTTTCATCAGTTCCACTAACACATCGTGCTTTTGATTAAGAAACTGAGTATCTTCTTTGACAAAGTGCTGCTTGACCATCAATTGCGCAACCACACCAATCGAACTCAATACCAGTACAGAGGTAACAAAAAACATCAGCATTAACGAACGCTTCATCGAAGATTGTTTTAATGCCTTCATACTGGTGATTCCAGTTTGTACCCCATTCCTCTCACTGTGTGTAGCAACGGCATGTCAAAAGGCTTATCAATTTTAGCTCTCAGCCTTTTCACAGCAACGTCGATCACATTGGTATCGCTGTCAAAATTCATATCCCAAACTAAAGAGGCAATGGAGGTGCGAGTCAGTACTTCACCCTCTTTCTGCATAAATAGCTCAAGTAACGCAAACTCTTTTGCTGTCAAAGCGATTGGCTGCCCCTGACGTTTAGCCGTACGTTTAAGTAAATCCAGTTCCAAATCACTCACTTGCAACGTGTTGCTTTCATGTATATTGGAGGATGTTGCCGATGTGTGCCGCAATGCATTTTGCACTCGTGCAAGCAATTCTGCGAAAGCATAAGGTTTGATCAAATAATCATTGGCTCCTAAATCAAATCCTTTGACCCGCTCTTCTATTTGATCTTTTGCTGTCAGCATGATCACTGGAACCATGATCCCTGAGCTTCTTAGTGTTTGTAATACCTGCCAGCCATTGAGCTTTGGCAACATCACATCCAGAATGATCAGATCGTATGGCAGCGTTGTCGCTTGATATAAACCATCCACTCCATCACGAGATAAATCCACCGTATAGCCAGACTCAGACAAACCTTTTTGAAGGTATTGCCCTGCTTTCAATTCATCTTCTATAACCAGCAATTTCATCGCGAGCCACTCTTATCTGATGGGGTCATTACAAGGCGTTGAATATAACAAATGAGCCTTTTTCAGACTCATAAAATCTCCTCAACAAATCTCAAGGCTCCCTCATAAAGGTAATTTCCTTGAGATTGTTGAGCATGAAACATGATGAAAGCAGTATAACGACGACTACCCTTAGTTGTTGTCGTCACGCTCTAGGTACTGGTAAGTCACATTAATTTTACCGACATATTCCATTTCACCTTGGCCGTTCATACGCTCGTCTACGGTAATGTATGCGTTATCTTTAAGGCGAACACTGTTTGCTTCACGTGGTGTGGTAACCCAGATATTCAGAGCACGGCGCAAGTCACGAGTTGAGCTTGCTTGAAGGCCTTGCAGTTCCTGATATGCGCTATCAAACGCAGCTTGTTTACTCTCTTGTGCCGGTGTAAACAATGACGTTGAAGACGTGCGATTGATGTAGCCACCACTTGAAAGTTGAGCGCCTTGAGATGCAAATGCACCCGTACTTAGGACAGCGAGCGTGGTAACAAGTGTTAGTTTTTTCAGTGTGTTCATCGTATTTGCCTCTAGCAGAGCTGTTGTTTTGTTGAGGCCATAATGCCCTTTCGGCTCTGACAAATACCGCTCACTAACATGACAATTTTGTCATGTTTGCATTAGCCAAATAACACAACCAGTACCAACAACACCACACCAATCACGGCGATGGTTTTACACAGCAATCCTAGATTTGAACTTCCTCCATTTGGCGCTTGATTACAACATCCCATAAAAAAACCTCCGGTTGATCCAACAACCAGAGGTTAAAGCTTGTCCAAAGGGTAAGGTAAAGACTTTTGCTACTCAGCAACCCATTCAATTTCAATCAAGGTCTTGTCTGCGCACTTTAAACGCCCAAGAAACACATCGCCTTGATGCACCTCCCCCACGCCTTGCGGAGTGCCTGTCATAATGATGTCGCCATCAAACAACGTAGTGTAACTCTTGAGTTCAGAAAGAATGGCTTGCGGTGAGTAAATCATTTGTTTTACTCCACCACACTGGACGCGAACACAGTTGATAAACAGTTCTAGTTGCAGCTCTTCAATGGCAAGGCCTTTTATCGGCACAAACCGACTGAACACGGCAGAGCCATCAAACGACTTGGCACGCTCCCATGGAAGCCCTTTATTTTTTAAGCTTGCTTGCAACTCACGTTTCGTCAGATCCAGCCCTAGGCCAACCGCACTAAGCTCACCCTTTTGTACGACAAAACAAATTTCGCCTTCGTAGTGCAATGATTCTTGATGAAAGGAAGTAAGACGGGAAGTAACCGACGTATTGGGCTTATTGAAAACCACCATCTCGTCAGGGATTGCATTGTTTAGCTCGTGGATATGCTCAAGATAGTTGCGTCCAACACAAACCACCTTAGAAGGTTTGACTGGCTTTTCCCCAATATAAACAGAATGCATGTGTACTTCCCTGACCAATAAGTATGAGAGCAGATTTTAACCGAATCCGTTGTCGAGAAAATGAAATTCGAATTTCATGTCTCTAAAGTAAGATCAATTCCCCAAATTTCAGTCGATTAGCTTACTTTATCTGGTTTAAATCCGGTCTTTCTTACCCTCTCAGTCAGCATTTGCTACCTGAACAATACACATCTCCGCTAGCTCCCGATATTGGTTCTGCATCACCTCAACAAATTCATCCGCATCTTCAAAATGCGCAATGGGCTCGCCAAGAACAACATCGCAATTAAACGGTACAAACATCGCTGTTCCTTTTGGCAGAGCAAGTCCTAGCCCTCTCATAACAATCGGAACCACCGGGCATTGCTCGTGGTCTTTCACCAAATGGAAAATACCCTTTTTTAGACCACTCATGACTTCGGGATCACCACGACTGCCTTCTGGGAAAATGATCAGAATATCACCATTATGAAGCGCCTTATGGCACTCATCAAAAATGGCATCACGTTGGCTTTTGGAAGGCGAGCGACGAATGGGAATAATGCCGATCACATTAAGAGAAATCCAAGAAATCAGCGGATTCGCTAAAAAGTAATCAGCAGCGGCGACCGGCCGAACCCGACCAACCAAGCGGATTGGAAACAGCGCCAATAATACGAGCGTATCGAGGTGACTGTTGTGGTTTGCCGCAACAATGACCGGTCCTTTGCTTGGTAGGTTCGGACGATTAATGATGTTAAGCCCTAGCCCAATAAACACCAATGGTTTGACGATAAGCAGGACAAACAATATTTTAAGTAACTTTTCCATGTTTGCTTTAGTAGTAGAGGTAGTAGATGTAATGGAAGAACAGTGGTGCTGTAAACATCAAGCTGTCCACGCGATCGAGTATGCCACCATGACCGGGAATAAATTGGCTGGTGTCTTTGATTTTTAAGTCTCGTTTGACTGACGAGATCACCAAATCACCAATGAAACCACTGAACGCAATGATCATCCCAGCAACTAATCCCTGTTCCGAGCTAAGTGGGGTTAAATAAGGGGCAACGAAATAAGACGCAAGAATAACGGTTGCACCGCCACCAATAAAACCTTCCCAAGTCTTATTCGGGCTCACTTTCGGCACAATTTTATGTTTACCAAAAGACTTACCCCACACATACTGACAAACATCATTGAGCTGAGTGAATACCAATAAAAACAGCAGCATCCCCATCGAACCCGCTTGTTCATTCAAACTTGGAAGTACCAACAGATACGCCATGTGACTGATGCAAAATACCGTTAACATCAGCGACCAATGGATAATACCGGCAGAACGAATAAAGCCCTTGGTCTCGCCGATGAGCACCGCGACCATCGGCAGATATAAGAACATGTACACTGGGATGAAGATGATAAACATTCCATACCAACCTAGAGATAGCCAGTAGTACTGAAATGGGATGGATAAGTAAGCCCAGAAAATCACTCGGCGATCTGCCATACGCGTTGGCACAATAGAAAAGAACTCTTTTAATGCCATAAAGCTTAGGAAGCCGACAAAAAACAAAGTGTATTGCAGTGGTAAATTTAACACCACGAATACAATACCGACCATCCACCACCATGAGCGGATACGCAGTTTTAGCTCAAGGTAATCTCGCTCTCGATGCGTACGTGACAGCCATAAGTAAACAGCGGTACCAACCAATAACGCCGCAACAATGGCGATCATTAGGTACAGAGAATGGGAAGGAATACGACTCATTTTGCTTCTCCGTTTTGCTCATTGGCAAAATTGTCCGCTTTAAATGCATAGATACCAGCAAGTCTTCGCCATGTGGTATAGACGCTTGCAATTAACATCACCAGAAGGGCAATATCCATCAAGTAATTAAATACGGTGGGTAATAGGTCAAATTGATAATGTACAAACAAGACAACAAAGGCCCCCGTTAGCACCGCCATACGATGCTGCTTCGCCATTGGGCCTCGAAAATCTGCTGGGCATCCCATACTGACACCCAGTACTCGAACATACGCGGTTAAGACCGCAACAAGTGCGCAGCTCCAAGCCAATGGCATTCCAAACACACTTTCTGTCGCCAGCCCAGCAGCGATGATAAAAAGCGGATCCGCGATGCGATCTGGCACGTCATTAAACAGTTCACCTGCCGGAGTTTTCTTACCCCCTTCAACTGCGACCATGCCATCAAACAAATTACACAGCAGCCGCAACTGAATACAAAGTGCCGCCAGAAGAAGGAAAAAAGGAAAGGAGAAAAAATAGAAGCCTGATACGGCCCCATAGCCAATCACGGCAAACACAATACTCATTAAAGAGATCTGATTTGGGGTAACATTTTTTTGGCTAAGCCACACCGCAATGCGTTTGGTTAATGCAACTTCACGAACCGCAAGCGGCCTGCGATTAGCCTCTTCTTGAGAATTGTTTTCCATAACTACCACTGACATGTTTAAAACTTATATTTGAGTGGTCATATTATATCCATTAGATAGCGAAACCTTGAAACGGAGATCACCCTTTAGATAGATACTCCGATCCCAAAAAGGTTAGAAAGTGCCAAATGAAAAAAGCCAGCCTAGGGGGAACCAAGCTGGCTTATTCCTACTGATAGACGTGTTTATTGCGCGACGTAATCCACTCGACTACTGCGACCAGAGGCCGTAATGGTTCGAGTTTTTACCTTTTCGGCATGACTGACATCGACAGGTCCATAGTAAGGAATCCACGTTTCACCATCATCCAACGAATACTGGGTTTCTAAGCCAGGGAATCGATTATTCACTTTCAACACTCCTGCTTCTACAACCGCACCAGGAAGAGGAACTCGATAGTTCACACCGTGTTGACTTGGAATTTGGTTGTAAATATCAACAGGTTGGACGTATTCCAACTTGTCTAATGCATACTGACCCAACGTATTCGTGAAGGTATCCCACGCTCGATCCATCGAGGTTTTCCCTGTTGCATCAGGTGCGTCTTCTACTGGCATATTGGTCACCCAAGCACGCTCAGCAACACCCAATAATTTAGGGAAAGTAAGATATTCCATGATCTCTGGCGACTTTAAGTTTTCAGCAAATAGCTGACCTTGCAGACCGACCACATTCTTTTTCCCTTCTTCACTTAAATTCACCCAATTCGGATTCCAAGGAACCGGGTTACCCAGCTTGTCGGTTTTACCATTGGCATAAATATTAAATGGGCGATACTCAAAGGCTTTCTTAGTATCGGTGTAGCCGGCCCAATGATAACCGACTTCTTCCGGATGCTTGGCATAAGCTAAATCGAAATATAAGTTGGTTGCATGAGATAGCACCACCTTATAGCCTTTGTTTGCAAACACATACGCTTGATGCTCATTACCCCAGCCCCATACGTTGTTCCAGAATAGTGGATACAGCTCACCGTAGTCCGCTTGACCAGTCCCATTATGGGTTAATACGTCACCCCAACTTGCCATCTGGAATCCATTTTGACGAATAATGGATGCCCAACGAGTAAAGAAGTAATCGAATAACTCTGGGTCAGTTTTACCTGCTGTTGCCGGGTTTTCCTGAACCAAAGGTGATTTCGACCACCATTCATTAGGTCCAAGGTGTGGAAGTTCATCACCACCACCATGCAATCGCGTCATTTTGGCTTCAGGAACCGCATCGTACATTTTCTTGGTTTCACTGATGACCTTTTCTAAGAATGCAAAAGTGCTTTCTAACGCAGGGTTAACCATGTTGTCGGTGTAAAATTGAGGCGTATAGAATTTGGATTCGTTCAATGGATCAATCAAGCGATAACGATTTGCCTCCACCGGATCGCTGTCTTTGTATTTGTTATAGCGATATTCCATAGCCTTAATTGCCGCTCGTGCATGCGCAGGGAAATCATATTCCAAGATCACATCAATATGGCGATCAGCGGCGTACTTCAATATTTCTTTAAAGTCTTCAACCGTATAATAACCCCAACCTTCACCCAGATAGTTTTGCTGAGCAATTTCAAACCCTTGGAATTGCGGCGGTACACCTTTGTTTGCTTCCGTGGCATTCGCAGGCTTGCCTTCAATACCATCACCGGCTGCAAAACCATTGCTGGCCCCCATAAAGGTATGCAGCATTTGCTTCTCTTCGACATCGTAGCCTCGTTTTGAGCCAAATTCAGTCAGTTCTGGAATGCCCGGAATTTCAATTCGCCAACCTTCGTCATTGGCCACATTCATCTCAAACTTGTTGATTTTGTAGTAGGCAAGCAAGTCAATCAGCTTCAGTACTGTTTCCTTACTTTGGAAGTTACGCGACACATCCAACATCATGCCACGGTACTCAAAACGCGGAGCATCTTTAGCACTAAACGCTGGGATCACCGCATGTTGCTTCTTGTTAGCACCAACAGAGTCTTTATAAACATCTTCGGGAATCAATTGACGTAAGGTTTGAATGCCATAAAACACACCCGCAGCGTCCTTACCTTCAATGGAAATGCCTTTAAAAGGGTCAACATCGAGCTTATACCCTTCACTATCAGCAGCACCATCACCATCCGTATCCAGATTTGGATTGACCTTCAATGTGATCAAATGGCCGGGATCAGGATTGGCGGCATTAATAGGAAACTCACCTTGAACTAAGTCCTTAAGCGCACTTTGTAAATATGCCGCTTCTGTGCTGAGGCTTTCAGGCGCTTGAATAGAAGCCACCCAACCTAGTAAGGTCAGGAACGCGCCATTTGTTGGTTCAACGGATTGCAATTGAGGGACCACTTGGTGCTGAACCGACAACGTAACCTGAGCAGAATTATTACCCGCAAAACGAAGAGCTGGTGTTTCGACGGGTTTCGTATCATGAATGCTTTGACGCGTGTGTTTAGGATTCGCAGGGTCCATAAACACATCGACAGACACAGCTTGTGGTGCAGCACCATCAAACGAAATGTGGAAACCTGATGGTGAGTCGTTTTTCAACATTTGCCAATATTGCGCGGTGATCATGATTTCACGAGACTCACCCGGATAAATAGGTTCAAAGCCAGCAACAGGCTCAAGCACAAAATAATCACCACTTTTTGCTGTATCTGCATTTCGAACAGAAACATTTTGTTGTGCAAGTTGCAGACGAGCATTCTCCCCATTAGGGTCAGTTTCAGGTAATACCGATGCAGGTGGACGGACAGAGTTAAAATACAGAGACCAATTTTTATCACCTAATGCTTCATTACCATTATTTGTGATTGTTAGGCTACCCAGAAATATATTTTCACCGATATCATGGTCAATCACTTGCCATAACAAATCGAGCTTATCGGCTTGAGGATGGGGGGTGTCAGCAAATACCAAAGGTGCTGATGCAAACTGCGATGCCAACGCAATGGTTAAGAGTTTAAGAGGAAATTTAACCTTATTCATAATTGTATATTCCATAGCAAATTACAGACGAGAAAACCCCTCGCGATCTAAACTACAGATACGAGAAAGACACGGATTGAATAACAGCGATTGATGAAAATACCTTTGTTTAAGGTGTAGCAAGCCACGCCAACAAACGTTAACGCAAAAAATTAGTATCAAAGGGTTTGCTTGCTATGAGTGCAAATCAATCTCTGCTATTGACGACGGGTAACTGCTTAATGTTTACCCGCCGATAATTAGAGAAAACGAAGCGCTATCGCCGATTGGCCATTCGCTTATATTGATGGCGTCGACCACGTAAGGTAATGCCTAGCTTCATGATGTTTTCTGGTGGTGCAATACCACTGTAGCCACCATCACCAATATGCACCACGTCCGCACCAGCAGCCTTAGCCGCGATGGCGACTTGTTCAATATAGGATTCATCGGCACCTTCTTGAGAAGTGCCAATGGCCAACATTCCAAGCATGCCCGTTTTATGAACTGCAGACATCATTTCACGTGCTAATGTTGGGTCAACCCCCGGAGTGGTATAGGGCGCTGGGAACATCATGATGTCAGCGCCCGCTTCAGCAAAGGCAGGAACAATACTGAGGTTATAGTCGTTCCCGACGCCCCCCGCATGCATTTTACCGGCAACGATGATCAGCTCTTGCGACACACTACGGACTAAAGAAATCGCATCTAGGATCGTTTCCTGTGTGACACAGTTACCCGGGTTTCCGGTCAGCATCACATAATCCAATCCCAGTTCTACTGCTTTTTGAACGGTCTCCTTTGTCACAGTCCGGCCGACATCAACGTGTTTTACATCATCGGGGATAGGCTCGAGGTTACACCCAATCAACCGGCCTGTGGCCGCTTTCACTTCGGCAACAGACATAGTTTCATCGGGGTTCTCAGACAAAATCTTAATTGCTGGTTTCATCACATCGAGACAATTTAGCGTGATCATATCAGCACCAAACGCCGCCGCAATTTCAGCTCCCGAAACCACATCGAGTGGTGGCGTAATCGCGACTACATTTTCAACCATCAGTGTTCGCCCTTCAGAATTGCGAATACTGTTTACGATTTGCTTGCGCGATGCATGACGAAGGTCTTCCGCTGTGTAATCAAATATGCGCTTCTTCATGTTGAATTACCTTTTCCAGTTTCTTATGAATAGCGATGACCTCTTCAGCCATCTCACGGCATAACATGGTTGTCATGATGTGATCTTGTATGTGGGTCAAAATCAAGGTCATCGGCACTTTGCCTGCTCCCTCATCAAAACCAATCAAAGAGGTTTGTGACTTGTGTACGGCAATCAGTGCGTCATCTGCCGCCGCAAGTAACTCTTTTGCCTTGTGAAATTTGTCCTGACGAGCAAGAGACATGGCTTCCATACAAGCTGAACGTGCCTCTCCTACTTGGCATAGCAGCATCATCAAGAACTCTTCTGTAATATCTTCGGGTGCTTTAATTTCAAAACTCATCGCGCCAACTCTCCTTGTGCTTCGGTGGCACCAGTTGGTGTCGCAGTGGCTTCATTCATTGCATTCTCTTCTTTCAGCAGTTGTCTCTCATGAATTTTCAAGAATGGGTAGAACACCAATGCGCTGATAATGATACTGCTCAATACTACAAGTGCCGCTGTACCTGAGTTGGTCGCAATGATTGCGCCAATTGGTGCTGGCATTGTCCATGGTGGGATAGCAATGATCTTGGCAACAAAACCTGTCTTAAACGCCAGCCAAACGATTGATGTATTGATGGTTGGCGCAAGCAACCAAGGAATGAAGTAGATTGGGTTCATGACAATCGGTGTACCGAAGATCACAGGCTCATTGATGTTAAATGTACCCGGAACAATCGACATCTTACCGATGGTTTTTAGTTGAGTGGCTTTTGAGCGCATCATTAACACCACTAGACCCCATGTACCACCAGCACCACCGACGAAAATGAAGAAGTCCATAACAGGGTTAATGAAAATCGCAGGAAGCGGCTCACCAGCGGCTAGTGCATCTTGGTTCAAGCCAAGGTTTATTAACAACATTGGGCCAATAATACCGCCGACTACCGATCCGCCATGAATACCACTAAACCAAAGAATTTGGACAATCAGTACCGCAATTAAACAGGCAATGTAGCTATCAGAAGCTAAAACTAGAGGCTGGAACAGCTGCATGATTGCTGTTGGGATCTTCAAATCATACTGACCAAGGAACACATTGATCGACATGATGATCACGGAAATAAACACAATAGGGATCAGCAAATCGAATGATGCTGAAATCTTTGGCGGTACCGCATCCGGCATTTTGATACGAATGTTGTATTTGATCAGCAAACGCTGCATTTCTGGCACTAATAAACCGCATAAAATGGCCGTGAATGCCCCTGTGCCTCCTAAAAACGCGCCGGGTAACACCCCACCAATTTCCACATTCACCATTGGTGCAACCGAGAGCAAAAAGGCGAACATCGCCAACATACCAGTGTTCATTGCACGAAGTTTGTATGACTCTGCCAAGCTAAAAGCAATACCAAAGGTCGCGTAAAGTGCAAAGATCCCCATACTCAGTTGGAAAGGTGCCATGATGTTATCTTTACCGATTGCTGCAATTAAACCGTGCCAACCATCAAAAAAGAAATTACCTTCAGAGGGCGGGAACGCAAGCACCAAAAGTAAAGATCCCACTATCAAAAATGGCATGGTTGATACAAAGCCATCTTTAATCGCATTAACATGCCGCTGAGCAGAGATTTTACCCGCCACCGGTGCAACTACATTTTCTACAAAACTTAATACCTTATCGAAAAACGCCATGGCTTAGCTCTCCGTTGTTGTACTGTGTGCATTAAAAAGTGCTATCGCTTGCTCAAGTACTGCTTCACCATTCAATAAGCCATAGTTCATCATATCGATAAGCCCACATCCCTTCCCTTGCTCATTGGCTGCACGCTTAAATTCTTCGTATTTGAATCGTACCTGTGGGGCGACCAAACAAACATCACTCCACTTTAAGCACTCTTCAAACTCAGCGATCGAGTGGGCTGAGATTTCACACTCCACCCCTTTCTCTTTCGCGCTTTGTTCCATCTTACTGACTAGCATGCTGGTAGACATGCCGGCCGCACAACATAAAAAAACTTTCATACTGTCTCTCCTTTGACTGCTTCCTTAGCCAAAATGTAACCGGTTTCAGTAACCGGTTACATATATACAACAGAGAGAATAAAATAACTGACACGAATATAAAATTTGTTACATATGTCTACTTTTTATCCAAAGCGAATTAAATTTATGTCTAGTTGAACAAGAATGAGGATCGAAGAAGAAAGAGAAACGTGCCCTGCAAAGATACAAAGCACTGAGGTTAGATTTAAAGGGAAATTGATTTTGCAGAATCGCGTGGAACCAAGCTGCCTTGGATGACTTCCACTGGAGGAATAGGTTGGCCCTGAATCAATTGCTGAGCAACTTCCATTGCTCGTTCGGTTATAGCTTGGATCGGAAGATCCACGGTTGTCAAAGATGGCGTGACAAAAGCACTGCACGGATCATTATCAATACTGACAATAGACACATCATCAGGGACAACAATGCCCTGCTCTGCGAAAGCTTTAATGCAGCCCACTGCAATATCGTCTGACGCAGTCACAATGGCAGGAGGTAACTCGCCTTCATTGAGCAGAACCTTACCCGCAGCATAACCTTCGATAAAGCCAAAATTACAAGGCACGTGGTTACTTGATACCTTTTGCAAAGCGTAACTCTGGATAGCCGATTGAAACCCAGCTAAACGAGAAACTGATGTAGGTGTTTTAGGCGCAGGACCAACATAAGTGATGGATTGGTGCCCCAATAAAACCAAGTGTTCAACAGCCATAGCCACCGCATGCTGTTGATCAAAACTGACAGAAAATCCCGCAGACTGCGGTAATCGTCGACCCACGTTAACCAAAGGCACATCAATAGATTGGTTAAGCGCTATCACCTGCTCTTCAGAAAGCATTCGGCTATACAAAATAACCACATCGCATTTTTTCTCGACGAGAGAATGCACAGCATGTAGCTCACTTTCTGCTTGATTGTGTCCATCAGCAATCAGCAGCTGTTTACCCATTTGTTCTGCACTCTCGGAAGCTTGTTTGAGCAACAGCCCAAAATAACTCCCCGTAAAGTCAGACAGCACCAGACCAATGCTATTACCACTGCTAGTCGCCAAAGCCTGTGCTACCGAGCTGGGTTTGTAATTCAGCTCCTTCATCACCGATTCGACTAAAAGACGCGTACTCTCTTTGACTTGTCCTGTGCCATTAATCACGCGTGATACTGTTGCTTTGGATACGCCAGCCATGCGAGACACATCTGAAATGGTCGCCATTAATACCTCTTAAACCACAAGAACAAACTGCTGTTTCAATTAAACATACCAGAAAGCTATACTTTTAAAAGTTTATTGGTATCAATGGCTAATGTGGGTCACGTTCACTCAGGGCTAAACCGTGACGCCAAGTTTGTTCAACGCTTGTGTCGCTTGCTGCGCATTTAAAAACTGAATAGCATGAATACCAACTTGTTGAGCCCCTTCAACGTTTGGCAACATATCATCGAAAAAAACCGTTTGTTCTGGGTTTAGATCATATTGCGCAAGTAAGTGATGATAGATCTCTTTTCCCGGTTTTAAACAACCCACTTCAGCAGAAACAATCGCACCATCAAACTCATGCCAAAACTCATAACGCTGCTTAAGAAACGTAACAATTTCATGCACGTTGTCGGTCAACGCATAGACTTTATACCCCTGACTTTTGAGAGTTCTTAAAAGCGCTAATGAACCATAGATAGGGATTAAGCTTTCCTTAACGTAGAAAAACAACGTGTCTAACTCATCTTCAGATAGCCCTAGCTCGATTTGATACTGCTTTTTGACGTCTTCTTCGGTAAATTCTCCACGATTGAGCGCCAACCAAAGTTCATGACCAAAAATCGCTTTAGCTTTTACTTGTACATCAACATCATTACCAAACGTCAATCGCACAATCTCTTCTGGTGCCCAGCGCACCAGCACATTGCCAACATCAAAAACCACATTTTTAATTGGACTAAGCATTGATATGAGTTCCTTTTTGTTTGATTCACTGCCGCTGGTTTCTATAGTTCCATTTTTCGAACACGTTAAGGATGATCACCTTATCAATTTGCTAAACGTTGACACAAAACTGGCCTCATTCTCAGTTTTATCTCGTTCATTATCCTTCTGTGTGCCCATCCATTTCACATGTTAGAGTCAGCCGCACAAACAAAAAAGCCATCACCGAGTCAGTGATGGCTTTTTAAGCTTTATCTGAGCAGACAATCAAATCGCCGCGACCATTTTTTGCAATAGAGCGATCATTTGCTTTTGCTCATCAGGCTCCAATGAGCTCATGAGTTCTTTATTTACCGCGACAGGGATTGGCAATAACACATCCTTCAATTGCTTGCCTTCATCCGTCAAGAATATTCTGAAAGAACGGCGGCTATTTGGGTCATCTTGGCGTATGACTAAACCTAGTTTTTCCAGTTTATCCAATGTTCTGGTTGTCGTTGAACTTTCAACTTTAGATTTGATAGCAATATCTTTCTGTGTTACTCCCTCTTCTTCCCATAAGCACATCATTGTTGGCCATAGGGCGATTGTAAGACCATGTTTTTTTAATTCAGAATCAAACTTCTTTGATGCCTGGTTTGCAATTACATTAATCATCCATCCAAAACTAGTTTGCCTATCAAATGTTACACTCATTAATTCTCATCTAACTCTCTCATGCTATAGCTACGAGAAGTATAGTAACCAATAGAGCTGCCATTAGCACGAAAAGTGCCTTAAGGTTCGAGGCGAAATACAGTGTTTCGCGATCAGACGCTTCATTCTGTACACCAGTAAACATTGCCAGAACAAGTGGTTTAGAACGAAGCTTGTAAACAAGTATCGCGCCAACGTGAATAAGGACTAGAGCAGGGATTATGCGAGCCAAAGCCATATGCATAGATTCAAGCACTGAAAAAATGCTGTCTGTGATGAGTGCATTAATCACTGGAATATTGTCAAGAAAACCCGCGATCGCCATCCCTGAAATACACTGCAACAATAGCGCGGTGATCATCATTACAACCATCCATCCCCCTGCGGGATTATGACCAACGCCCGATGACTCTTTACCACGCAAATAGCGAATAACAGTGGTTGGAGAACGAACAAATTCACGGAATCGACTGGTTTGGCTTCCGGTAACTCCCCAGATCAGTCGCCATAAGACTAACGTAAATATGGCTAAACCAATTTGGACATGAGGCCCATTTCCAGAAAACCCTGAGGCTAACAAAGCAATGCATAAAACAGCTTGAAGCCAATGATAAAGGCGTGTCGCCAAATCCCACACTTTCATATTTCAATACCTATCGGTCATTTTATTTATTACCTCAATCAATTTACACAACAATAGTTGCGTGCGCAACTATTGTTGTGTAAATTAACCTCTGCTCACAAAAGATACCAATAAGAACGAGGATTAAATGAAAAAGTATTTTCTTGGCGTTTTGCTGCTTGCTCCGCTTTGGAGCCAAGCGCAAAACTTCGACTCTCAAATAGAGCAACGTCAGCAAACCTTCAAATCAATTGAGCAGCAAAGTGAACGAGTGGAAAGCTTGCTCGATAATCACGATCTGCAATGGGATGAGATCACCAACGCCAGTGAACAATTAGTCGCACACAGCCAATCCTTATCCGGGTTATTTCCAACAGGGAGTGACTCCAACAGCAAAGCAAAAATTGAAATATGGCAAGACTCTGAAAAGTTTCACAATTTACTCCACCAGATGATTCTGGGCTTCACGCAACTCAATCTTGGCGCTCAAAATCAAAACCAAACCTTGTCACAACAAGGGCTAGAAGCTGCCCAGAAAACATGCCGTAACTGCCACCGAACCTACCGTTCTCGATGGTAACTCTCCACAACAGACACTGAAAAGGAAACACTATGAACAAAGCACTTCAATATTTGCTTGCCAGTACTCTTGCTGCAACATCAGCGTACGCAACAGCAGACGACTTTGGCGTTGAATTAGTTTGGAACACCACAGATGCAGAAGAAGTCTTAAAGGTACTTCCAGAACAAAAAGATGAATTCCACAAACTCGTCAAAAAAGGCGAGATCAAAGATATGTTTTTGGTCAAAAGCAATATCGATGGTAAGCCGGCGCAACTGCTTAAATTTGTCATCACTGGTGATAGCGAGAAAGAAGTAACAGAAAAGCTTCATCGTTTACCGATGTATGAAAAGGAGCTGGTTAAAATCCACAAAATCCAAAACTTAGGTGCAAAATGGCTGGATAATACACCCGTGTATAACAACTATGGCGTGACCTTTACATGGAAAGAAGAGATTGAACCACTGGAAATTGATCGTGTATTAGGTATTGATCTTCAGCGCGTGATCAGCCTTAACCAAGCAGGGCTAGTGACATCAGCCTACATCAACACACAAAAAATGAGTAATGGCGTTGAAAGACCGATATATTCAGTCGCTTTTTTAGCCAAAGATGCACAACACGCTCGCGAGCTAAGCAAACAATTTGAATCTGTCAATTTAGGCTATGCGTCGATCGATGTTCAATACTTGGGCCATAAAGTGAATATCACTGACTAATTAGCCAAAAGCACTGATGGTTTCCATCAGTGCTTTATTGATTTCTAATCGTCTGCCAATGATTCAAATTCATTTTTCTTGCTCTGGAACCAAGCTTGCATTGCTTGTGGGTCTTGCATGAGCTGCTGAATTTTACCCATCGCTTCAAGATGCTTGGCATCTTGTTGTTGGTACATTTCCATACCATGCTGCTTACTCATCTCAACAATTTCTTCGAAAGTGTCTGCGCTAAATGATTTATCGCAAGCTCCTCCAAGCTGTACACATGTCATGGTTTTCATCGTAACCTCCTTGGTCATACTTACAACTAGGTTTAAAGCTCGGGCATCTTGTCAAACTTAGGGAGTTCCTGTGAAAGGTGATCCCATGAAGCTCCGCTGGATGCATAAACCACCATCGACGGTTTAAATAACTCCAAATCATCCAGACTGCCCGCCCTAATAAACTCAAATTCTGACATACCGTTGTTTGACGCGTAGATATGTGAGCCACACTTTGGGCAAAAACCACGTGTAATGGTATTACCACTGTCGGCTTGCTTTTGATGATACGCGAGTTCACCAACAAAACTTAAACTGCCTTTGGGTACCGCTATATTGGCAGTGTGCCCTGTACCACTCAGTTTCTGGCAGTCTTTACACTGACAATACCCTGCCATCACTACAGGTTTCGAGCAGGTATAACGTACTTCCCCGCATAAACATCTTCCCGAGATCCCTTTCATTGTTTACCTCACATTAGGATTGAGTTTAGTCACTTACAAAATTGAAGTTACTAAAGCTTAGTCTTGTCACTTCAATTTCGCAAGTTAGTCGCTTATTATTATTCATTATCAGTACAACATTGAGGTTACCGTGAAGCCTACCAATGACTTTCTGCGCTCTGGTTGCCCTATTGCAAATGGCTTAGACATTTTCGGGGATAAATGGACATTAATCATTCTAAGAGACTTACTCTGTGGTAAAACCACATACAGTGAGCTTGCTAATTCACCTGAAGCGATCCCCACAAACCGTCTCGCAGACAGATTAAAAATGCTTGAACTCAATGGCATGCTGCGTAAAGAGCTGTATCAAACCAAACCTAAGCGATATAAATACCAGCTGACGCCAAAAGGTGAAGACACATTGCCCATCCTTCAAGCAATTTCTCGTTGGGGGAACAAACACATCGAAGGAACTTGGATCCCTCCAGAATGGTTTATGAATGCAAAGTAAGTTCACGTGAACACTTTGATACTTCGCTTAAGCGTGAAATAATCCCCCTATCAAAGTGAACGATGTAAAGTGAATACAGATGAACCATACCAATAATGTAATTGCAACGCTGGAAGAACTTGAGCGCTTCTTGGTCGCCGTAGAAAACGGTGGATTAGGACTAGAAGGCGTCGCTGGCGTTGCGATGGCAACCAACAATGCTGATGGTCGTCATTTTGTCGCCGTATTAGATGACAAGCATCAACTGTTGCTCGCTCGCTGGGTGACCGATGAAATATTCAAATCCGGCCAAGATTTGGTGAAAAACGGCCCGAGAAAGAGCCACTGATAATAAAAAGCCCGCTGTCGCAAGCGGGCTTTTTATTATATTGACTTACGCACTTTGTCGTCGCATTAACTCTTTTCTGTATTCATACTCTCGAAAAAGCCAGCAACCAGAACACAGTAGTGGCAACGTAAGCGTTAGCATAACCAATAATCGCGTATGTTCGTTGATAAAACGGATCATGGGCATCTCACTGCCGAGCGCAAAATACGCAACAATACGTAAAACCGCCACAAACATACTGAATATAAAGATCCTTGAGAGAATGTAACTGAGGAACCCTCTACGACGTGTTAGTGACCATTTATCAAAGTCCTTGGCTTTCATTTGCTTCCCTAGCAATATTGATAAAGTCAATAATACGAGATTATATCTGAGCAAATAAACTTTCTCAGTATTTATATAATTAGCCCTATATTACAAATCCAACCGTCGCAAATTTGAGTATTGTTTCACTTTACCCCTTGCCAGTATTGGTACAAGGCCTCAATATCGCCGGAGGTTAATATAGGCATCGCGTCTTTAAGCGCTTTATCTGACCACTGCCACCATTTCATTTCCAGCAATTGGTTAATTTGCTTCGGTGAAAAGCGATAACGGATATGCTTCGCAGGGTTAGACCCGACAACTTGATAGGGTTCCACGTCTTTCGTCACTACAGCACGACTTGCAATGATCGCCCCATCCCCCACTTTAACGCCGGGCATAATCATCGCTTCAGAACCAATCCACACATCATTTCCAATCACAGTATCACCAACAGGCTGAAAACCATCACGAGCTTGTGAAAACAACTCATCTTGCTGGTAGAAGAAAGGAAACGTACTTACCCAGTCATGTCGATGTCCTTGATTCCCTGCCATCATAAAGACGGCACCGGAACCAATAGAGCAGAAGCTGCCAATGATCAGTTTATCAACGTCATCCCTTTCATCAGACAAATAACGAGCGCAATCATCAAAACCATGCCCATGGTAATAACCCGAGTAATAACTGTAACGGCCCACAATAATATTAGGGTTCGTGACTTGTTCTTTAAGAGATTTGCCCGAGAAAGGGCTTTCAAAGTAGTTGTTCATAGCAAGAAATACCAAAGAAACAGAAACGAATAATAACGGTTATCCATACCAAATGCCTCAACAACATCGGGTTTGGACTCTTATGTTTTTTACATCATTTGACAACTGAAACATTATACATATTATTTATATACGTTTCATATACAATTTATAATTTATGGGTATAGTTAAAATTTCAGATGACCTCCATGAAGAGCTGCGAAAAGCCAGCTCCGTCATGTCTCGATCCATTAATTCTCAAGCAGAGTTTTGGATTAAAATCGGTATGCTCGCAGAGCTGCATCCACAACTCTCCTTTCATGAAATCGTTTCCGACCTGATGAAATCCGCAGATGTTTCACCGACCAACATCACCACAAAAGAGGCACATAATCTTGAGCAATAAGGTAACTATAAAAACCTTAGATGAAGTGGTGTTAATGCGGAACTCAGGGAAACTGCTTGCACGTGTTTTTCACATGTTAGATGACTATATTCGCCCTGGGATATCAACGATGGACATCAACAATCACGTTGAGCATTTCATTGTTAATCAACTCAATGCGCGTCCCGCAAGCAAAGGCCAGTACGGTTACCCATACGTCCTCAACACATCACTAAATGAAGTGATATGTCATGGAATTCCTAAAGTCGACCAAATCCTCAAACCAACGGATATTGTCAATGTTGATATCACGTTGGAAAAAGATGGTTTCATTGCCGATTCAAGCAAAATGTATGTAATGCCGGATGCCTCTCCCTTAGCCAAGCAACTGGTCGATGTGACCTATCAAGCAATGTGGCAAGGGATCAAACAAGTCAAACCCGGGGCGAAATTAGGCGATATTGGTTATGCGATTCAGTCGTTTGCAGAGTCTTATGGTTACAATATTGTTCGGGAATATTGTGGTCATGGTATTGGTCGAGAAATGCACGAATCACCGCAAGTTTTACATTATGGCTTACCAAATACAGGGTTAACGCTCGAAGAAGGCATGATCTTTACGATTGAACCCATGGTGAATCAAGGAACGGCAAAAGTAAAAACAAAGAGGGATGGCTGGACGGTCGTAACCCGCGATAAAAAACTATCAGCACAGTCTGAGCACACTATCTTGGTAACTGAAACCGGATATGAAGTGCTTACCTTAAGAACAGAAGAAATACTATCACTTCGTTAAAAGCAACTTTCTTTGAGAGTTTCTTTTCAACCCATTGCGGCCTAACAATAGATATCTCCGCATTGTATACTTTGCTACACTCCATCCTTTACTGAGTAAGGCCCTTAAAATGATGACTGACGAAGAGAGAATCGAGCTGCAACGAAACAACCCACTACATGGGCTAAAACTAGAAACTATGTTGCAAGAGTTGGTGGATTTTTATGGTTGGGACATTCTCGATACAGCAATGCGCTTTAATTGCTTTAATACCAAGCCATCGATTGCGAGTAGTGTGAAGTATTTAAAGAAAACTGAATGGGCGAGAGAGAAGTTAGAAAACTTTTACCTTTATCGATTTAAGCGTATGCCACGTGCAAGTGCAGAAGAGTACAATTTGCCACCGAGAGCACGCACTTTCCCCCATGGTCTTAAACCAAAAGAGCCAATGGCACTAACGGTTGACTCGATTTTGAAGTCACAGGCAAAAGCGGCATCTGCATTTAAAAACCGCTCACCTCGCGGTCGCTCTCCACGCCGCTAAGACAACACCCTAGATGACAATAGAGCCTAGCTTGAGGGATCAAGCTAGGCTCTATTACGTTTTATAGAAAACGGTGCAAGTGAGCACACCAATTGGATAGCTTATTCCCGACGTTTTCTCTAACTAGACAACTTAAGGCCTGCATACATTACTGATTACGCTTTTTCTTCTTTTTACCAGTACCAGCTGGTTTTGCGCGTGGTTTCATCGGTAAAAAGTAAGCTTCACTTTGGTCGTCTTCTACTTCAAAACCTTCAACTTGCTCACGCTCAAGCTGGAACTTATTTTTCTTTTCTATCACTTTAAAATGGTGATAGTCATCGTAATCGATAAGAGATAATCCCAGACCAACTTCACCAGCACGACCACTTCGTCCAATTCGATGCATATAGTCAGCAGGGCTACGTGGAAGATCAAAGTTGATAACGACCGGCAGTTTTTCGATATCAAGACCGCGCGCTGCAATATCGGTAGCGATAAGGACTTGAATCTCTCCAGATTTAAAACCGTCAAGAACACGAGTACGAGCACCCTGCCCTTTATCACCATGGAAAACCTCGGCCGTAATACCACGTTTCGACAGTTTTTGTGCTAGGTGGTTACAGGCATTTTTGGCATTCACAAAAATCAAAGTCTGTCGCCACTGGTGCTGCTTGATTAAGTGCGCCAGTACGGCAGTCTTTTGGCCTTTATTGACGCTAAACACACGCTGCACCAAAGTACTGGCTTCAGCGCTTTGCAATTGAATTTCAATAGGCGCTTGAAGTAAGTTTTGAGCTAAGTTGGTCACTTTATCAGGGAAGGTGGCAGAAAATAGCAGGGTCTGCTTCTTCTCTGGCAGCAAAGCAAGGATCTTATTCAGTTCTTCCGTAAAGCCGAGACTTAACATGCGATCGGCTTCATCAAGAACAAGTGTTTCTACCTTATCTAACTTAATCGCATTACTAGAGACGAGATCAAGCAATCGACCCGGTGTTGCGACAATGATGTCACACCCACCACGAAGCGCCAGCATTTGCGGGTTCACGGATACACCACCAAACACCGCAACCGTTTTGATCTTATCTCTAAGATGGTAAGAGTAGGACTTAATGTTGTAAGCCACCTGTGATGCCAATTCACGAGTTGGAACTAAAATCAGGTGAGACGCAAAGTTACCACGGCGAGAGTTGGCGGTATCTTGCTGAAGAATCTTTTGCAGAATTGGCAGCGAGAAAGCAGCCGTTTTACCAGACCCGGTATTGGCTCCACCAACCAAATCTCGTCCATCCAATATATGAGGAATGACATAAGATTGAATAGGTGTCGGTTGACTATATTCTAATGCTTCTAGTCGCTCAATTAAGGTTGGCATTAGGCCAAGGTAGGCAAACGTCGCTTGCTGGGTATTATCTGTCATTACGTGAATGGCTCGGTGCTAAGTAAAGGCCGTGTATCTTATGTTATTTAACGCTAGGATGTTAGCGATAATGAGGCAAAAAGAGTCAGTATGAAAATCCCACTCTTTTGAAACAATACAAGCTGTATTGTGAGATTGAATGAGGTAGCTGCGAAAGATCAAAGTGCGTGAGTAACTTTGCAAATTTAGCAAAAGGCAATGACCTGCTCCCGTTCGTTCTAACTTATTTATTGAGAGGATATTCTTGAGAAAGGTAAAGTTTGCCTTATATGCTGATGTTCAGCATATAAGGCAGCAACATTATTATTTTGTTGGAGGCGTGCCTTCAGCATTTGAAACAACCGCATCAATTTGAATCAATGCGCCTGATTGTATCTTTTCAACGCCAATCACTGTTCTTGCCGGGAGTTTGCCATTGAAAAACGTCGTGTATACCTCATCAACCATATTCAGATCAGCCATGTCAGTTAGCTGAATATTGACCTTCACCAAATCATCCATTTCATGACCAATGCTTTCAACGATGGACTTAATGTGTGTTAGACACTGCTTAGCCTGCTCGCCAGTATTCCCTTCAACTAGTTGTCCTGTTTGTGCATCCACAGGAAGCTGAGCTGAGATATGGTTGTAGTGAGAGAAAGCAACAGTTTGCGTGGAAAGCGCACTAATAGGCGCTAAATCCGTATTGTTCGCGCGAATCACAATCCCGTGTCTGTCTTCCACTTCTTGAGGTGGTGTGCCGTCGCCATGAGAAATCACCGCATCTATTTGAACCAGTGCATTCATTGGTAAGCCCGCCGCTTGTGTAACTGTACGCGCTGGAACATACGCAACACTGCGAGCGATCGCCGAGTCAGGGAAGAAAGTCATGTACACTTCATTCACTAGCTCAATATCCGCAAGGTTTCTTACCTGAATGCCCACTTTTACAATGTCATCAAATGGCACATCAATGCTTTCTAGAACAGTCTTTAGGTTGCGCAAACATTGAGCGGTTTGAGCCTTGATTCCACCTTCAACCAAAGCGCCTGTATTAGGATCAATTGGCAACTGCGCAGATAGGTTGTTGTAGTGTGAAAATGCAACCGAATGCGTCGATGTAGTACTCTTAGTTACGCTATCGCAGTTTCTTGCCTGCTTAATCAAAGGACATGGTTCTTGAGGTTGAGTACCTTCTCCATTAGAGATTAAAGCGTCAACCTGAATCAATGCATCATTGTTTGGTAGCTCAGCAACGGCAGATACCGTTTTAGTTGGGAAGTATTCGGTAAAGAACATCGCCATCACTTCGTTTACGGCTTCTGCATCATCAATGTTCTTAAGGAATACATTAACTTTAACCACATCATCCATCACGTGCTCAATACTCTCTACGATAGATTTGATGTTTTCAAAACATTGCTTAGCTTGCGCCTTGATGTCCCCTACCACCAGCTCACCGCTTTTCGGGTCAAGCGGCAGTTGCGCCGAGATGTTGTTGTAGTGGGAGAAAGCAACACTTTGAGTAGAGAGTGAATGGATTGGCGCTAGGTCTGTATTTCGAGATAGCTTGATGATCTTACCGCTCATGATGATAGGTATCCTTATAATAGGTTTGTAGGGTATTTTGATAGTTATTATTTAGGGCTTATCGTTCTAAGAGAGCTGATGGTAATTCAAGGCTATTTCCATGAGTGTGATGAATTTCAAAATTCAATTTCACTAGCAATCTGACACTTTTTGGATAATTAGTCAGGGCAAAACTAAATATCCGAACGATCCAGAATAAACCTCACTATGTTTCTTTAATAAGCGTATTCATCCTCTGAAAATGAATATATAGCATTTAGAATATGCCGTTTATTTAGGATCAGATATTCAAATATGATGGCGGCTTCACAACATACCGATGAAACGACCCGCTCCCTACCAAATCGAGTGCTTTGATACCCGTATTTAATGAATAGATTTGTACTTGAAATATCACAGATACAAAAAAGCCGACTTTACGTCGGCTTTTTAAACAATCTTTCTACATTCACCTTAAAAGCTTAACAACCTCAGCTAAGCCTTGAATCTTTAGCGGTGTACAGAATTTTAGTAGTTCCACTATCTATTTTCTTAGAAGCTTTTTATCAAGTGGCTTTAACAGGGATTATATTTATTGCTGTAACTTACTATTGGACAAAAGCTGGTTAGTTCAATAGCACTAACACAGCCTCGAAAGATTAGAAAAAGTAATTTAAAAACTTGCCGTTAAATCAAGAATATTCTTCGACAAACTCCTCTGGAGTACTACCCAAAATAGTCTCGTTCCGAACAAATATTGTATTGGCAAACCAGACCAGATTTTTTAGAGTCAGAGGGTAGTCAAACCCTTTATTGTACAGTTCGGATATAAGCTCCTCTCTATCAACACGAAAGAACTTTTTTGCCAACTCTATATCCGAATGAAACAACTGATTTATGTCCTCTCCTAGCTCAAAATCTTGAATCCTTAGCCTTAATTTTTGTCGAAGCATAGCTTCCCAATTTTTTTGCTTATAGTGCTTGTATGCTACCTCTTCGAGAATTCGAATCATTGTCCATTCATTCGTCTCCAATGACGCGTACACTCCGTTCAGTTTTCTAGACTCAGTAGAGCTTTGCCGCCAGTCATCTTGAAATTTATACCTTAGGTCGTGCTCCACTTCATGCCAGCCTTCAGATAAAACAGTTCTGATTTGAAGTTCAAACGTATCATCTACACAGTGTGAATTTTTACAATCCAATTCATAATGTGATTCACTAGGTAGCTCATAAACTAAGTTGTAACGAACAGGTTTAAATGTATTGTCATCAAGGTCATCAATACTCGCATCTTTCCTTCTTTCGACATATGTTGCACTCATCGCTTTGTGCACTAATTCAATATCATCAGGGAAATACAAAACAATACGGATACCAATTAGATCTTGGATTTTAGCCCTACCCTGCAAGTACTTAGGCTTGGAGTGTATTTTTTTTGTTAACGAGCGTATATCTTTTGCTCTTGAGAAAATACGGTACATTATTCCTATTCTATTCAATGTATCCGTTATATCTCCTACGATAGCTTTCTCGATCAAAGATGGGAGCATTTTCTTCATTATACTCTCCCTAGCATTTCTTTGATGGTAACAATGCTATTTCTGTTAATTGCAATATATTCTCCATCATTTGCATCTTCTAGGATTTCACGACTTTTCATTCGTTTAATTTCTAACGTGATTTGACGTTTTGTATATCCATGTTGCTGGCATACCTTATAAATGCTCGCCATAGGGATATGCAATCTATCAATTTGTGCAGATCCTATCCGCCAATATCGCTCTAAAATCAATCGAGTTAACTCATCTAGGTCATCAACATCTTCTTGCGGTTTGTACCCCTCTATATCGTTAATAAAGTCATTATTATCAATACAGTTCAAGAAAAGGAATGATTCAGCGCTTGAAAGCTCACCGTCAATACTACACCCATAGAACTTACAGTTAATAAAAGTAATATCTTGCATATTCTTCGCTACGAACTCGATATCAGTAAAAATACAGTCACTAAATGAAATCTCTGTCACTGTGCTTTTCTCGAATAGTTTGTATTGTTGAATATTCAGAGACATTATTGAGCATTGATCGTAGTTTCCAGAACCGATTTCATTGAGCATACTCAATTCATATTTGAATCTATCGGAAGCAGATAAGAACTCACTCATCGGGGCTAAAGAACACCAAAGTTTTGCTCTTTCGATTTCGTGCCTTGGTAAGTATGACAGTACAGCAGGCTCGACAAATCTTTCATCGCTTGCCATCCACTCATCTTCACATCTTAATACACTCTCAGCAATGAAGTTTCCAAATACAAACTCATTAACAAACTCAATTCTTCCTTCCCCTTGATTGCTTCGATCGAAAAAAGCATGGTTTGACAATGTATTGCTAAGAGAATCGATAGAAGGACGTTCACTGGCCTTATATGATTTCCTTGCGCTCTCAAGAATACCAGCACACTTTCCTGATTTAAAAAACTCGATTAGCTTGTCTTTTGACTCAGACGTATAGTTTCGCTCGCACATATCCTCTGCAAGCATGGTTAGAAGAGTACTTTGTTCCTCAGGTGTTATATGTAGGTTTTGACGCTCTTGCTCACGCTCTAACATGCTATTGAAATATCGGCTCACCAAGTCATCTGGTGAGTCACAAAGCTCCTGAAATTTCTCGTCCCCCACAAATCGCAGATATGAGAGCAAAACAGGATTTGACACTTCTTTGAGATTTAAACCAACATCCTCGATTTTTCGCTGTCTTTCTGACCCCAACCAATCTCCTACATCAGGGCGATCAATTCTATAACGTACAAAGTTGAACTGATCATTAAACCTTTCAACCCACTCGCTAAAGGTAGCACCATCAAACATAGCTGACTTTCGGGATGTAATTACGATTTTTGACTGTCCTTGAAGCAATTCACTTATGGTTTCAAGCATTGGTTCAGCATTCTCGTAATCTTCGCTAGATTCAGATTGTTGGGTGTCGGACAACAACTCATCAAATCCATCCAGCACCATTACGATTCGACCATTCTTAAGCTCATACTCAACAATATCGGAGTTTACTTGACTAAATGCTCTATCAACCTCACGTATAAAAACATGGCTAAATATTCTCGCTTGTCGGTCACGGGAAAACTCCGTAAAGAAAGGAATAGGGTTGCACTTATCTGTAATAAGAGTGTTTATAAGTTCGTAGGACGTACATGTTTTACCAAAACCAGCGGGAGCTTCAATAAGCATCAGTTGGGCTGAGTCATCATTTAAACGGGATATGATGTCATCAATAATCTTCGACGATGGATCACTATTTGAATTGACTATGGTGTAGGGTGCATCAATGTAGTGATATGACAAGTCTTCTACTTGGTCAGGATAAGCCAACATTACTGACTCAACATACTCTCTGTATTCACTGCCAATGCGCTTCCGCCAAGCCTCAACATCGAAAAAGCCTTCAAACAAGCCTTCTTCAATATCATTCAATGTAGAATATTCTGTTATCTTCGCAGATACCCCGAGTTCATTGAGACTCTTGATCTTCTTCTCGATCTGCTTTTTATCTTCTGCATCGTTGGCGATTTTCACAATTTCTGCGTTATGAAAGTAGCCAGAACTAAATGTGAATGTAAGATATGAACTATTCGAGTATAGTTTTTTATATTCGAAGCCATACATTCTATACCGTTCAATAACCTGACTGGCGCAAAGTTTCATCTAAGCAACTCTTTTTGTTAGTTTAATTAGCCTGATAATACCACTTTTAAAATGGCTAATCAGATAAGTAAAACACAAATTTTAGTCAACCAATGTTACTCCAACACATCAATAGCATGAGGAAAAGTAAGTCAAACTGTGCGTTGATAAACCTAGAGCTTGATAGATGGCAACACATAATGGGGCAAAAATAAGCCAGCGCGAAATTCGCTGGCTAGGGGGTACGGTGTAGGTTGCTTTATTGCTTTTCGACATAAATCGCTTGTCCACTAACAGTTTGTTCCGAAATTGGTATCAAGTACTGATAGTCTGTGCCTTGTCCTCCTAACATTACTGAGTTGTTACTACCTGTTACACCCAATAAAACCCCATTAGCTCCAAGTTTCGCTGCCTGTTTTTTCAGCTCTTCAACTGCATAGTCAATTGAATCTTGCTTTGTTAAACCGGCATCACTTGAAGCATTTACCAAAGCGATTGTGTCATATGATTTTGGTGGTTCGATATAGAGGCGTACTTTTTCTGGTGCAATAGGTTCTCTCACTTCTCCCACCAAAATTGAAGACCCCGAAGCACATCCAGCGAGAAATAGGATGAACGCGAATAAAAGTGACTTACAGATTCTCATTGTTAACTACTGATATACGATTAATTGAACAAGCCATTATACAGTCTATAGCCAGCATCATGAGAAAAAGTATCGATAACCCCTGCTCTTAATAAGGGATGCTTAATCGGCTAAAACATGGAACGGGGCACTTTCGCGCTAGAAAGTGCCACGGGTAAACATTAACTGGATGAAGATTCTGGACAAAAACGGATTTCCAGTTGGTCTAGTGAATCTCCGTAAATGACACAGACTTACCGCCTATAGCAACTAAATTTCTACTACGTTATGCGTTTGATAGTGATAGAATCTCCGCATCAGAATTATCGAGAAACTCTATGTTTATCCATCATGTCAACGGCATCGACTGGCTGGTGATTACCGCTTTTGAAGAACTGAAACCTATATTTATCGAAGACGCTGGTGCGATCCCTTCTTGCTTCTCTAGCGCTAGCGAATTGAGCCTGATTGATCAAGCCAAGCGCACTTACGGATATTTGCCTCCGCTCAGCGGCGTAATTACCGATACCGGCACTTTTCAAAGCAAAGATAACGAAGAAGATTTGAACCCACAGCTTGCCTGCCTAGTTGAGGGGCGTGGTCGGGTGTTTATCTATCACGGCGGTTTTGTAGCATTTGTGGATGATGAACAAACCTTTATTACCCGAATGGACTGAAAATTATTAGGTTAGTTGAAATCGGCCAATTGAATGGATCTTGTTCCACGCTTCAATAACAAAAACAATGCTGCGGTTAGCCGGCAAGCTGTACTCCTAGCAAGGAATGGGATAAAAAAGAGTCAGCCTGATGATCTGACTCTTTTAAATGAAAACACATGGCGTTGTCGAAGAGACTAAGGATGCTTTGGTCGGTTGCAGTCGCTGATTACTTGGATTGGTGCCCCGTCTTCTTCGCAAACTTTTGCATCGCCTCGGCGAACGTTGTTGTCCCGCCTTTAGCTTGAACTTGTACTACCTTATAGCCCATCTTTTCTAGCGCTTGACGTTCTGCCAAAACAGCTTTGTCATCTTGCTGACTACCTAGGGCAGGCTGGTGAATGTAACACCCTTCTAGTTGACCATCTTCGACCAGTTGGTGGTGTTTCAGTGCATTGATATCAAAATTCATAGTAAGTCTTTTATTATAAATGGGACGCTTCTGCGGCAGGTTACATTCGCTTTAACGGCTTAACAACGCTATCAAGCCCTTCTATTTTTAGTGCAAGGCAGAGTTTAAGTAGCTCACCTAGCTCCCCTTCTGGGAAGCCTTTCTTATCGAACCACAGTAAATACTCTTCGGGTAGGTCGATCAGCACTCTTCCTGCATATTTACCAAAAGGCATCTGCATGCGCGCAAGCTTGATTAGGTTTTCTTTTTCTAACATCGTTTCTCTATGATTTAAGGCCGTTGCCACCCTTGTAGAGTAACACCCAAACGCTCAATCCAATAGTTGATCGCATCTTTTGCATCGTCTAATGCATCCACCATCGTTGAAAAATCTTTGTTTCCGGTCTGACGGTCAATCGCAGCAAACAATGGACTCCCCGTTTGAGCGTCGCTTACCAACAGTTCCAAACTTGCCGAACCAACATTCGTATGCTCACCAGTCGTGACTTTTGAGATGGTAGAAATAGCTAATCCCACAGGCAAAACACTGCTGGTGACTGCAAGAATTGGATTTGGTGTCTCAACATTACTTAACGCAAGACTAAGACGTAATGTCTTTCCTGTGGGTTGAGTAACGATCGGTTTATAGGCTGAGAGTTTGGCTTTAAGCTGGTTAACCGTATATGTGGTAAGTTCTTGAATGTCGTCATTGTCGATGGTGCCTTCTTCAGCCACAACCACCACTTGATCAATGATCAACGAGTCGTATTGCTTTATTTTGTCCCGGAGTCGCGCCTTGTCACGAAGGTCTTCCCGAGCCCAGACCAAATCCACACCACCGTCAGGGCCTGCGCTAAAGTCTTCGTAGTTAGTGAACGATGTTGCCTGTTGCGTTATGGGACTTGCACATCCAACAAGAAACATGGTGATAAGAAAAAGAAGAAATCGTGTTTTCATGGCATAAAAAAGCATTCTGATCCGAACAAACCAGAATGCTATACCATATAATTATTGTTGTCTATTTTACAGCATCAATCATTGATGCTTTTAATGTTTAGGCGTCTTGAGGATCAATGGTGTGTGCGTATTCAACAACCACTTGGTTGCCTTCAATATAAGCGCGTTGGATTTCACCATCGACACTCATGCGACTTTCTAGAAACACGACTCGTGGCGCACCAGTACTGCTCGCTTTTAACGATGGCAGTAATTGTTGTGGTTCAACATGAAGTAAACGACAAAACTGAGAAATAAAAGACATGGTCAGTGGCTTAGAGCCACGTAATAGCTCTGAAAACTCGATTTGGCTTACACCAAGCTTTTTAGCGAATTCCATTTGGGTAATTCGCATTTTCGCTTTTTGAGACATCCAAGTTCGGTGCAGCGCGTCTCTATCTTCTTGTGTAAACTCCATTCGTTTCCCTCATATATCAATGATGGCCATAATTTTGAGGTAATGACGGTTAGGGATGTCAGCTAACGGTGAGTTTTAGTTTAGGGTTTTGCCACACACTGACATCTGACGTGAGCCTTTACAGTCAAGGGGCTCCGGGACGAGACAAACCGCGATAAAAAAGCGGACACCCTTGGGTATCCGCTCTGATATTTTCAATTTTAGTGTATGTTAGAACCAGCTAAGTAGTAGCCGCTTGAACCAGTCGATCAATCGTTTAAATACACCACCTTCGTCAACTTGTTCAAGTGCGACAAGCTGCTTTGAGCCGACTTCAGTATCGTCAATGCTGTAGATGACTTTACCTAACACATCTCCTTGCTTGATTGGAGCAACCAATTCTTGTGAGTACTCCACTTCCGCTTTGAGCTTTTTAACGTCTCCTTTTGGTAGTGTGAGATAGACATCATCAGCCACACCGACACTCAACTCGTCTTTATCTCCCATCCAGACTCGCGCTTGAGCAATCTCCTGCTCCGCTTTTGTCGGCGAAATGGTTTCGAAGAAACGGAAACCATAACTCAGCAGTTGCTTGCTCTCAGACTCCCGACTTTTTGTACTGCTAGATCCCATAACGACCGAAATCAAACGCATGTTTCCGCTGGTCGCTGAAGTTGCAAGACTGTATCCAGCCCCACTGGTATAGCCGGTTTTCATACCATCGACGTTCATGCTGCGGTCACGTAGCAGCCCATTGCGGTTGTATTGAGTGATCCCATTGAAGGTATAAGAGGTTTCACTATAGAGAGGGTAAATGTCAGGTAAGTCTCGAATAATGGCCTGACTTAACTTAGCGATATCGTAAGGGGTGGAATACAGGCCATCACTATCTAGACCATGTGGATTGGTAAAGGCACTGTTTGCTAAACCAAGCTTGTCAGCCCATGAGTTCATTAAGCTTACGAATGCCCCTTCACTCCCAGCGACATGCTCAGCAATTGCGACACTCGCATCATTACCAGACTGAACAATCAACCCACGGTATAGCTCCATTAAACCAACTTTTTTACCCACCTCAATAAACATTTTGGAAGAGTCTGGAAAGTTTTTGGCCCATGCATTTTTGCTGATCAGCACGTTATCATCCAAGCTGATATTGCCGCTGTTCACCTCTTGCCCCGCAACATAAGCGGTCATCAATTTGGTTAAGCTGGCTGGGTTCAGTTTTTTGTCAGCGTTTTTGTTTACCAACACTTGGCCTGTATGGTAATCCATCAGCACATAACCTTTCGCGCCAATGGCTGGAGGATCAGGAATGATTGTTGGCGCAGAAACTGCTGCAAAAGAAATAGCTAAAGAAGACAGCACGAATGTGCGAGTAAAAATCATATTTCTCATAAGTCGCCTACCGTTAGACACAACTTCATTGAGTATAATCAAACCGCTTAGCTTTTCAGGAGGCTTGTAACCATTCGTTACGTTTAATCGATTTTTGTCGCAAAGGGGTGCTCCAAAGCACAAAAAAACCGGCTAACGTTAGCCGGTTCTCTTAAATTCACTGCGCGATTAAGCAATCGCTTCGGTATTTTTAGGTTTTGGAGTGATGCTGTCTCGGTAACTGAACCACAGGTAAGTGATTGCAATAGAGAAGTACAAGTAAGACAGCGCAAAAATGATAGGTGAAGTGATCAAGTCAGCTGACATACTCCAACTTACGCCTGCAACGGTAATCACCAACTTAGATAGCATTCCACAAATCAAAAGAAACAGCGCGAGCTGTGGGAATCGAGTTGAGCGAAACGCAAACCAGTAGCAGCTACCAACCGCTAATGCAGAAATTGAAAGACCCAGCATGAAAGAATGAAGATGATCGGCAGACGCAACACCAGCTGATAGTGATGTCATAAGCAATAGAAATAGTTTCATCGTACACCTCGCTTTTAAAACTTAGAAAAAGCTTCCTTTCATTTTTGAAAACTCATTTTTCATACATTTTCGTCTTTTTAAATTAGATTTCAAGCCCAAATTTTGCACAAAAACAGAACAAAAAGTGACCGAAAGATTATTGTAAATAAAAGGTTAATGTTTGTTACTACCAACTTTCTTAACTCACAAGGATTTACCCATTATTAGGCATAAAAACGAGTGCAATTTGTACATATTTGTAACAAGAAATATTTTTCTGAATCTAATTGTTTTTGTGATACCGAACGGCCGTACAAGGTAAACCTGACAGAAAAAGACTACAGCGCAAACTAAGTTTTCACTTCATAAACGAACTAGCGTGACCTTTCCCACTATTCATTCATCACTCACTCGCCAACCCATAACCACTTTGATAACGTCGCGCTAATTAATTTAACCAATGACAAACCATGACTTCACAATATCGCATCAGTAAAATCGTAGAGATTGGCGATACACTCCACCGCAGCGGGTGCGCACCGTACAAATTAGAGAAATACACGCAGTATTACGCCCGTAAACACGGTGTCGATGTGATGGTTCAAGCCACCCCCACCACCGTCAACTACCAATTCCCAGATGACAATAATACGGTTGTGATGCGGCGTCATAGCCCGCCGTCGATCAACCTCAGTTTGCTCGCAAACACCATCATACGAATCAACCAACCGAGTAGTGAGCCCATTCCAGAGCCCATACGCTACCCGAAATGGATCACCGCTTTTGCAAACATGGCAATTCCTGCGTCATACCTGATGTTGGTTGGCAGTACGCTTGAAGCTGTTTTAATCTCTTGCTTACTTGGATTCATTGTCTGGGGGTGCCAGCAGCTATGTCGAGGCCGACGCTCTATTGCCGTCGAATTCATAGCTGCCTTACTTACCGGCATTCTGGTGGCTTTCTTTGCCAGCGCAAACCACGAGATCCCCATTTGGGCGTTATGCATTGCCTCGGTGATCTTATTTGTTCCAGGATTGTCGATCGCCAACTCGCTTGAATGCCTTGCATTTAATGATTTGGTCTCGGGAACCAGCTTGCTTGGTCAAAGTGCACTAACGCTGATCAAGTTGTTTGTTGGCATCGTTATGGGGCTTAGTATTGGTGAGGCGGTATGGGGCTCTGCCACCTCGTCTGACTACATGAATGAAGTGCCGTTGTGGCTCCATATCTGCAGCCTGTTTCTGCTTTCAGTCTCTTTAAGCATCATTTTTAATGCACGACCTATCGATATTCTTCTTGGGTTACCGGTTGCGGCATTGGGGATGTGGGGGCCTTTTTATTTGGGTTTTGATAGTGGTTGGGTTGTTGGTACATGGGTTACCACGGTATTGATCACTCTCTATGGAACATGGATAGCGAAGAAAGTGGAGCTCACAGGCGCTATCTACATAGTTCAAGGGATCATTATCCTCGTTCCCGGTAGCCGCGTGTTAGTCAGTGCAAGCCAATCGTTGTTTGAACAATCTGTATTGCCCATTCCTAGTATTGGTTTGTCTGCGCTCTTTATGTTTTCAGCAATCGTGGCTGGGCAAATAACCGCCTACTCGATTTATTCACCTAAAATTGAGCATTAACATTTAAAGCATATGAAAAAGCCCTATTCAAAAACAGCGAGGTTGCTACCTTTGAATAGGGCTCTTTGCCCTTATGCTTCATCTTGCGTGTAAAACTCCCTTTTCCCTTCTTCGATTTCTCTACTTTTGATTGAAACAGCTTGCTGGTCACCAAAGCTTTAAGCATATTGTCGTTTATTTGACCTCTTCCGCTTTCGACCGAATATTTTTTTTCTTGATTGGGTTCATCCACCTCAACCATACATTTTCTTTTACTCATAATTTACCTTTTTATATGTAACGCCTTGTCACAACAGGGCTATTGTACACTGATGACCATAAGATTACAGAGGCATCATGTACTTTAAGAAACGTTATCTAACGCAAATATCTGAAAGAAATTATTTTTCTCTGACTTAACAGGATTTATTTTCGTTGACTTAGTAAAATGTCCATCTACACTGTAGGGCAGCTAGAAAACGGGTTCTTTGTTTATCTCGCCGTTTCGTTGAATACCATTTCTTCTAAACGCCGTACGCAATAGCAATTTCCTTTTCCACGCTATCCGTGCCGATGAGGCGTAATATTTATTTTTATCCAAGGATATACACAATGTCTAACACTGTTACTGGTACAGTTAAATGGTTCAACGAAACTAAAGGTTTTGGTTTTATTCAACAAGAAAACGGTCCTGACGTATTCGCTCACTTCAGCGCAATCACTGGCGACGGTTTCCGTACTCTAGTTGAAGGCCAAAAAGTAGAGTTCTCTATCTCTCAAGGTCAAAAAGGCCCTCAAGCTGAAAACATCAAAGTTCTATAATTTCTTTTAGAACAAGATTTTTTAGAAATAGCCAGCAATCGCTGGCTATTTTTTTGTTTGGATAGAGACTCCCTATGGCACTCAAACCGACGATATTTAAATTCCGCATTGCACTCTCTGATACCAATCGTGACTATTACGACACGGTTAACCTGACCATTGCGCAGCATCCATCAGAGAACTTACCTCGCATGATAGCGCGTGTTTTAGCCTTTTGCTTAAACGCCCAAGAAGGACTGACCTTTACCAAAGGCCTATCTAACATCGACGAACCCGATATCTGGCGTCAGTCGTTAGACGGACAAACCGAGTTATGGATAGAGGTGGGTGAACCTGCTGTTGATCGCATTAAAAAAGCCTGCCGCCAAGCAAAGTCCGTTAAGGTATACAGCTTCAACTCCAAATCCAACGTATGGTGGGAGCAAACCAAGAATAAAGTCACACAATACCCCGTAGAAATTGTCCGCTTTCCTTGGGAACCGATAGAAGAGCTGGCGAACAACTTAGTCAGAACGATGGAGCTTTCCATCATGTTGACTGGAACAAGCCTCTTTATTGACTCAGAAAGTGGCTCAACTGAAGTTTGTTGGGAGACATTACAAAGCAATGAGTAAACTGGCTTCAGCATTTGAACAAGTAAGTATCCAGCAGCTCGAAGTCATCTCCCAACATCAAAGCCATTGGGTGGCGTTTTGTGACGAGAATGAGGCGCTATTTAATAAGGTCATCGAAAACAAACCAGAGACGCCGATACATCATCATCTGCTTGGTATTTTGACTAAAGCGCATATTGAAAGCCAATCGGCTCTTGAACACAACCAAGTATCCACTCAAGCCATGCAACAGGTTTTTGAACAAAACTTAGGCCACGAGCACGCTAAGCGCTTTGAGAACCAAGGCTACAACCAACTGTTGCTTATCACGCATGTATGGCTGTATATGCAAGGTTATTTGCGAATGGACTTTTCATTGGCTAATGATCATGCCCAACAAACCGCAACGTTGATGACCTCGATTTCAAAACTCGACTCGGAGCATATCCGTACTCAGTTCTTATCGAGCTTCTATACTGGCGCAAATGCATCGCCTCAGGCCCCCAAAAAAGGCGGCCTACTTGCAGCAATAAAAACCTACTTTAAATGGTAAGGCTCCTTGTCAGGAGCCTTTTAAGATTGCTAGAGCAGTATGCGATTATAGGTAGGTATGCGGTCCAAACACCTCATAGTGAATACGTTCACGCGCAACGCCTAACTCTTCAAGTTGACGCACAATGCTTTCCATAAACCCAACGGGGCCACATAAGTAAAAATCTGCTTGATGGAGCGGTAGTTCCTCGGCCACAAGACCGATATTCATCTCGCCTTCAAACTGAGTGGCTTGATTGAGATACCATGTGTATTGGTTCCAGTGATTTGTTTCGATTAAGTCTGCGGTTTCCCGTGCAAACGTGTGCTGCTCTGCTCCGTTACAGGCATATAGGTAACTGACTTCCTTCTTCCCTTGATCAGATAAATATTGAAGCATGGACTGGACCGGTGTTGCGCCCACACCGGCAGAAATCAAAACAACTGGCGCATTGCGTTCTACGTAGAAAAAGTCCCCCGCTGGCGCATACAAACTCACTTTGTCGCCTTCGGAAAGCTCATCATGCAAGTAATTCGACACCAAGCCTTTGTACTCGCCGACTTCGCGTTTTACTGAGATCCGGTAATCCTGACCATTTGGCTTTTGCGATAGCGAATATTGACGGATCTCTTTATGAGTACCAAGCGAAGGCTTTACCTCGATACCAATATATTGCCCCGGTTGATAACCCAGCACCGGCCCACCATCCGCAGGCTCCAGCACAAAGCTTGTGACCAATTCAGATTCAGGCTGTTTGCGTGTAATCACGAATTCACGGGCATTGTCCCATCCGCCAATCGCCTGTTTGCGTTGCAAATATAGCTCACCTTCTCGATCAATGAAGATCTTAGCTAAAAACAGATAAGCCGCTGTCCACGCTTCTTCCACTTCGGTTGTAAATGCATCGGGGGCAAGCTCACGTAAGGTTTCAATCAGGTGATGGCCCACAATTTGGTAATGGTCTGGCTGAATATTGAAGCTTGTGTGTTTGTGAGCGATTCGTTCAACAGCCGCAGTCAGGGCACCAAGGTTTTCGATATTTTTCGCATACGCTGCTACGGCCTCGAACAAAGCCACACTTTGACGCCCAGTTTTCTGGTGCGTCATATTAAAAATATCTTTCAGTTCAGGATTGTGGCTAAACATTCGCTGATAGAAATGCTGAGTTAAAGCCGGACCCGCACTTTCAAGTAAAGGAATGGTACTTTTGACAATCTCGATATGTTGATTGCTGAGCATGGTAATTTTTCTCCTCGATTATATGTTGTCGAATAGACAATCTATGGTGGCTTTGTGCCACTCTCTACCTAGCGATATAGCATGTTTAATGCCAACTCATAAAAGCACTAACTTATTGGTTTTCATGTATGAAAATTCATCAACCCATGTCAAATTGACAACTTTAAATTAGGTTAATTTGACACTACAATGATAAAAAATCACACATTCAGTTTGTTATGCAAGATATTCCCGTTTCGACCCTTATTGAGATGTCCATCGGACTGGCCAGCGAACAAAACGACCACGACCGCTTCAATCGCTTACTCGACGCCATTCGTAAAGCGATTCAATGTGACTGCGTCGCCCTACTCAGCTTGCAAGGGGACACCTTAATTCCACTCGCACTACAAGGTTTAACCCGTGACACATTAGGTCGCCGCTTTCGCCTAGAAGAGCACCCTCGGTTTGCTGAAATATGTGCATCGAAAAGTGTGGTACGTTTTGATGCAAGTTGCGAACTGCCCGACCCTTTTGATGGCCTATTGCTAGATTATGAAGGGGATCTTCCAATGCATGCTTGCATGGGGTTGCCTCTCCTTTACGGGGATAAGTTACTTGGTGTGCTAACACTGGATAGCCTTAGCCCAGAGGTGTTCGATAACATTCCCGCGCGCTCGTTAGAAGCCCTCTCTGCAATCATTGCCTCATCACTCAAAGTTGCGATGACCGTTTCTCAGCTCGAACAACAAGCCAAGCAAGTACAACAGCGAATGGAGCAGCTTAACGAAGGTGCATGGGAACGGGATGGCAGCGAAATTATCGGCTCTAGCAACGCCATGTTGGCACTGAAATCCGATATCGAGGTGGTTGCACCATCTAACTTTAATATTCTGATCCACGGTGATACTGGCGTGGGTAAAGAGCTGGTAGCACGTCGCCTGCACCACCTTTCAGCACGTCGTAAGCATCCATTGGTCTACGTCAACTGCGCCGCTATCCCGGAAAACTTAGTGGAAAGTGAATTATTCGGCCACGTCAAAGGGGCGTTTACTGGTGCCGACAAGTCTCGCTTAGGGAAATTTGCCTTAGCCGATGGTGGAACTCTATTTTTAGATGAGATTGGTGAGCTTCCACTCGCTGCGCAAAGTAAAATCTTACGAGCTTTGCAAAACAACGAAATCCAGCCAGTTGGACAAGATAAGGTTCAAACAATAGATGTCCGCGTACTTGCTGCAACCAACCGAGATTTAAAACACGAAGTCGACCAAGGCCGATTTCGCTCAGATCTTTACCATCGCCTAAGCGTTTACCCGATTCGAGTCCCTCCACTGCACGAACGTGAAGGGGATGTTGCCCTACTTGCTGGCTATTTCCTTGAGAAAGCGAAACTCAAACTCGGCATTGTACAGCTTAAGCTCACTAAAGAAGCTCTAGTGCATATTTCCCGCTATAACTGGCCGGGTAACGTACGTGAGCTGGAACATGTGATCAATCGCGCCGCCTTAAAAGCCAGAGCCAGAAGTGGTACAAGAAAACTGATCAGCGTAAATGTGGAAGACATTGGCACACTTGATAATGTTCCAATGAACTCAACCTCTACCCGCCGCAACGAGCAAACACCTATAGTTCGGGATGAGCATTTTAAAGGGTTACGCGCAGCCACAGAGCAATACCAAAAAGACATGATTTCAGAAGTGCTGATTGAGTCTGAGTTTAACTGGGCCAAAGCCGCACGGACACTCAAGACCGATCGCGCCAACCTGACTCGGCTAGCAAAACGGCTTGGTATCGTGGTAACAAAAGAACACAATATTCGTTATTAATTGCTTTTCCTTTGTAGCTAACTGGTTACAATTGTCGAATTACAATAACATTCCGGAAAGCACTTTCCGGAACACCCACAGCTGTAAAGGAAAGTTATGAAATTCATCCGTTGGTTTTTAGGCCGTATTATCCTATTGCTCAATGCCATATTCTCACCAAAAGGCATCAAACGAACTGAAGACGCTCAACAACAAGCAGATGAACGTGCCAACACAATGGCGTTATATCAATTTGACGCTTGTCCATTTTGTGTCAAAGTACGCCGAGCGATGAAACGTCAATCTGTAAATATCGAGCTACGCGATGCAAAGAACAACGCTAAGCATCGCAATGAACTTGAAGCTGGCGGCGGCAAGATTAAAGTTCCTTGCTTGCGTATTGAGAAAGACGGCAAAGTAGAATGGATGTATGAGTCCTCTGACATCGTCTCTTATTTGGAAAAAGAGTTCGCATAACAAAAAGGGATACTATGCCTGCAATTCCACTTGATGCCGTCAACCTCAAAGCCATTGTTTTTGATCTCGACAACACTTTGGTCACGTCGGAGATGGATTTTCAATGGCTAAGGCGTCAAGTGGGCTGCCCAGCCGATCAGGATGTGCTCTCTTATGTCGATGCAATGCCCTGCTCCATTGCTAGTGCTAACGCACATCAACTCATTCTGCAACACGAGCTGGAAGATGCTGTCCACTCGCACCCAATGCCAGGTTGCAGCTCATTGTTAGATTTTATCGAAACTCATAAATTGCATACGGCCATCATCACTCGTAATTGCGCTCAAGCAGCTCAGCAAAAAATCTCACACAACCAGCTCAATATCAGCCGAGTCATTAGTCGAGAGCATTACCCACCAAAACCTGCGCCCGATTCACTCCTAGCCCTTGCCGAGGAATGGCAATTACGCCCGGCTCAGATACTCTATGTCGGCGACTACCTTTATGACTTACAAGCCGCATTCAATGCCCAAATGCCTTCCTGTTTAGTTACGCATGAAAAAGCAACCTCATTTACCGAACATGCTTCTGTCACTGTCCACCATTTATATGATCTACAGGCTTTGTTAGAACGTCACTTTTTACAAAAATAGTCTTTTATGATGAGTGACTTATTCACCCAAATTGGTGGAGAATGAAAATTCCAAAAATAATCACAAAAATATAAATTTGGGGAAGTTATGGTAAAGAATAAAGTCTTGGTGCTTTACGCCCACCCATCCCAACACCGTTCAGAGGTTAATCAACCTCTTATTAACGCTGCTGAGCAAATCGAAGGGGTCACGATTGTTGACCTTTACTACGAGTATCCGCATTACCACATCAATGTTGATGCAGAGCAGCAACGTCTGCTTGAGCACGATGTCGTCATTTTCCAATTTCCTCTCTATTGGTATTCGACACCGGCCATATTAAAAGAATGGCAAGATCTGGTTCTTGAATATGGCTTTGCATATGGACACGAAGGTACGGCGTTACATGGTAAACGTTTCTTGTGCTCTCTCACTGCCGGCGGCAAGGCTGAAGCTTATCATGCTCAAGGCTATAACCATTTTAAGATTCGTGAATTGCTGTCGCCTTTGGAGCAAATGGCGACATTGACAGGCATGCAGTATTTGGCACCTTTCACTCTGTTTGGCGCACGGACAGCCAAAGAAGAAGGCCGTATAGACAAACACATTACTGACTGGAAAAAGCTCCTGACCGCTTTAGTTAATGATCACATTGACGTCAAAAAAGCGAGTCACGCAGACAAGCTCAACCACTATCTTGATGAATTACCTATGGAGGCCACACGATGACACTCTATTTCCTTCAGGCTTTCATCTATCTTGCGGCTGCTGCCATTGCCGTGCCTATCGCAAAACGGCTTGGGCTGGGCTCCGTACTGGGTTACCTCATTGCCGGTGTGGTCATTGGGCCGATCATCGGTTTAGTTGGTGAAGAAACCACAACCATTCAGCATTTTGCTGAGTTTGGTGTGGTTATGATGTTGTTCTTAGTCGGGCTGGAGCTCGAGCCTAAAATGCTGTGGTCAATGCGTAACCGACTACTGGGTTTAGGGGGCTTACAAGTTGCAGGAACAGCTGCAGCCGTGATGGGCATTGCGATTTTCTTTCAACAACCTTGGACCATTGCATTGGCAATAGGCCTTATTTTTGCGCTCTCTTCAACAGCGATTGTATTACAGACATTCAACGAAAAAGGCTTGTCTAAAACAGAAGGCGGACAAAATGCCTTCTCTGTCTTGTTGTTCCAAGATATTGCTGTGATCCCGATGTTGGCGTTTATTCCACTGTTGGCATTGCCAGAGCTTGTCGAGAAAGCACAACAAGCGGCCACCAGCGCAGCAGAACATCATGAACAACTCAGCTTAGTCGCCGGTTTGCCGGGCTGGGCTTACGCTATGGTTATTATTGCTTCGATTATCGGCCTCGTCATTGGTGGCCATTATCTGAGCCGCCCACTGTTTCGTTTTGTAGCAAGCTCTGGCTTACGAGAAATTTTCACCGCCACAGCGCTCATGTTGGTGGTTGGTATTGCTGCTTTGATGAGCTTAGTTGGCTTATCTCCCGCTCTTGGTACATTCCTCGCAGGCGTTGTACTAGCCAACAGTGAATTCCGCCACGAACTCGAGTCCAATATCGATCCATTTAAAGGCTTGTTGCTTGGGCTATTCTTTATCACCGTTGGTGCTGGCATCAACTTCTCAATTCTGTTTGATCAATTCTTTACCATCATTGGCTTAACTCTGGGTGTTATGCTGCTTAAAGCCCTCATCCTTTATGTATTGGCTTTTGTATTTAGAATTAAAAACAGTAACCGCTGGCTCTTTACCCTCAGCCTTGCGCAAGCTGGTGAGTTTGGTTTTGTATTATTGAGCTTTACGGTACAAAACCATGTTATTCCCCCAGAGATCGCGCAAACACTTTCACTGGTTGTTGCCCTATCCATGTTCTTGACTCCCGGTTTGTTCATCTTATTCGACAAAGTCATCCTGCCAAGGTTTGAACAGGAGTCAAACGAACAACAACCTGACGACATCGATGAAAAAGGCACAGTGATCATCGCCGGCATTGGCCGATTTGGTCAGATCGTGAACCGACTCTTAGTTTCCAGTGGTGTTAAAACCGTTGTCCTTGATCACCAAGCAGATCAAGTCGATGTGGTCCGTCAGATTGAAACTAAAGCCTACTTTGGCGATGCCACAAGGCCTGATCTTCTGCATACTGCTGGTATTGAGGAAGCCGCTATGTTGGTGATTGCCATTGATAATACGGAAGCGAGCGTCGAGTTGACCAAATACGTCAAACATACTTACCCACATGTGAAAGTATTGGCTAGAGCCTTTGACCGCGGTCATGGTTATCTGCTTCGTCAAGCTGGGGCTGATATCATTGAATCTGAAACCTACCATTCCGCAATGGAGCTTGGCGCACATGCCATGCGTGAAATGGGCCATCATCCATTCTTAGTCGAGCAGCAGAAAGCGGCATATCGCCAAATTGAAGATAAGAAATCTGACCTACTTTACGAGGCTTGGGAAGATGATTCCGAAGGCGAGCGCTTCGATAACAACTATCGCCAATTATTCATGCACCTAGAAGAGCAAATTAAACTGGCCATGAATACCGATCGCTTCGCAAAACATGAAGACGGTGAACGTGGTTGGACGCCTCCACCAAAAGGCTATGCTGATCATCTCGATGAAAAGGAACCCGCAAATTGATGCAGAATCAGTCATCATCCTGTTAAACTACCCACTCTTCCCCCGGATTTTCCGGGGGTTTTTATTCTCATAAAGACAGAAATCCATGGAACAAAACGCAACGCAATCACTGGGACGACAGCTCTTTACCATGACATGGCCTATGGTATTCGGTGTCCTTTCTTTAATGAGCTTTCAGCTTGTTGATAGTGCCTTCATAGGTCAACTCGGTGTTTTACCACTTGCTGCGCAAGGCTTTACCTTACCGATTCAAATGATCATCATCGGCATTCAAGTTGGGTTAGGCATTGCAACTACGGCCGTCATAGCCAAGGCATTAGGCAGCAACGACACACAATACGCTAAGCAGCTTGGCGCTTTAGTTATCGCAATGGGCAGCATTGGCGTTGCGGCGATTTCATTGCTACTTTACATCATTCGAGAGCCTATTCTTAATCTATTAAGCGCACCCCAAAGTGTATTCCCAATTATTGATGCGTATTGGATTTACTGGCTCATCAGTGCTTGGACTGGCGCCGTGTTGTATTTCTTTTACAGCGTGTGTCGTGCAAACGGTAACACCATGCTGCCCGGCACCATGATGATGGTGACCAGTGGCATAAACTTAGCGCTTGATCCTCTCTTCATTTTTACCTTTGATCTAGGCATTAACGGTGCCGCTTTAGCGACCATCATCGCCTTTGGCATTGGCATACTGGTTGTTGCTCCTAAGGTGCTCAAAAAGAACTGGATCAGTTTCGATTGGAGTAATTTAAATCTGACGAAAAGCTTAAGTGCTATTGCCAATATTATGGGGCCGGCAATGGTCAGCCAACTGCTGCCACCGCTCTCATCCATGCTGGCAACTAAACTACTCGCAGGTTTTGGTACCGCGGCAGTTGCTGCATGGGCGCTAGGCTCTCGTTTTGAATTTTTTGCCATTGTCACAGTGCTGGCTTTGACCATGTCAATGCCGCCAATGGTTGGGCGCTTGTTAGGTGCAAATAACCTAACCGACATTCGCAAACTGGTGAGCATCGCTTGTAAATTCATCGTTCTTTCCCAACTCGCTATTGCAGCCCTAACTTGGCTTGCTTCCAGCCAACTGGCTCAACTGATGACCAGCGAGCCTGAAGTGGAACAAATCCTCTCATGGCACCTTTACATCGTTCCATTCAGCCTTGGGCCGTTGGGGATTTGTATGCTAATGGTGTCGGTTTCAAACGCTCTGGGCAAATCCTATACCGCATTGACTATCTCTGCTCTGCGTTTGTTTGCCTTCTTCCTTCCCTGTTTATGGTTAGGAGCGCAACTCGGTGGACTACAAGGCTTATTTTGGGGGGCTTTTGGAGGGAACATTTTAGCGGGTACATGTGCTTGGTTGATGTACAAAAAAGCACTAAACCAAATTGAAAATAAGGCGTTAGCGATATAATCCCATTAGGTGGTTGATTTTCAAGCGCCGCCTGCGTTAGGCTAAATATTCACCAAAATGGATACCACACATGAATGATACAGTTACCTACCTTTGGCTCCTTCTCTTCAATACCTGTAGCCGGTAGGTAACTTAGTGCCTGGCTACGAGAATGTAGCCAGTTGTTCTTCCCTATATCTCGTAGCCAAATCAACGTAAGGATACGAGAATAATGACCGAAAACACCCTGCAACAACCTGCTGAGCCTCACCGAACCCGTCGTGCTCAAGTCGGCATATTACTGGCGCTTGGCGGATGCGTACTTTTCTCAATTAAGCCTGTATTAATTAAAATTGCTTACCAATACGGTGGCGATGCGACCTCAATTATGGCTCTGCGCGCGTTTAGCTCTTTGCCTTTATATCTAGTGATGTTGTTTTGGCTGTGCCGAGTTCCTGAAAACCGACGTAATGTTCAACGACACGGTTTGAAAGCGGTCGCGGTTGGGATCTTAGGTTATTACGTAGCCAGCTATTTAGATATTGCGTCATTGGCGTATATTTCCGCTCAGCTTGAGCGTCTCTTACTGTTCTTATTTCCTACCTTCGTTGTCCTTATTAGCTGGGTTTTCTATCGTCAACGCCCAAGCTTCCATACCTTGCTTGCTGCGCTTGTTGGTTATGGTGGCATCATGTTGATCGTCATTCATGACTTTCACGCATTTGGAGATACGGTCGCAACCGGTAGTGCATTGGCGGTTAGCTCAGCATTGATATTCGCGTTTTACTTGGTGTGGAGTAAACCACTCATTGCACAGCTCGGTAGTTCACTATTTACCAGCATTGGTATGGGGAGCGCAGGTGCAGCCATTTTACTTCACTTATGGTTCAGTGATGTGCGTATCACCACATTGGGCCCTGAACTGATGATTGTGGGTATCGTATTAGGTATTTTTTGTACTGTGATCCCTTCTTATTTAGTTGCTGCGGCCATGGCACGCTTAACGCCAACACAGCTCAGTCTCACCAGTAACATTGGGCCAGCAATCACTGCGCTTAGCGCCGTTATCGTTTTAGGTGAAACCTTTACGCTATGGCATGGCTTGGGAATGATTTTGGTCACGGTTTCTGTTTACCTGACCAACCGCAGCAAATCATGACAAGAAATAAGAGCAAAAGACACCTGTCGTTAACCAGATTTTTCTGTAGGTATGGTTATCAATGTTGGTTTCCTGAATAGAAAAACGTATGATTCAAAAACGTTTTTTTATCCCCCAATCCAACATGACAACACAACAACACCATCCAGTTCAGGGAGCGAGCTGGATGCTTACTGCTGGGCTCTCTTTTGCTATTGTGAATAGCCTTGCGCAGATGGCCAGTATCCATCATGGCCTCTCTTCAACCACGGTTGCACTGATCCAATACGGCATCGCTTTGGTCGCCATTTTGCCTTATCTAAAAACATTGGGTATTCGCAAGTCATTACGCACATCCAAGTTAGGATGGCACGTGTTCCGTGTTTTTCTCTCAGTCATTGGCATTCAATTATGGCTTTGGGCCTTAGCTTACCCAGTACCTATCTGGCAAGGTATTGCACTTCTAATGACCTCTCCTCTGTTTGCCACGATTGGCTCTGGGCTATTTCTTAAAGAGAAAGTAGGCATGGCGCGCTGGGGAGCCACTGTAACCGGCTTTGTCGGTGCTATGATCATTCTAGAACCATGGGCCGATGATTTTAGCTGGGCAGCTCTACTACCTGTTGGCGCTGCCTTCTTTTGGGCCTGCTACTCTTTAATGGTAAAAAAACTATCATCCGATGACTCTCCATCAACCATGGTGGTTTATCTCCTCATCCTGATCACCCCATTCAACTTAATGTTGGCGTTACCTGATTGGCAAATGCCACAAGGAGGGGAAATTTGGATGATATTAATTGCTGCCGGCATCATGACAGCACTCGCCCAATGGGCCATCGTGAAAGCTTATGCCGTTGCTGACGCCTCATTTGTACAGCCATTTGACCATGCCAAATTGCCGTTGAATGTACTTGCTGGGTGGCTTGTCTTTGGTTGGGTACCACCCGGTAGGTTATGGTTAGGGGCAATGATCATCATACTGTCTGTCGCCTTTATTACCCATTGGGAAACAGCAAAAGCAAAATCATTGAAATAAATTCTGACCAATGTCGTTCTTTTAAGGAAGAAAACAATTTATGGGAGAGCCACAATGACAGATCCAATCAAAATCACTTTATATCGCTGGGCAGGAAGCTGGGGACCGTTCAAGGTAAATATTCCTTGCGGTGAATGTACTCTGACTAAAGATATCCTCAAAGATACCTTCGAAACGGAATTGGCAGGTATTCCTGTTCAGTTGGAAGTGAAAGATTGGTTATCGCATTGGTGGGAGCCTTTGAAGAAAGGAGCTTGGCACGCCCCAATTATCATGGTGGAAGGCCAAGTGATCAGTCAGGGAGAAGCACTCAATCGCGGGGTACTTGTTCAGTCTGTGATCAAAGAGTGGACGAAGCGTGATGAAATGACGGGAAGTGTTGTCTATGGTAAAGCAACGTGTCCATATTGTGTCAAAGCAAAGAACATGTTGAATGAAGCAGGCATCGATTACCAGTATCATGATGTGGTAAAAGACAGCGCAGCACTCTATCGTATGATTCCAGAAGTCAAAGCGATCATTGGCGAGAAAACACCCGTCACGGTGCCACAAATTTGGTTAGATGGCCAATATATTGGTGGGGCTGACAATCTAAAAGCTTGGCTCGAAGAAAAGGGATTAAAAACCATCCCTGACAATGTAGTAAACCTAGAAAACGGTTAACGAAAACAACAAACCCCGACATGAATGTCGGGGTTTTAAAATCCATTTTAGTAGCGTTTACTGGCTCACTTTTTTCCAACAACGTTTTAGAAATGAGCTTTTCTTCGCTTTTGGCTTACCATACAACGCATTATACATCGCTTGCTTCGCAACTAGCTGACCTAAATAGGCACTACCTAATTCGTGGTTCATTGTCGTCTCCTGTAAAAACGACGCCGATTTTAATCCGAACCACCAACAAAACAAGATCTAAATCACATTTAGTTGCGTTTAGGCTGCTTGTAAGTTTTGCCTGCTGCTTGATAGGTATCTTTACGCTTCACTTCAAACATCGCATCAAAGAACCAAGCAACAAACACAATGACGTCATCACCTTCGTTCATGATGTGTTCAACAAACTCTTGCTCTTCGCCTTGGTCATTTGTTTCAAGCACTACATGGTAGATTCGCTTCTCACCCTCTACTTCGGCAAGGGCAAATTGGCCAGCCAAAGACTCTGCGGCTTGTGCTACTTCAGCGTCATCACTACTTTTTAGTAACTCTAAAGCTTGTGGAAGATTTTCTTTTTCACAAAGGCTCTTAACCAGTGTTTCAAACTCTTTATGTTCCATGAACATGACCTCAAAGGCAGGTTATCAATTGGGGTTCGCATTGTATCAATCCGTAGGTCGGTTTCAAGCAAACTCCTGTTGAGTTTGATGATGTCGACGCTGCAATACCAATACAATCGTCATGATGACCGCCAAAGAAATATAGAAGATACCTAAACACTCAGAAGATCCAATCCAAGTTTTCACCAGATATCCTCCAAACAACCCTGACAGCGCCATCTGCACCGAACCAGAAAGTGCAGACACCGACCCTGCATTTTCCTTATAAGGCTCAAGCAACATCGAGATTGAGATGGGAAAAGACAAACCTTGTGCGATCGAGAACAGCGTAAAAGCAAGGATCAAACTAAATAACGAAACAGAGCTCATCATTAACCAGACACCAGCCCCCAGAGCAATACTTATCGCGCCAGCTAATAGGCAGTGACGGCTAAAATACCGAATCAATATGTTCATCATGGTATTTCCCATAAGCAAGCCTAATGAAGGAATGATCATTACCGAACCATATTCCGCAGCACTCAGGCCAAGTTGGTTCTGAGCAATAAAAGGCATCACCGACAGTGACACAATAGATCCTAAGTAACTCAACCAATTGAAACTAGCACTCATATACAACTGCGGGTTTGACAGAAGCTGAGAGTAGTTCTGAATAATGGAACGAACCCGAAACGCTCGCTTCGCATACGGTAGCGTTTCTCTCAATACCCAATAACCTAGGCAGTAAATCGCTAATAAATATACTAATACAAAAAGAAATATCGCTTGCCAGCTGATATGAGAAGCTATCCATCCACCAGCAACGGGAGCAAGAATTGGCAAAATGGAGGCCGTTACAGAAATATACGAAAAAGCTTTGGTTAATTGAGCCCCGTCATAACTGTCTCGCAACACGCTTCGCCCAAGAACAGAAGCACTACCCGCTCCTAAGCCTTGTAGTAATCGACCACTCTCTAGCATGGTTAAATCATACGAACACAGTACACAAACCAGTGTACCTATCAGATAAATACCCTGCCCCAGTAAGAACACAGGACGGCGACCAATACTGTCTGATAACGGGCCATAAAAAAGCTGCGATAACCCAAAACCAACTAAATAAAGTGTCACGAGAAGTTGAACGTCAGCTTGGGTCGCAGACAAGCTCTCGCTAATAAGGGGTAATGCAGGTAGATAAATACTCACACCCACTTGACCCGTTGCAATGATCATCATCGCCAATAAAATCGGGGTTTTCTTCATTAAAATCTCTTATGTTCACGCCATGAAATCCAGTGTAAATTAAACGCTCATACATGATAATCACCTCATAAGGAAAAGAATTAGTTCCAGATGAGAATCAATAGGAGTCCACAAAATGGATTGGCTGCAAAGTGTTGATAGCTATGTTCGAGTTGTTGATGAAGGGAGTTTCAATGGTGCGGCGCGCAAGCTAAACACCACTAGCTCAGCGATTAGCAAAAGAGTGCATTGGTTAGAAGAGCGCATCGGTGTGCAGCTTCTGAAACGAACAACCCGCTCGGTCACTCAAACAGAAGCAGGAGCCTTATTCTACGAACGTGCGAAGAGGCAACTTGAAGAGTGGCAATCCGTCGTTGATGAAACACGTTCCGTCGATCAATCACCGGCCGGCCTGCTAAAAATTGGTGCAACACTTGCTGTGGGTTCAAAGTTTTTGGTGCAGTACTTAGATGAGTTTTTACAAATGTATCCTGATATTCGCATTCAGCTCACTACTACAATACCAGGGCAACTACCCGATCTCAGCTTAGACCTATTCATTAGCCGTGAAATCGAGCAATTAAACTCATTGAGCTTTAAAGCTACTGCACTGTTTGAGCACAAAGCAGGCTTTTATGTGTCACCTGATTACATCGAAAAACACGGTGAGCCAACCAAACCTAGCCAATTAACTGAACACAATATGCTGATATGGGGAGAGCGGACACAGCGTGAAATTAAGCTCTCCAATGGAAAGCGCATATTATTACGAGGCAACTTTGCAACAACCAACCCAGAAGCACTGTTTTACGCAGCAAAAAGCGGGATGGGCATTTTGCTGACTAACGATGTCATGATGAGAGAAGAAATTCGGCTGGGTAGCTTGAAACGCATATTGGCTGATGTCACTGCTGATGAAACCACAGTTTATGCCTATTATCCGAAATTAGATTACCAACACACACGAACTAAACTATTTTTGGACTATCTGAAACAGCGCTTACAAAAAGATCCTAAGTAAGTTTATTAAAAACAACAAACTAGCCAAGGACCACAAAAAAGTCCTAGCAACCAAGTTTGAAAAAGTGTGAGCGCTATACCATAGTAACCATGTGCATATACCAATAAATAGATGATAAAAAATCATCACAACATGGGTTACTCATTATGGCTAGGAAACCTCACCAGAGTGGCTCCATCAGTTTAGATATTATCAATGAGACGCTGCTACTCAATGGCGCTGAGCTGCTGGACAAAGTCACCCTTGTATTGCATAAGCACTTCCAAACATACTGCACCTGCATTGTGGAAGTCGATAAGTTTAATTTTAACGCCCAAACGCTTTCTTATGCTTGCGAGAACAAACTGAAACGCGATAGCAGCTACTCATTACGTGGTACACCTTGTGAACATGTCAGCAAATCTGAGCGTGATTTCTGTCTGTACGCTCAGAATGTCGCGGAATTCTTTCCTCATGACTCGTACATAAAGGAAAACCACCTCCAAGCTTATTTGGGGTTACCTTTACGCACGCGTACTGGAGAGGTTCTCGGTGTTCTGCTTTCGACCTTTACCACACCAGTTTCGGACCAAGAAGAGTTGGTGTTCTACCATAGGCTCTTTGCGAATGTCGTGGTGCATGGCCTTCGCTCTCAATGGCTTTCCGCACGCTCAGACAGTTTAGTTAACCAACTGAGTTATGAAGTCTCTCACGACAACTTAACTGGCTTGCTTAACCGCAGCTTTTTGTCCGACAAATTAGAGCAACTCACTGAAAATTACCCATCACCTTTTACTTTGGCGTATTTAGACATCGATAATTTTAAATCAATCAATGATTTATATGGCAATTACATTGGTGACCAGATCATAAAATATGTAGCTTCTGCGATTAGCCAGTCTCTTCCCGAAGAACAGCTCGCCTTCCGTATTGCGGGCGATGAGTTTGCTTTTATCACTTTTTCTGGTGATCCATTAAAAGTGTGCCGGAAAATTATTAACCGACTTGAAGCCGGATACACCGACCCGGTTCATAACATCAAATTAAGTGCCAGCATTGGTATTGCACGGCGATTTGAAAATAAAATGACGGCCGATCAGCTGATACTCAATGCCAGTTTAGCCCTGAAAGACTGTAAGCAATCACGCAATACGAAAGTCCAGTGCTACGACACCCATTTAAGTACGCAGTACCATCGCAAAACAATGATCATCAACGCACTTCGTCATGAATTAAACAAATCCCCAGACATGCCAAGTGAAATTTATGTGTTAGCCCAGCCCATTGTAAGAAAAAACAGTACGCGTTGGAGCTATTTCGAAATATTGGCCCGCTGGCAAAGTAAATCTCTTGGAGTCATCTCTCCGTTAGAGTTTATCGAAGCGGCTGAACAGTCAGGCTTAATAGTTGAACTGGGAGAACGCATTGTCGAGCTTGCCTGTGAAGCAAAACTGCAGTTAGAAAAAGGCTTAGGGCACAAAGTCAAATTGGGGCTCAACTGCTCAGCACATGAGCTCAACGACTCGAAGCGCTACCTCAGCCATTTAGTTGAAACAATTGATCGCTTTGGCTTCTTGCCTTACGAATTCACCATTGAACTGACAGAAACCGTCCTTTTGTCTCAGACTAACGAAGTCAGGATCATCCTCGACAAACTCAGAAAGCTCGGCTTTACTGTCGCTCTAGACGATTTTGGTACCGGTTATTCAAGTTTGAATTATATCCATAGCTACCCTATCGATTGTATCAAGATCGATGCAACATTTATTCGGAACATGCTTTGTAACAAGACATCGGAAAGTGTGGTGTGGCTAATCATTCAACTTGCTAAGCAGCTTGAGGTCGACCTTGTTGCCGAAGGCGTTGAGAATGAAGAGGCCTTGCAAAAACTCTACGATATGGGATGCATGCAAATTCAGGGGTACTATTTCTCAAGACCTGAGCGTCCGGACACCATCGTCAACTTTCAAAACAACCTAGGGGACCAAAATAAAAAGGTCTCTAACGCATAAAAAAATCCCCTGATAACAGGGGATTTTTTTTAGCTAGTTGAATCGGAATCGGCTTGAGAAGCAAGTTTCATTTCTTCTTGCTTTAACATCGCGTCCCATTGATCTCGTTTAGCTCTGAAGGATGCCATTTCAGTTTTTGGTACTGAATTCGCCATTGGGATATTGGCTCGCATCGCATTCACCGGACGACCCCGAACAATCAATTCGTAATGAATATGAGGCCCAGTAACGCGTCCAGATTTTCCTGAAAGACCAATACGTTGTCCCCGGCTCACTTTCTGCCCTTTACGCACTAAGATCTTGCTCAGGTGCAAATAGCGTGTTTTATAAGTACTACCGTGCTGAATCACCACGTAATTTCCAGCATAAGGGTGTTTACGAGTCATAATGACCACGCCATCACCAGTCGATACAATCGGCGTGCCGGTTGGAGTCGCCCAGTCAGTACCATTATGCGGGGCCACGCGGCCAGTCACAGGATGCTTACGATTCGGGTTAAAGTTTGAGCTCAATCGGTAGTTACCGTTCACTGGCTTACGTTGGAAAGCACGTTGTAAACTGTTTCCGTTTTGATCGTAATATTGACCGTCAGTGTGTAAATATGCACTTAACACACGACCGCGGTTATAGATACGAATAGCCTTGATTTCACGGTTTCCTGTCAGTTTATTGCCGATATATTGGCGTGACTGAACCACTTCAAACTTATCTCCAGCACGCAGATCACGCGTGAAGTTAATCTTGTCTTTTAATAAGGCAACGACTTGCTCTATCTCAGAACTACCGAGTCCAAGTTTATGGACCGACTGTGAAAAACTGCCTCGTATTTCACCAACTAATGGAAGCTCTTTCCATTCACCCGGAATTTTAACTTCGTCAAACTCGTAGCTGCCATCATCTAATCGAGAGTAGACAGCACGTTCAACTAAACTAAATTCCAGCTCCATTTTTTCAAGGGCTTGGCCCTCTTTACCTTTCCAAAACCGAAGCGTATTGCCAGGCTTAAGCGTATCTAATGCCAGATAGTTAAGATCCGTTTCCATTACTTTTAGAAGATCACTGTAGCCAAAGCCCAGTTGCTCGAAGATATTACTCAAATTATCCCCTTTCTGAATGACGTATTCATAGTCTGGGATATCGTGTGTATCTTCGGTATCAATAAGGTAGGAATTTACCAGTTCGGTTTCAGGAAGAGAAAGATCAACGGTGCGTGAAGGAAGAGTTGTATTGTTGATAGAAGAAAATGCAACTATCGCAGCAACAGGCAGCCCCAAAAGCAGTAGCTTTTTTGGTGTTGTCAGCTCAAAAAATCGAGCTTTCATTGTCTTGGCTTGCACAATTTGACCTTTACATGAATTCCGAAAAGCATAAGAGTACGTATTTCTTTAATAAATGTCACCACAGTAATGTCAAAGAAAGATCAAAAAAGGCGCAAAAGCGCCTCTTTATGTGACATAGGTTATATGATTAGTAGTCACTAACATATCTCATCTATCGATCAGCGAAATGTCGAGATCAGTCCGTTATCTTCACCAAACCCATTTGGTGTAAATCGGTCGGCATTCGGATCATTTATCCATTTTTCATTGTCGATCAAATACCTGAATTCGAAATGGCTATCTTTCGGTAAGCGAGTCTTAAACTTATAGGTTTTTGACTTTGCCACTTTTTTCATTTCTGCTGGCTGCCAATCTAAAAAATCCGCCACCAAAGCGACCGATTGGCTTGCTTGCTCTTGTGGCAACTCAAAAGTGACTTCAACTTCATTTTTTGTTTTAAAGAAGCGCTTATTGATCATTTGTTACTCCATTAACTGCTCTTATTCCATATTCATGGCTAAATAATAAGCAATACTGGACATATTCGCCAGAAAGGAAGAAAAAACTCCGACGCCCTTTCCTAATTGGTTACCAGGTTTACAAAGGTTTGAGCTTATATTGCTGACTCAAATCAAACTCGAATTGTTCAGCTACATTGGGCTCTTCTGCCATCGCTTGCTGCTCGCCATGCCGCATAACCATTAAAGTTAAGCGATTGTCTTTGTAGTCAAGGGTAGTCACTTTAATTCGGTCACCGATCAATGCCACATCTGATAGAATCATCCGTTTGCGAGTAATGTCATATTCAAAGATCGCTAAGTAATAAAATATCCCGGAACCTTGATTGGAAACCAACATAGGTGCAGAAAAAACGGTAGGTGCAATCTGAGTTAACCATTTGGTTTCAACTATAACCTCACCACGAACAACACCATCGTCAAACGGACCAGATACAAACCCTTTCTCTCGCTCATGTTTTTTCATAAAAGCAAATGCGTTACTTTCAGGTACGCGGATTGTCCACGGATTCGAGGTAGGAATATCAAAGACTTCTTTAAGGATCAGGTCACTTTTAACCTTTGTTGCTGGAAACTTTGCCATGATTTCTTCATCACTTAAGCTAAATCGATAAATACCGGCAACGGCTACTATGACGAGTAAAACAATGGGAATGAGTAATATAAGTGGGATCGGCAAAAGTCTCTTTTTCATACGGTCCAAGTTTGTCATCAACGGAAGTTGGTGGTAAACCTTATCAATGTACTGCTGTCATCACAAGGAGCTTCCCAGATGGAAAAAATCAGAACAGCTGAGTGCAGTTGTGGTCAAGTTTCGCTGGTATGTAAAGGGGAACCAATACGCACAGCAATATGTCATTGCTTTGAATGTCAAAAACGTACCGGAAGTGTTTTTGGCGTACAGGCTCGATTCTTAGAGCACCAAGTTCGCCATGATGGTGAGGTTGCGTCTTTTAGTCGCATCAGTGATAGCGGTGGTAATGTTACCTATTCTTTCTGCCCTCGCTGTGGAACAACCATGTTATTGCACTTGGAAAACGCTCCAGAATTTATCGTTATCCCCATCGGAGTGTTTAAACAACAAGATTTACCAACACCAAGCTTTTCTATCTACGAAAAAAGGCAATTTGGCTGGGTAAGTTTTGATTGTCAGATGAAACATTACGATTGATTGTTTAGGATCAACTGAGCTCATAGATAACTCCTATCTCATAAAGGATCAAAGCGATATAATCTCTTTCTTCAATTTGAGGAGTTCGTTTTGATTTCTAAACTTCCACGCTGGGTAGAATATGGAGCTTTTCTACTGGCCTCTCTCGCAGGGATTGTAAACGCAATCGGTTTACTAGGATTTCAACATCAAGCAGTCTCTCACATATCAGGTACGGTAACACTTCTTGGTACAAGCCTTGAGACTTTAGACGGCCGAACGTTACACCTATTTATGATTGTCTTTAGCTTCATGCTTGGCGCCGTCTTAAGTGGCACATTTATCGAAAGTACTGCTCTAAAGTTAGGCCGCCGCTATGGTGTTGCCTTGTGTATTGAGGGTGGGCTTCTCTATATTGCCTACCTTCTATTGAAAGACAATTCACTTTATGGTCAATACTTTGCTTCAGCCGCATGCGGTTTACAAAATGCCATGCTGACCACATTTAGCGGAGCTGTTGTTCGAACGACTCATTTAACAGGTATCGTCACCGACTTAGGGCTAATGATTGGCGCTCGTCTAAGAGGACAACCTTTTGATTACCGTAAAGCTAAGCTATTTCTATTCATTTTCCTTGGTTTTTTATCCGGAGGCGTACTTGGAGCTAAGCTCTTTGCTGCGTACTCTTTAGGCGCACTGCTCCTCCCAGTATTCCTATCGTTAGCAATTGCTTTTAGTTACTGGACTTATCTATTGATAAAAACCAACAACAACAAACCCAATTTGCAACAATAAACCAACAATTGTATCATCTACAAAACATACATCCAGAAAGTTAATACACCTCAATATGTAACACTGAATATTTAGCTCAAATTAATGCATAGTATTGCACGAGATGATAAAACTAGTTACTCTTACATCTCGTGAATTTATACGAATGTTTAGTGAATATATATTCCATACGATAAATGTGGATTGAACTAGTTGTAACATGGGTAAATCAATGCAAAACAACGCGCAAACTGTAGAAGAACCAAATCTGAAGAGTAAATTTTGGCTGTTCCTCATTCCTTCAATGCTGGGACTCTTTTTATTTATGGCACCGATCAGTTATCAAGGTGACATTACTATTCCCGTAGCCGTTCTCGCAAAAACACTCCAAGCGGTTTTTGGTGAGTTTCTGGTTCCAACACTCACTTTCATTATTGCTGCCATGGCTGCTGCATCAGCAATTTGTCATATCAAGACTCCATCTTTTATCGCTAGTTCGCCTTTTTTAAACGGGTTGTTTAACCCATCTCCACTTTGGCTAGCGGTGAGAGTTATTGGTGGCATTGCTGTCATCATGACGTACTTCCAAATCGGACCAAAAGCCATTTGGGAGGAAAATACAGGAGGGCTTGTTTTAGACGGTCTACTTCCTACACTGTTCTCTGTATTCATTTTCGCAGGTCTTTTGCTACCACTACTTCTAAATTTTGGCTTGTTAGAACTTTTTGGCACTCTACTAAGTAAAATCATGCGCCCATTGTTTAATCTACCAGGTCGAAGTGCTATTGATTGTATGGCTTCTTGGCTTGGTGACGGCAGTGTTGGTATTCTATTAACAAGCAAGCAGTACGAAAATAAATTCTACACACAGCGAGAAGCGGCTGTTGTAGGCACCACATTTTCTGCCGTCTCGATTACATTTAGCTTAGTGGTCATTGCGCAAGTCGAGTTAGAGCATCTCTTTCTGCCTTTTTATGGCGCAATCTGTTTAGCAGGCTTAGTAGCTGCGATTATTATTCCTCGCTTACCACCACTTAGCTTGAAAAAAGACACCTTCATTGACGGCTCAAAACCTGAAGATGATGCAGATGCCATCCCTCAAGGACATTCGACTTTTTCATGGGGAATGAACTTAGCACTGGAAAAAGCAAGCAAAGTAACGTCTGCAAAAGGTGTTTTTAAAGAAGGTATCCAAAACGCAGTCGATATGGTGTTTGGTGTTTTACCTGTTGTGATGGGCCTTGGAACTATCGCTCTTGTTATTGCCGAATACACCAGTGTGTTTAGTGTGTTAGGTCAACCATTTATCCCATTCCTTGAAATGCTAGGGATCCCAGAGGCGGCTGCGGCATCAGAAACCATTGTTGTTGGTTTTGCTGATATGTTTATCCCTGCAATCCTTGCAGCATCAATCGATAGTGAAATGACACGCTTCGTGATAGCAGCAATGTCTGTAACACAACTTATCTATATGTCCGAAGTAGGTGCTCTATTGCTTGGAAGTAAAATCCCAGTAAACATCATTGAATTATTTACGATTTTTATCCTGCGAACTCTCATCACTTTACCTGTTATTGCAGGTGTTGCGCACCTTATCTTCTAATTCCTAATCAATATATATTCACGTAATGAGCCCCTCTTTTGAGGGGCTTTTTTATATCCTCATACCAAAAGTACTACTTGATATACTCATAAATTCGTTTAAATACAGTACACTTAATCGTATACTTATTGAGAGAAACCTAATTAACATAGCGTGAGTTAAGGAATACAAATGAAATGGACTCTTCTCATTAGTTTTTTGCTAGTCAGCACCTACACCCACGCCGCCGATCTAGTGATTAAGTTGCCAAATGAAAAAGTTGAAACGCTCAGTAGACAGACACTAATGAGTCAATTTCCGATCTCATCATTTACAACGCAACTACCATGGTTTGAAGAGACAAAAGCGTTCTCTGGAGTCAAAGTCTCCGAACTTTTGAAGTATTACAAACTTGACAGTGCGCTTGCCGTCTCATTTATTGCGTTGAACGATTATGCTGCAAGCAGCACAGTAAAAGACATCCTCACTTATGATCCAATCATCGCGTATCAAATGGATGGTAAGTATATGAAAATAAGAAATAAGGGACCATTTTGGTTGGTATTTGATTTAGATTCAAACCCAGAGATAAACAATCCAACCTATTATTCTCAAATGGTTTGGCAAATAGACGAAATTGTTATTCACAACCCATAATATAATATGGTTAAGCATTACAAAGAACAGCAACTACCAATACTCTTGTCTCAAGCGAAAACACTACTCATTGTGTTTTCGGCGATACTTATCGTAGCTAACTTATACTTTCTATCTGCAACCAGAGAGCTTGCACGCTCGTACTCGGAACAGCATAACCAAGCATCTTGGTTCTTATTTCAGCTCACTAAGGAGTTTTCTGAGCTCGTTAGTATCACCCCCTTTGCAGCGGATCATACTGAATATGATGAACGTATGAAGCTAAAATATGAGCTTACTTGGAGTCGCTTTGATGTCCTCATGCACAGCAAAGAGTCGGACGATATTATGGCTCTTGAAGGGGCATACAGCTTTTTCAGCGAGATGTTTACTCGCTTCAAGGCGCTTGAAAACCAATTAGAGGTCAAAAGCTCAGAAGAAGCGAAACAGCTCAGTCAAGCATTTAACAATATTTACCTGACCACAATACAATACGTAAACGCGAACTTTCGCTTAAAAAGCCCGTTGTATCAAGCTCAAATGCAGCAAGCCCAGATGCTGACGCACGTTCAATTTCTTCTGATGTTTCTTCTATTTACCTGCGCAGGATTGGTAAGTTACATACTCCATAAAGAAGCACTGCACCATAAAAGCCTTGCCATAACAGACCCTTTGACAGGAATTCTCAATCGGTTAGCCTTGCTTAAAGCCCTTGAGTCTAATATTCAACGCCAGCGTCCCTTCACCTTGTTTATCCTAGATCTTAATGGCTTCAAATCCATTAACGACTCATACGGCCATCAAGCTGGCGATCATTTACTTAGAGTATTTTCACACCGACTTTCAACTCAAAGTGATTCATTAAATTATCAAGTTTATCGTATTGGAGGGGATGAGTTTTCAATTATTCTGAATGATATCGAGTGCGGAGCTATTGAAAATATTGAACAAATGGTACGGCAATGCGTGAAAGAAAAAATCGAGCTCTCAAGTAGCTCTGAGTATTTATCAACAAGTGTGGGGATGGCCAGATACCCTGATGATTCAACAACAATGAATCAGTTGATCTCTCAGGCCGACCACAGTATGTACAAAATGAAGTTTGCGGATCGGCCTTAGCTCACTCGATCTATTATAGGCGCTTTTTCCAGCTCTCACAGGCTTGTTCTATCGCCTGGTAAGCAACTTTATATTCCCGCTCTCCTTTGCCGTACGGATCACTAATAGTTCCTGTAGACCATTGCCCTAGCAGAAATGTTTTGCTTCGTGCAGTCGAAGCAATATCTGCTACCGAATAAATATGAGATTCTTCCATCACTAAAATCAGCTCCGCCCATTGGCAAAGTTCAGGGGTTAACTGTTTTGCCTGATGTGTGGAAAGATCAATATTTGCATCTAGCGCTAACTGAATCATTGGCTCACTGGCTCTAGCGCTAATTAAATTACTTTTTTGCGTAATTAAACCTGCAGAATCCACTTCTTTATCGGGCATGATTTTCGATAGCATTTCTTTAGCGATCGGAGAGCGACAAATATTGCCAGCACACACGACGAGGATTTTATCAAACATAATCTTTCTCTGAACGTCTTGAGATTTTCATTGAAGCACTGCAGCCAGCCAAAACTAAGATGGTAAGAAATGTCACTGCATTCGCTGGCGCTTGAAGCATGAAGTCGACTGATATGTGAATCAGCATCGCTAGTATAGCCATAAAACATCCTAACGCAGTGCCTTTTAACGTCCGACTATTACGGGTTCTCATACTTTTAACGCATAACCACAATGCCCATAAACAAGGAAAGCCCAACAGCAACGTTGCGGGGATACCCGCTTCAACAGCAAATTGCAAGTAGTCATTATGTGCGTGGTCATAGAAGCCAATATTATATTTTGAATAAGCTGGAAAAACTGAATAAAAACTCCCCATCCCCGTTCCAGTCAATGGAAAATCAGAAATAATCGGGAGACTCCACTCCACAACTTCATCACGAGTCTCTTGAGTAAATGAAGTTTCAGCAATACGCTGCTGAACTTTACTCACACCAAATAAGGATCCGACTACAATCGCATCGATCATCAAAACACTGATAATAAGAGCAACTAACGCTCTTGGTTTCTGCTTATAAAACAGTAACGCAGCAATTCCACCTATGCATGACGCAACAAAAAACGCAGTATTCCCCATTCGAGATCGAGACATAACTAACGCTATCACCATCACAACCATGGCCAAGCGAACCAGCATTTTCCCCGATAAAATGGCGCCAACCCATCGCTTAAAACGTACAAACCAAGAACCTGAAGAAGTGGAATGTAAATTAGCGACGATAAGTGCCAATCCCATACAAAGACACATTACTAAATAATTAGCAAAGTGATTTTTATATACAAAAGAACCCGTTGCAGCTTTATTAACCTTTAGCTGAAAAATTAGACTATGTTCTGCTCCAGAAAGTATTTCAAATGCACCATAAGCTCCTTGAAAGAGTCCGCTCAATAACAATGCAAATAGTACTTTTTTTATTCTATTTGGAGTGTTTACAAATAAAATTGTAGTTATAACGAATAATAGGAAATAAACGCCTTTGAGCAAAGCAACTTTTGTCGCATAAGGATCAAGGGTAATCGGAGAGAAACTTAAACCAAACTGAGAATAAAAATTATATGTGTTTGGCGATAAAAATTCTAAAATATGCGTTGGTAAAGGTATAAGTTGAAATATTCCCCAGCATAAATATAGCACTAGTGGAACTAACAACCACCCAAATCGAATTAGTCGATTAAAAGGTAATTCTCTCTTCATCACTAAACCAGAGAATACGTAAGCGATTACAATTCCGCTAATGATTGTCCCAAATATAGACCACGCCCATTCCCTATTTGAGCCAAGAGGGATCGGTAGCCATACTAGTAGTAACAGCAAAGTATAGAAACATACTTTATCTACTTTATCCATTTTACTTCCAAGTGACATAATGGGAGTTTATTAACAAACACACTACCCAAACAATAACTTAACACACAAATACTAACTTAACTTTACTACAAAAGTTGCATTTTTACGTCCATAATATCCACACATGAGTGAGTGTCAAAAACATCCCCACCTAAAGTCAATACATCTCATACATAAGACAATATTATTGCTCCACCTGTAATATAGTTAATCCAATACATTAATTGACCTTAGTTTTTCTGTTACGCATTAAGAAATGCACTACAAAAAATATTTACTTTAAAACTAATCTCTCAGCGGGAATATGATGAAAAAGACCTGTTTATCTATCGCGATAGCTTTAACATGCATCACTCAAGCTCAAGCGTATGAACTTATCAACACCGATCAAGCCTATCTAACTGTTTATGGTAACATCAAAGCTCAAGCACAGATCATGGATGAAAGAGATAATAACTACACATTTGGTGATTCCAGTGTAGGTATAGATGGCCACTACTTCATGATTGATACTCTAGCGATTGCAGCGGGTACAGAGGCGCAAGTTAACCTAGATGCAGACGAAGACAGAAACGAAGACGACCTTTACTTATCGCAATACTATATTGGTTTGTATAGTGAATCACTAGGTAAATTAACTTATGGTAAACACTCAACTTCTTCAGATAATTTTGGCGGTGTGGATTACTCCGAAGGATTTGGAGGGAAAGCAAATTTAAATAGCGTTGGCGTTAAGGGTGACACCATTAAGTATCAGTATAACAGTGAACTTTTTAACCTCAGTAGTACATATGGTTTTGAATCTGGAGATCAAAAAAGGGAATTAGCTGAATTGTTTGGTAGTTACCGCAGTGCTGATATTACTCTAGTCGCAGGCGTAGGTAAAACCAAAACCAATGCTACTAATAATAAACGCGAATCAATATACGGCCATACTTCAGCATTTCTTGAAATGGGAGATTACAACCTTGGTGCAACTTATTATTATAACTCCACTGAAGATAAATTAGTATCATCACGCTCTATCGATAAAAATGCACTCGCTTTCGCTGGCCAACTTGCTTTTGTTGAGGGTATTACAATGTATTCTGGCTATGAAGTAATCTTTCAAGACTCTGAAACCGAATCAGCAGATGGTGTATTCCATAATGCGTATACAGGTTTGACTTATCGAATCTTCGATCAAGCTAAACTATTCTCAGAAGTTGGTTATGTTGACCCAGTTTCGGGCCCATCAGAAGTTAACCTTTCTTTAGGTGCAACTTTGTCATTTTAATAAAAATTAAGCCGTTCAATAGAACGGCTTAATTTTTTAATTCCCTGAAATTGGAGCCTTAGGACTTGCAGGTGTCGGCCTAGGAACTACTTCCTCAGCACCTGCCGCTGTTCCTTCTGAAACTAGAGTCGGGTCAATGCCTGCTTCTATTGCCGCAATTGTAATCTCAGAATTAGAAATACCTAGATTTCTTGCTGATAACGCAAATTGACTAGCTAAGCTAGGAAAAGCTTGCATCGCAGAAGCAAGTATTTGATCAGCTTCACCTGCTCTTGACTTTAGTAACAGCTCAAACAATTCAATTGCATTGTCTTCGTTTTCAATTAGTAATTCTTTTGTCAGAATTTCAACATTCTCAGCTGAGTTTGCAATTACAGATGAAATACCTGCGATGTCCAACTCTTTACTAATAGCTTGTGATGAGAAAACTGAAAAGCCAATAAGCGTACCATATGCTAGCTTTTTTAGTTTCATTTCTTGTCCTTGTTTATACAAATACTTATGCTTAAAGTGATGTCTGGACGACATCTATATTTTTATAGGCGTCAAATATCTCTTAGTAACTCACTGGCAAGCATCAAACTTCTGCGCATTAAACATCATTATTGAGCAAAATCGAGACTTCAACACCGGTTGAGTGAGAATACTCCAAAAATCTCCTTCATTGAGATTAAAATCGTCCATTTCCAATAAATAGGACACTGCTTTCTTTTGTTGTTCTCTGCTTAAAGTAGGCCAGTGAGCCAAATAATATTCAACACTTGTTAAGCTAGTGACACGTTCATATGGCCCTTGCTTCTGAGCAATATTAAGCCAATTTTCAATAATGACTCTATCTTTCCCTAAACGCCAAGCATCCTTTGCCAATGCCGAATATATAGCAGAGTCAAATGGTCTTAATGCTCTTGATTTTTCGTTCAGTTGATAGGCTTTCTCACTGTATGTTGAACCTAACTTGTCTTTGCCTAGTTGTACCTTTGCAACGTAACTGAGCCAAGCATAAAAGTTAGCGATAGAATACATATATTGAGGATTTTCTGATTGAGCTAAGATACGTTCAATTTGCTCTTTTAATAAATCATCTTCTAAAGAAAGTGATCGAGAAGCAATTGAATGCTTTGTGCGCTGAATATCTTGATGCAAAGCATGCATTTTAAGGTCTGATTGACCTTGCCGTAGTGAGAAGAAAAGCGCAACAAACGCTATCAGCAATAAAGCAAAATAAACTATACGAGAATTGTTTAGAACCATAATACCAGTAACTATTCCGACAAACTAAACAATTATGCCAGACTTAACATACATCTTAAGCAATAGATTTTTGGTATATCCTTATTCTCAATAAAAAGACAATTTCATTCAGTTACAAAAAAACCGGCAGTCTTAGACTGCCGGTTTAATATTTAGCTAAATAAACTAAACTTACATGAAGTCAACGTCATCTGTAAGGATAGTGAATTCTTCGCCTGAATCTGTAGTGAAAGTTACAGCAACGAATTCATTTGCGTCAAAGCTTTCATCACCAAGGTGATCCGCTTGGCTAGCAGAAAGTTCAGATACAGTGTAAGACTCAACGCCTTCACCCATTTCTACGTCAAGATCTGCAACAATTAAACCAAATTCAGAATCAGCATTGTTCGCAAGTGTAGCTGCATCCATTTCTAGTACAGAGTCAATACCTTGGCCTTTACCTTGAACAACTTCAAAGCCTTCAAATACTAGGTTAGCATCGCCATTTGTGTAAAGAACATCTAAGCCTTCACCACCGTCAACGTGACGCAATTGACCTTCTTTTGCAGAAAGCTCAAGGTTTGAAAAGTCAAACTTGTCGTTGCCGTTACCTAGATTGATATCGAACTCAGTGAACTTTGAGTTTTCGATGTTCATCATAGATACCGCGTCAGTACCGTCACCAGTGTTTACTTCGAACAAGTTGCTCCATTGCTCGTTGTTGCTCTTAACACCAATCATGATGCTGTCATCAGAATCTACACCAGCAGTATTGATAAATGCACGTTTAACGTTTAGTACGTCAAGTTGTGAGTGACCTAGATCTGATTGGTTGTCGATATATACGTCAACAAAGTTATTAACTTGAATAACTTCATCAGTAGAGCCTTCAACTTTAACTTCTTTTGGAGAGTTCCATACTGATGTATCAGCTTCAATTTCTGAGAATGAGAAACCTAACTCATCTTCACCTGTAACATTGATGCTAACACCGTCTTGTTGATAGTCATCTTGAACCAAAATGCCATTTTCTTCATTTAAGTCAGCAGCTGAACCTGTACCATCAGTATTAGTAGTACCAAAAATAACGCTCATTATTTTATCCTTTATTAAGGTTATGACCAATTTAAAATATGTAATTTAATTGGTGACTGATTTAGGAGATCTGGAATAGATATCCAAGCGATGGGACGTATCCTAATAAAAACTATAACTCAGTGTCGATAAAGCAATGGGGATTTAATATTTTTTTGGTACCATTGAAATACTAGTCTCTATGTTTAAATAAGACTGACAAATGATTCAATCATCCATTAAAAAAACACAAAAAAAAGCGCACAGCCATTCACAAGGCAAATAAAACTCTCGTGATATGGCTTAACTTTAACAAACAATGATTTACAATTGACATTGTTTAATTCATGTAAAATCAAATATCTAAAACTTTTTACTTAATCAATGATAGAGTAATATTCAATATAGGGTTAGAGATCTGAGATCTTGATATATGTGTTTGGCAAGCTATTTGTGTACTTATTAAACAATAATAAATGTTGTATACAACAAAATATTAGACTAACTATTGATGGTAAAAACATAACCATCACATAATCAGTTCGAGTAGTATATGATGACGGGAGATTCAGAGGTAGAGCTTATTATTTATGTGTAACCTAAATTAAAAAGAGCTGACGATTATGCCAGCTCCTTTAAACTAATATAAATAAATGTTATGCAAGGTAATCTGCATCATCAGTCAGAACAACATACTTCTGACCATCAACTGCAACCTCAACAGCAGCAAAATTAGCTGCATCAAAACCAAGTTGCTCTACATAGTACTCTTGGAAAGCATTTAGATCATGATGGATTGAGCCATCAATTGATGCTTCGTCAAAGCTCAGGTCTAGGTTAGAAACAACAAGACCAAGAGGGTTCGCATTATTTGCAAGCGCTGTTGCGTCAAGTGTTAGTTGGCTACCAGCTCCGAAGTTATCACCTTGAATGACCTCAAAACCACTGAATACCAATTGCGTATCACCATTAGTCACTAACACGTCAAGACCTTTACCACCGTCAATGATACGTTCTTTAGAATTGTCCAGTGCAGTTTGAAGTTGAGAAACATCTGCAGTGTCATTTCCATCGCCAAGAGAAATATTGAACTCTGTATGTTTTGAGTTTAATACGTCAACCATTTCGATAACGTCGTTGCCTGCCCCTGTTTCAACAACAAACTTGTTTGACCAAGTGTTGGTGTTACTCTCTACAGCAATGAAGATGCTGTCATTTGAGTCAGAACCTGTCGTATCAATTTGACCACGTTTAGTGTTCAATAGATGAATATGAGAAAAACCAGAATCAGCCGCATTCTGGATATCAACATCAACAAAATCTTCAACTGTGATCACTTCAAAAGAGCCGTCAATTTTAGCTTCTTTGTAGCCGTCTTTGTTCCACTCGTCTGAAACTACAGTTACTGTATCAAAATCGTAAGTATCTTTTGACGTACCAGTAACAACACCATCAACACCATCTTCATGGTAAACTTTATCAACTTCGCCTGTTGCATTACCTGCGTTTAAGTTTGCTGATGAACCAGTACTGTCAGTGTTAGTAGTACCCAAAAATACACTCATAATGAATTCCTTTTGTATAGAGGCCTAAGAATTGCAAACTAACTTAGAGGCTCTCTGTCAATAAAAATAATTATAAAAATAAAATAAATGAATCTTATGCACCAAATGGATGCAGAATTGATCTTATATAAAAACAGCAAATATTCCATGCTCAAAAATGAGATTTGGTATTTTTTTGGTACCTTCGCAATAGACGAACCAAAGTCATAAATTACCCTTCACGCTAACTAAGCCTAAAGTACCTTGTCTTAGGTGCAAAGCGTGTTTCAAACTTAATAACAGTAGTGTAAATCCTCAAAAACCAATGACATTAAGCATCTAAGTATTTAGTATTTGTTAAAGCGATAATTAGTTTTCTTTCTAGGAAAAACGTCTAAGTTAACTGAATTTATGAGTGACAAAGGTATCAAAGGCATCCTATTCATATCTAGTTTGAATAACCAAACTAAAGCAATTAGTGATGTGCTTACATCTATTTTAAGTTTACCCGTAGAAACGTTGGAGCCGACACAATTTATAAAAACACCAGTACACAATAAACGAAAGTTGTTAATCGTAGACTATTCAGCTCTTAAAAAAGATGAAAAATCAACACTAACTGAACATGTCGAGAAACTAAACCTTGTAACGGTTATTGTAAACAGCCCTGAAAAACTGTCTTTCAGTGAGATTATCCAATGGAAAGGGATCAAGGGTGTTTTTGGAAAAAACTGTGATATAGCACAACTTAAAAATGGTCTAATGGCTATACTGAGTGGAGATAACTGGTTACCTCGTAATGTTGTAAATAAACTTCTCGATCATTACGAAGCAAACCTAAAACCGAAACAATTAAAAAAATCTAATGTTGTATCACCTTCTTCATTGACAAAGCGAGAAAGACAGGTTTTGAAAGCTCTTTCAGAGTCAGAGTCCAATTCTCAACTTGCTGATTCTCTTTTCATTAGTGAACATACTGTAAAAACACATTTAAATAATATATTTAAAAAGATAAATGTCTCTAATAAACTCGAAGCCTTAGATTGGAGTAAACAGCATCTTGATTAAAGACAACATTATAAAAATTTATCCTTCCATTATTACATTTTAAATTTAAAAGCCACCTTATTTATAAGGTGGCTTTTTCTGCTACTAGTTCCTTTATGTATGTCGTTACTTAGAGCAAAAAGAAGAGCACGAAACTAAATAAGTCATTGTTTAATATAACTACCCTTTTAATCCTATTAACCCTTTGGTTTTAGGGTAAAAAAATGCCCGATATAAATCGGGCGTTTCATTAGTAAACAAGATTCTCGGCAAAGCTTATGAAGCTTCTCTAAATGCTCTTAGTAACCCTATTTCTAGTGGCTCTAATAGATAATCCATAGGAGAACGTTGCTTGATTAAAACATATACTTCTGCTGGCATACCGGGATGCAATTTGATTTCCGGATAGTCAACAAATGCATCCTTTTCAATAGCAACTTTAATCTTAAAACCAGGGTTTTTAGATTCTCTTTCTTTTTCCAAAATACGGTCAGCAGCAACATTAACAACAATACCTTCGAATAATGGAGTGGTTCTCGCATTGTAAGCAGCCAATCTAACCATCGCTTTCTGTCCTAATGACACATCATCAATGTCTTGAGGTTTAATTGTCGCTTCGATAATCAAACGGTCTTCATCAGGAACAATTTGCATTAGTGGCTCACCAGGGCGAACGACATCGCCTTTACTAAAGACGGATAGCCCGACGACCTGCCCAGAATATGGGCTAGTTATCGTTACACGATCAGCGATATCTTTAGCATGTGTCAGCTGCTCCATACCTTCATCTAGGCGTTGATTTATATCCTGCAACTCACTTTCAATTTCACTGTAGTACTCCTGTTTCACCGCATGCATTTGTTGTTTCACTTCTGCTTTTGAAATAGAAACACTCTGCAATTGACCTTCAATTTCGGCGAGGTCACCAGCTAATAACGCTAGACCTCTTTTAAGTTCAATCGCTTGCAATTGAGAACTGTAGCCTTCTTTCAATAGTTTTTCATGCATAGAAAGCTCTTGTTCTAACAAATTGTATGCTTTACGTTGCTTCACGGTTTGCTTTTGGTAGGACTTTTCACTACTCACAAGACGCTCTAATCGAGTGTCCAGAACCGCTAATTGACTGTTCAAGCTTTCTTGCTTACTAGTAAACAAGAGAGTTTGAGTTTCCAGAACCGATGCAAGAGAACCATAGCGTTTCTTGGCTTCAATTAACCGTTCACTAAAAATTAGCTGTGCATCCCCTTTACGCTGGCTTTCAAGTCGTTCTTTTCGTGCTAGGTTATTGAAATAACGTAACTCGAGCTGTGCCAATTGTGCTTTAGGAGCTACAGAAGCCAACTCAATTAACGGTTCACCCGCTTTAACCATATCACCTTCAGAAACCAGAACCTTCTCGACAATCCCCCCTTCTAAGTGAGCGACAGTCGCACGATTACCTTCAACCCCAACTACACCGCCGGCAATAGCAGCAGAAGATAACTCAGCTCTGATTAACCAAAAATACGTGAATAAGCAACCGAGAATCACACACACCATACCAATCTTGATATATTTCTTGTGGGTGAACTCCAACTCTGGATTTTCACTAACTTTTTTATTCATTTAAATTACCCACGAATATTCGCGACTTTGTTCGAAGTAAGACGTTGAAGTACGTCATCTCGTTTGCCTGCGTCTCTAACTTGTCCTTTCTCCATAACGACAACCCAATCAACGGCTTCAAGAAGCTTATTTCTGTGGCTCACTAATACGATAGAAGTACCAAGTTGTTTCAATTTTTTGAGGACAAACAATAACTGCTGTTCAGCATGTGGGTCTAAATTAGAGTCCGGTTCATCTAATAACAAGATTTTAGGTAATTTATATACCGCACGAGCAAGAGCAAGTTGTTGCTGTTGCCCTCCCGATAACCCAAACCCATTTTGTCCGTATACCGTTTGATAAGCATTTGGAAGTTGGCAAATCCAATCATGAATACCAGCTAACTTAGCTGCGGCAAAAACGCGCTCTTCTACATCGTCCGCATCGTCATAACAACAAATATTGTTAAAAATAGTGGTTTCAAAGAACTGAATACTCTGAGGTAAGTAACCGATAAGAGACGCCTGTTGCTCATTAGGCATTTCGAGTAATGACATACCATTTACTCGGATTTTGCCTTGCGATAATCTCGTTGGATCTTTGATAGCGTTGAGCAAGGCAGATTTTCCTGAGCCACTAGCACCGATAATCGCCATTGTATGCCCGGACTTTAGTTCAAACTGAAGCCCTTTAAGGATATAACGGTCAAACTTATCTCTGATCGAAGCAGCTTCAACGGTTAACGGGTACTGCTCTAGTGGTACTTCAATCCGCTTATCTTCCTCTGCCTTTTCATAGAGTTCTTCAATACGTTTGAATGCTTCGCGGGTTTTACGCCAGTTTGGCCACTGGTTCATACCTTGATCGATTGGCGAAAGTGCTCGACCAAGCAAGATAGACGATGCGATCAAAACACCTGACTCAGCTTGATTTGTAATAACCAACCAAGCGCCAACACCCAACACACCAATCTGCATTGTCATACGAATGTACTTAATCGTCGCTTGAATTGTAGCGGTAACGACATGAGTACGATCTTGTTGTGCGATAAGAGATAAATTCTGCTCTTCCCATTCATAAGACAGTGGTTTAGAGACATTAAAATTACTAATTGTCTGCCCATAAGGAAGTAACTTATACAGGCTGGTATTGTTGTTAAAAGAAGCATCACTCATTTTTTTATGTGCTTTATCTGTGAGCATTAAGTTGGTAAATGCGAGAATTGCCAACGTTAAAATAGCACCTACCGCAAACCAGCCAAGCACAGGGTGAAAAGTAAATATCACTAATACGAATATAGGCGTCCAAGGTAAATCAAACAAAATTGCATTAAAATTGGCCGAAACATACCCACGAGCTTCGCGAATATCTTGCGATAAACGTCTTGCTTCTCCAACACTAGATGAAGACTTCAGAAGTGACTGTTCAACGATAAAACGTGAACATAACTTCTCGAACATATTTCCTACAGAATGAAGAAGTCTATTCCGCACGTAGTCCAGTGTTGACTGAAAAATCAAGAGGATTAACGCAAGACCAGCGAGAAAAAGAAGTGTTTCGACACTTCTAGAAGACAATACTCGGCTAAATAGCTGTAAACTGTATACAGGAAGGACGAGCATCAATAAATTGATGACAACAGAAAAAAGTCCAATGTAAAAAAAGACATTCTTCTTTTTGTCTTTGAAAGATTCCATCGTAAACATAATGTACGCTTAGTTCTCATTTGAATTATAGAGTCCGCTTTTTTCGAACATCCCTTCACGCTTTCACAGAAAAGAGGAACAGCGCGGTATTGACATTCTACGCTCTTAAAATTCTATTGTGAGACAAAAAAAAACGCATCTCATAAAAGAGACGCGTTATTTGAAGCTAATAAAATTATGCTAGCCATAAAGCTAACTTAATTAGTGATTATCACTCAAACGTGATCGAATTACTTTTGCAGGTACACCACCAACAATCGAGTAAGGTTCAATATCTTTCGTAACCACAGCACCCGCGCCGATGATAACGCCGTCACCAACCTTCACTCCCGGCATAATTACGACATTTTTACCAATCCAAACATCGTTACCAATTTTAGGATTGTTATCGGTGATCCCACCTTGATCTATCATAGGGATATCAAGTTTATCGAAGTTATGGGTTGAGTTCATGATATAAGCATCAGCTGCGATCATGACTTTATCACCAATGGTCGCTCCCTGAATAAAGACTCTCTCATTAATATGACAGTGCTTGCCAATGCGAACATTTTTCCCATGAGAAATGTATACCTCATCTTCAAAAATCGTTTCTGGGTGATATTGCATTATTTTCAATACATTACACACATACCAAACTCGTATTTTATTTGGAAAGTCCAAATACTTTGTATTTGGTAACTTTCGAATAATCAGATAATAAATTGCTAGTGCTACTTTATTTAGCATTGCTACAAATCTCACTATATATTTCGACCAAATTATCAACCACTTGTGCATTACCAAGCTGTAAGTCTCTAATTCGCTCACAACGGGAATTTGGAGAAGTTTGACTTTCTTCAATAGCATGATTTAATCTTTCAGCAACATCTTCTGGAGACTCAGTGTTGCTGTAAACATACGTTCCTGTGGTATTCCCTAACACATGCGCCACATCACCCACATCCGAGCTTACCACTGCAAGATTACAGGCCATAGATTCTTTAATTGCTTGTGGAGATCCTTCACTAATTGATGTCATCAATATTGCTGAAGATGATTTCATCAAATCTCTAACTTCATCTCGAGTAAAGCCATCAACAATTACGGGTTCAAGGTGACCGAACTTTTTATTGTATGCCTCTATCACTGCTTTAAAAAAAGGATAGTTTTTAACAGGTCTATCTTTGCGGCCAGGAAATAGCACTTGATTCTTACGCTCTTTAATTTCACTATTGAAAAAGCTTTCATCTACACCACAAGGCAGTACCTTATAATCATCTCTAAATTTTTTAACAACGTTATTCATCTCTTCATTTAACGTAATCACTTTCCCTACTTTACGGAGAAGTTTTTTCGTTAAAGCGACTTGCATTGTCTTACCTTGTTTAATCAGAATATCGCCACCATGCAAAGTTAGCACTACATTTTTCCAGCATTTAAACGGGTTTGCTAACATGAATAGCCCACTCAACCCATAGTGAACATGGATAATATCGTACTTTTTAGTAGCCAATAATTTATTAATTTCAAATACGGATTTCAGATATTCAAGCTTAGATTTAAATCCATCAATTGCAAAAATATCACAAGAGATGCCTTCTCTCTTATTAAGCTCATCAAGCTGTTCTTTTACAAAAATACCTGCATAAGTAAAATTCTTATCTCTATCAGGGTACATATTTGAAATAATTAAAACTTTCAATTTATCTCCTTATCCACTAATTTGGATAATTATTTTCCAATTGGGCATCTGTAGTTCTTTCGTTAGTGAATACGCCAACCAAAACAAAAAATATACTAGATATAGCTAACTGTTCGTGGTAATTATCGAATAACAATGCCACTATGAATACAAATACTGATATAAATAACCCTAGCTTAAAAGCACTTATAGGTTCATTACTTCGATTCTTTAACAAAGGAGAACTTAGTTTGTAAATGACTGAGATATATAAAAACAAACCTAATAAACCTAATTCACCTTTTAGTGAAATGAATCCAGAAAAAGGATATGTCAAAACAGCAGATACCCATTTAATATTTTCTATAATTTCATTGGTAAACAGCCCGTCCATATATATCCTAGTCCAACTAGAACTAGAGATAATATAATCAGAAAGTGCATTACCTGCCTTTAACACATCTGACGAAAACATATTTGAAGCACGACTAGCCAAAGTCCCAGGCCCTGTACCAAAAAACCACTCGAATGGATGTTGTATAAATATATCGTGCCAAACACGAACATACATCTTATATTTAGAATCAGTTAGCGCACCATCTACGTATGGTTCAAAAAAATCATAAACAGAATTAAACACATCTGCCTTAAATAAAATCAAATACGCTAATGTAAAATATCCTATTGTCAATATAAATAACGCTTCTCTCAACTCTAGAAGCACATGAAATTTTTTTCTATAGAACACACATAGATGAACAATTATCACCGATGCTACCGCGGCACTCAATAATATAGCTTTAGAATCGGACCATCTTTCAACGAAAAGTGATAATATTACAATACAAATACCAATAATTTTATATGATGTATCCTTAAAAAGATAGCAACCATAAAAAACAAAAATGAAGAACAAAAGGCCTAATTTATGAGCGTCTCGTAATGTACCCTTGAATAAATCATTTGGTACAAATCCAATGCCCGTTATACCTTGATAAAAAACACATAAAATTTCTATCAATAATATTAATTCAATAAATACTAATAATTTCTTTTTCTCATTATCATTACTATTCCATTCCATTGCATAAAAGTAATAGCAAAATGGAGTTGAAAACATGAGTACCCATACGATAATATTCAAAGGAAGGAACTCACTCACTGATGAATAAGCAGCCACAATCATTGCATATATTAAAATAAATAAATATGGCTTGTGGTATCCTTGATTAATTCGACCATTTCTAAATACTATATATGAGAAGAAATATAATATTGGGAAAATTATCAATACAATTTCAACCCCTAATAATGAGGCAATTATTAATTCCTTAATTCCAGTTAAGTCGGTTTTTTTTACAAATACGGCTTTACATAATAGCAATAACTGACAAAGCATAGATATAGAGCTTGAGTCAATCAAAGTAATTAAAATCAAAAAACTTAATAGGAAAATATCATACTTTGTTACTTTCTTTGATTCTACACTAAGCATTATTTAACTAACCCGCAACTTGGCTTTGAGCCTTCTATATTGGACTCTAAAATTACAATACAAACTAGCAGAAAAGTAGTTCATAAGTATTAACTTATCCTTCAATGCCAGACATGAAAAATAAGGGGATAGACGCTTGCGAAATATTAGAAAATCTTTTTTAGAGGTTTCCACTAAAGCTTTCGATATTTCAGATAGATACTGAGCGCGCTCATTTTCTGTCATCATACTTTCATGTTTATTTAAAAACATCTCAAAAGCTGGAACAGAAATTGCTCTTGCCATCCCTTCTTGCCAATATACATATACATCAGAATTATGGTTATATGTCCAACCTATATGTTTTTGGACTCTAATAAAAAAATCGTAATCCTGACTTCTCTTTAGATCTTCATCCCACTTGACAATATCAAATACCTTTTTATCTAGAAAAAAGGAAGATGTTTGAGCAACGCCACAATTCTTACCAAAAAGGAATTCATATGGTGACATCTGACCGATTGCATAAGATTCCTTCGCTTGCCTATATTTACCATTGTCAATTGTATAAGATGAATATAAAGCTTGAGCACCATTTGACATCAGTTCTAAATTATTCCTAATATGGAACTCGCCCCACCAATCATCAGAGTCCAAATAAGCAATAAAACCACCTGAGCTGACTTCAACACCATAATTTCTTGCCCAATTTGCATTTTCACATAACTCTAAATAGTAATGCTTTATTCTTTCATCATTTATACTCTCAATTAATAAAGGGATTTTACTCCGATCGTTGGAGTTATTCTCGATAAGAATAACTTCGATAATAGCCTCGCAGTCTTGGGCTAAAGCACTCATTATACAGCGGTCTAATCCTTCCACCCGATCTGTACATGGAATTATCACCGAAACAATTTGATTTTTCATACGCTTGCTAATCTTTCAAAAGTTAACTGAGTTGAGCCTATTTTCTCATCATACTACGAACAAAATCTAAAACTGATGGAACGAATAATGTTGCTAGCGAACGATAAGGCAAATAGTGCTTAAACTCTTTATACAATTCTAATTTTCTAAGCATAGGAATCGCACCATTTCTTGCCTCTCTTTCGACTTCAAAAGCTCCGGCTAACAGCTGACCCAAATATAAGTTAAACGCACTAGTTACATTTCCGAGTTCACGAATATTCTTTGATAGCTCTCGTACTGATATGTAATAACCTTCGGCATGTCGTAACGTTTTTGTGGATGTCGTTATAGAGTCAGGTCTAAAACGACGTTGGAAGAAACGATCTTCAAGTACTATTGTTTTCTTTGTATTAAAAAACAGCATTGTAGTAAAATAATGGTCTTCATGAAGTATCCCTTCTAAAAACCGTAAACTTGGCAACATGGACTTTCGATACATATAACAACACGATTGAACAACATAGTTTCCTTTTAGAATTGAATCTTCGAAAGCAGAAAGGCCACTATAATTGTTTTGAGGTAAGTTTCTTGTATAGTATGCATTTTTTAATAGTTCATCTGACATTCCATCACAAAAAGCTTTAGCATTAAAAATTACAAGATCAGCCTGTCCTTTCTCCATACTAGTAACGCTTTTGCTCAACGCATCTGAAAGAATCCAATCATCACTATCCAGAAAATAAATATACTCTCCATGTGATAAATCTAATCCCTTATTTCTAGCAGCTGATAGGCCGGCATTCTCTTGAGTATGTATTCGTAACTTACAACCAAGTTTTTCTTGATATCGTTCAAGAATGTTAAGTGAAGAATCTGTAGAACCATCATTTATCGCTATTAGTTCATAATTTTCGTAACTTTGTCCTATAACCGAATCCAAACATTCTTCCAAATATTCTTCTACATTGTATACAGGTAAAATGATACTGACTAAGGGACTATTATTCATAAACGGCTCTCGAACATCTAACTTTGCGAATAAAAATATAAATTGAAAAAGACAATGGTAATATCATAACCAAAACCGGTGCTAAAAATATTGAAACAGACCCTAGCTTCGAAGCTATATAAAACCCACCGGGGACAAATATTGAGTTGTAAAGAGACAATGTTAAAAATGGTTCGATTTTATATGATCTTACATAATTATTCATACTGGTCATACCTAGAGTCAAACAATAAAATATAAATAGGTACAACATTTCTGAGTTAGAAATTACTTTTTCAAAGATATAAAAGTCTGGGAAAATCGTTCTAAATACAAAATATGCGGAATATCCCAAAATCAGAACGACTGTTGATATAATAAAATAGCGATAAAAAGTTGATAATGACTCACTTTCTTTATTATTTGCAATCAGATTAGCCATCACTGTACGTTGATTAGCAATAAAAGAGTTTGCTATATCGTAACCTCCTTTAGCAAGTGCCAGCGAAAGTCCAATTTTACCGGCTATTTCAGCACCATATAGTTTAAAGCTAAGAAGTGTAAATCCGTTCCAAAAAAAGTAACCAAAAAACCAAACAATTCCTGTTTTACCCAATAGTGGGAATACCTTTTTAAACTGTGCTTTAAAGCTATATCCTTGAAGGTTCAAGCTAATATTGTGAATATAGTTGCTTTTTTTTACGTAGGAGACGGTTAAGAACACAATCACACTGATCCCCTGGCTGATCCCTAAAGAATAGAGATCAAATCCACTCGCTATTAAAATCCACAATGATACCGACATTGAAAGGGATGAGATTAATCTTGCTTTATTAAGAAGGATTTGATGTTGCATTCCATCTAAGTAGCTGACTACTACGTTAAGAAAAATATTTAGTCCAGTAGCAATAACTAATAAAACATATGGAAACTGCCATTCTACATTACCGCTATAATCACGGAAATAGTAAGAACCAAATGGTAAAAGAACAGCAATATAAATAACTGTCAGTGTTAAATACCATTGGATAGAAAAGCGAAAAAGATGACTGGATTTAGTTATAGATTTGTCCGTTAACGATCCATTACTTTCATATACACAATCATGACTATAATACTGTTTTAATACGAATCCAACACCCACTTCAAACAATTGAGCCATCGCAATGATACTAAAAAATGTATAATAAAAACCCATTTTTTCCAAAGTAAGCATTGAACTGACTAATATGATTGTTATTGGTCCGCCTAATACACGGACCAATGATGTGAACAAGGACAATATGGCTATTTTGTCTGTTGATTTTATTTTACGCATTATCAATCACTTCGATTAATGCATCATCCTTAATCCATTCATTATAATAACCCAAATTCTTACCATATGAGTTATCCATTAATTTAATATTTTTCCCTAATAAGTAAGATAAAATAAAGCCATGTAATCTATCTGTATACACAACATTAAATGAACTAAAGTGGTTGATAGAACGAAATACTAAGCTATCCGAATGGTGCTTCCATGAATTGATGCTTCGGTTTGAAAACATAGGTAAAGTATGTGTCCGTTCGATCCACGATTGATGTATTACATCCCAAGGAGTAATTATGTTTATCCAGTCAAACGAAGGCTTAGAAATATCAGTCTTAACATCTACTTTTTCAACATCAACCCTTCTCAAATTTAGGATCTTGTAATCAACTATTTCTGTAGATTCTACTTCTCTCAGATCAACAATTGGATGTAGGCTATGAGCCATGTCAGGCATTAAGCCAACGTTATCTGTGAATTCTTTAGCAATATCTAGACTTTTTGTGTCACGCACGAATATATGAACATCATTATGTCCTTTAAATACTTTAGCGCTCTTCTCTAATTCAACTTGTGACGAGAAATGAATTGTTTGTGGCAACTGAATAACACGTTTATCTTTACAATGTTTTAGTACTTTCTCTCTCAAATCCTGATGTTGAGGATATATGTCACCAAAATTTCCGCCACCATGAAGAAGTATAACATCACATTCATCAAGTTTTTTTAAGGACACATTTTTATCAAATGCTCTATAAATAACGTTTAAGTTGTTAGCTTTAAAGAATGCTTCTGTGCCAGCATAAATTAACTGGTCCCCAACATTAAAATGCATAGGAATATCAATATAAGCAAGCTTCTTTCCTTCACATAATTCAGCTATTACATTGTGTTTTTCTTTCAAGCCATTTAATTTGTCATTCCAAGTATTTTTATAGGTATATTGCATAAGATTCTCTTTAAAAACTTAAGCAAACGGCAAGAGTATGATGCCGTCTACTATTATTAATTCCAAAACTACAAAGAAAAATATTCTCTAAACTAAGATTATTAATTCTTAGCGTCTTGGTAAGTACCATAGTTACCGTAAATCCCGTATCCACTCTCAAGTTGAGCCTTTTCCGAAATTTGGTTCAGTACAATACCGTCAAATTTAACATCATGACTAATGTATCTAGATAGTGTTTCTTTAATTGTATTTGTCTTGGTTGAATTTGATTTTACTATCAGAAGCACACTACCTATCAATTTCCCAACAATTAGACTATCACTTACTGGAATTGTAGGTGGTGTATCAATTATGACTTTGTCATATTTTTTCTCTAATGTTTCTATCAATATTTTAAATTTCTCCGAAGCTAACAACTCTTGAGGATTCGGAGTAAACATACCAGCTGGTAGAATATCAACATTTGATTGGCTATCTGTAAAAATACATTCTTCCAAAGATGCATCCATTAAAAGATGGTTTGTAATTCCTTGCCGATGTTTTGCACTTCCAAAGCGAGAGGAAACCATAGGTTTTCTTAAATCAGCATCTACTAGAATCACCTTTTCCATTTGTGCAAAAGCTTGAGCTAAGTGAATTGCGGCTGTAGTTTTCCCCTCTCCAGGAAGGGAGGAGCTGATCGCAAATGTTTTTTTCTTATTCTGGCTCGATGCCAATAACACTGCGGTTCTAATTGACCTAATTGATTCAGAAAATGCAGTACATTTTTCATCAAAAAATACGCTACTTACCATCTCACCTTTAGAAAGATTTTTAGCTTTGATCTTAGTAATGCCTCCTAGAGGAACCACACCAATTTTCTCTTCAAACTCTTTCGTAGTTTCGAATGTGTTACGTAAGGCATCAAGTATTAGCAGTGTAAATATTGCGAAACCAAACGAGGCTACAAATACAAACATAACAATGATTTTTTTACGTGGCTTCGCTGGATATTGAGGCGCTATAGCAACATCTGTAAATCTTGCTGTTTTTGCATCGAAATCCACAGTGGCAGAAGTTTCTTTTTCACGATTTAGGAAAATATTTAGAATATTTCTATTTGTTTGTTCTTCACGAACCAATGCATCGTATTGACGTTTCTTAACTGTAAGAGATTGAAATTCACTAACTTTTTTATCCAACTCAGCTTTAATCAAGCGCTCTTGACTGCGTACAGCGTTTAACTCCTGGCCTAATCCAGAAACCAGTTGCTTAATCACGTTAGATAACTGGTGCTTCAAGTTATCACGTTTTGCAATTGCTGTTTGCATCGCCCCATGCTTAGGACCATAGCGTTTTGAAAGCTCAGTTACTTCTTTTTCACTATCGGCAAGTAAGCTACTAATTGTAACTACTTGTTGATGGCTATTAATGGCTGGGATAGTAGTAAATTGCTGGTCTCCTATATTTTTGGAGTTACGCAGCGTATTGTAAGCAGACTCAAGTTCAATTCGTTTTTCTGTCGTTTCACTCAAACGTAGCGTTAGATCATTAATAACAGAGCTCGCCTGCGCATCAATACCACTATCATCAATCAACTTTTCTTTTGCCAAAAAGTCAATGAGCGCCTGCTCAGATTTGCGTAATTCTTCTTTTAACGTTTCTAGTCGACCTGAAATCCAAGTAGAAGCATGTGCTGTTGCATCAATTCTCGCATTCACCGCATCGTCAATGTATGCTTCTCCGACTGCATTCGCGATATCAGCAGCAAGCTGTGCATCTGTTGATTCATACGTGATATCAACTAACTGGGTACCTCTTAGAGGTGTAATAGTTAGCTTACTTCTAAAAATTTCAACCGTATTCTGCAATTGCGCTTTAGCTAGCTCTTCCTCCGAAAGCTTAGATTTATTGCTGCTGCTAAACAAAGGAATAGAACGAAATGCACTCTTCAGCTCACCTAGCAATGACTTTTCTTTGTTTAAACTTGGGTTAAACTCCGGAAGCTCTGCGAGAGACAATTTTTCTACAACTTGTTCAGCAATACGTCTCGACTTAAGAATTGCAAACTGGGTACTATAGTATTCTTTTTGTTGACCATCTACGCCAACAACTTCCTTAATTGAAACAGCATTATTTGCCTTAGCTTCAATTAAAAGAGTTGCCGTAGATTCGTATTTTGGAGTTATAGACAGCAATACCAATATTGCAATAAGTGTTGTCAATGATGAGAAAAGTACAATTCTAATCAAATTTGATTTAACAAGATTAAAATATTTTGCAACATCAATTGAGTCATTTGAACTCAAGATGTTGTCAGAAGAAAGCAGCTGCATGTAAGGTCCCTACCTCAGCTTATTAAACATTTAATGGATTTAAAATCCTAACCAGTTTTCCTAATGATAAATTCTGCGTTACCAGAAAGACGCCACCACATAAATAGTGTCACCAGGATGTATGCGTTGATATGGTTCAACCTCATTTTCAGTGTCTTTCTCAAAAGCATCAGCCAATTCTTTGTTAGATAGATTTTGATACTTTGAACTATCACTCGCTTTTGTGATGTAGGCTTTAGCACTGCGTCGATACTTACTCATTACGCCACCAGCAAGGGAGATTGCTTTTTGCACAGTCAACCCTGGTTCATACTCGTAACCACCAGGAGAATTGACCAAACCATTAATATAGACATTTCTATAACGAACAATCGCAACATTCACTTTTGGGTCGATAAGGTAATCACCTTTTAAACCGTTAGTTATTTCTTTCTGTAATTGTTCTAGAGTTTTACCACCTAGTTGAATCTCACCTAGATATGGGTAGTCGATTGATTCTCTATTATCAATCTTTAATTCATCCATACTAAGCGTATCTTCACCATATACTTTTATTCGAATAGTATCTCCAGCTCCGATTTTATATAAACTGTCTGCCGCTATAGCACTATTGATGCTTAATAAGCCAACTAGCAGAAGCTGGAAAAAAGTCTTAATCATTTTTAACAACCTAATTATCAAATTAATACGCAGTCTTACCTACGAATCCCTTAAATACTGTCATGAATATAATTTTGATATCTAACCAAAGTGACCAGCGGCGGATATAAAACAAATCATATTCAACACGTTTTTCCATTTTATCTAGAGTATCTGTTTCACCGCGGAAACCATTTACTTGCGCCCACCCAGTAATACCAGGTTTAACTTTGTGACGAAGCATATATTTATCGACGATGGCACGATATTCTTCGTTATGTGCTACAGCGTGGGGGCGAGGCCCTACAATAGACATTCTTCCTTGAAGCACATTGATAAACTGAGGCAGTTCATCTAATGATGTACGACGGATAAACGCACCAAACTTAGTAACTCGTGGATCATTTTTTGTCGCTTGAGTCACCTTAGCTCCATTTTCCATCGCTTTCATTGACCGGAATTTCCAAACTTTAATTTTCTTTCCGTCAATACCATAACGATATTGCTTAAACACAATTGGACCAGGGGAAGACATCTTTACCCCAATAGCGACTGCCATCAGAATCGGGCTGATAAGAGCAAGAATAATCGATGCAACTACGATATCTTCCACACGCTTAATAAACGTAGAAAAGCCATAAAAAGGCGTATCATAAATACTCAACGTTGGGATTCGGCCAACATTGCGCCAACGAGATTGAATCAGATCGAATGTAAAGAAATCAGGCACAATATAAACACGAGCTGTACTGTCAGAGAAATAGCTTACAATTTCTTTAATACGACGTGTCGCTTCCATTGGTAGCGCAACATATACGTGACGGAAGTTGCGCTCTTTCGCCAATTTTAGAGCTTCATTAATTGAACCACATAAAGGCTGTGTTAGAGAATCTGTAGGCAAGCGCTCTGGCGAGCGATCATCAAAGATCCCAACTAATTTCATACCAAGATGCTTGTTGTCTTCCATTTCACGAGCCAAGGCTAAACCAGCAGGCGTCGCACCGATAATGATACTTTTCTTTTCGTATGAACTTGCTTTGATCTGCGAAGGAATTTGCATTGCAAGCAAACGAAATATGCTCATCAATGCTGGCACAGCAACAAACCAAGCGCCGACTACAACTCGAGAGTAGTTTTGCGTTGACTTCATCACGAATGCATAAATTAACAAGCATCCGATAGTACATATCCAAGAAAATAAAATAGGTGTAAAAGAGTGCTTGGCAGAGTTATATGTCGAAAAATTGTATACGCCAAGTAACTCACTAAAAATACTAAAGGCAACAATTGCAATACTCAGGATCAGCAGATACTGAGTATCCCAAGTACCTAAGTATCCTGTTTTAAAAATAATTAATGCTAGAGATATGAGTAAAATATCAATTAAACGATAAGCCCATACAATTTCCTGTCCATGGCTTTTTATTGCTCCTATATCTCTCATCATGGAATTTGCCCTTCCTTTAAATACGTTGCTACTTAGATGTTGAAGTACCTCTCAAAGCTTTCATTTCGCTAGATTTGAAAGTTCCTTTTACAACTGTGATGTAGCTTCATTTCAGAGCACATAGTCTGAATATTTTTTGATGAAAAACAAATACCCCCCCCGGCTTGTTTTCTAGCGTTCTCGTTTTTGAGAACAAACTTTTAGCCATTTTCGAGAGGTTGCTTGAATGTTCGTCACTGCAGTTTAAATTTCACACTAAATGAGTATTAAGATCAGATTACATTAACAGTTGCTCACCCTTATCACTTATGTGGTTATTTAAATAAAATAAAACTTTAGAATTACAAAATAGAGTAAAAAAAATCGCCAAACGTTTATATAAAAAAGCCCCTCAAAAATGAGGGGCAATCATTACCATCGCTTATTATTATTCCTGAATTTGACATTCAAACTTTAACCAAAGTCACCATTCACATATCCTTTTGTGCGTTCATCTCTCGGATTTGAGAATATCAAATTGGTCTGATCATGTTCGACCAATTCCCCCATCAAAAAAAAGGCCGTACGATCTGAGATTCGTCTCGCTTGCTGCATTGAGTGAGTCACAATAACGATGGTGTAATTCTGTTTTAATTCTTCCATCAAATCTTCAATTTTCGACGTAGCGATTGGATCTAGTGCAGAGGTTGGCTCGTCCATCAAAATGACATCAGGCTCCATAGCTATGGTTCTTGCAATGCATAGGCGTTGTTGTTGTCCACCTGACAAGCCAAAGGCGTGCGACTTCAATCGATCTTTCACTTCTTCCCATAATGCAGCACCACGTAAAGAGCGTTCCACGACTTCATCAATGTACTTCTTATCCTTAATCCCCTGAGCACGTAAGCCGTAAGCAACATTCTCATAAATACTCATTGGAAATGGGTTTGGCTTTTGGAAAACCATACCGACTTTAATTCTGAGATCAGCAACATCAATATTCCCATAGATGTCTTCACCATCCATGGTTAATTGACCTGTAATTTTCACCCCCTCAATTAGATCATTCATTCGATTAAGGCAGCGAAGTAATGTGGATTTACCACACCCAGAAGGGCCAATTAATGCAGTGACTTGACGTTTGGGAATTGGCAAATTAATTGACTTAAGTGCTTGGTTATCACCATAAAATAGGTCCAACCCTTTAATATCAAACTTATTCATCTTCATACTCTAAATTCTTTTTTAACTTGGAACCCAGTTGCACTAATAGGTTGCTGTATTAAAACGTTTGGCCATTAACTTAGTGATCATATTAATAAGTAATACCACCACAATAAGAACCGTGGCTGTACCATAAGCTTGATTCCATTCCTCGACGGTAAATAGTTCTGTGGTTAGTTTGTATAGGTGTACAGTTAACGTCCTACCTGAATCCAGCAACGAATCAGGGATACGAGCAACCATCCCTGCCGTTAGGAACACGGGAGCCGATTCCCCTATCACTCGTCCGATACTCAATATCACTGAGGTTAATATCCCTGGCATCGCACTTGGCAAGATGAGTCGCCATATGGTGTATATTTTGGGCGCTCCTAAACCATATGAACCTTCTCGGTAAGTTTGAGGAACAGCCATCAGCGCTTCTTCTGTCGTGCGGATAATCACCGGCAGAATTAAGATACTTAACGTTAATGCACCTGATAAAATTGAGAACCCTAACCCAAGAATGGCGACAAAAAAGGTCATACCGAACAGACCAAAAATGATCGAAGGAATCCCCGCCAAAGACTCGGTACAAAAGCGAATAACTTTGACTAAACGACTGCCAACTTTCGCATATTCAGTGAGGTAAATCGCCGTCATGATCCCAAGTGGAGCTGCGACGGCAATGGACGCGATCACCATGTAGATTGTAGAAACTATCATTGGGAAGATACCGTGCTCATCTCCCGTTCGCGTGTAATTGTCACTAATAAATGCCCAATCTACATGTTTCAGGCCATTTGAAAGAATGTACCAGATGATCCAAAACAAAAATCCAACGGTAACTGCCGCGGCTGCCCATACAAAAATAGTAAGGAGCTGGTCTTTTCGCATGCGTGCTTGTTTCAACTTAGCGTGTTGTTTTGCATTTTTCATTTTTTACCTCGCTTTCTCACGGTTTAGGTAAAGCAAGACCGCATTCAGCGTCATGATAAATACCAACAAAACGACGCCTGTCGCATACAAAGCATTGGCGTGAATACCGCTTGCATAAGACATTTCAATTGCGATGTTCGCCGTTAATGTTCTTGCAGAGTCTAAGATGCCTTGAGGCATCGCGGGTGCATTCCCCATCACCATAATGATCGCCATAGTTTCACCTAGTGCACGACCAATCCCCAAGATCACGCCAGTCATAATGCCTGAACGTGCCGCTGGAACCAGTAACTTGAATATGGTGAAGATCTTCGAAGCCCCTAGCGCCAATGACCCTTCTTTGTACGCACGAGGGACTGCTCGAATTGACGTTTCCGAAACCGTAATAACGGTCGGCAAGATCATAACACCTAAGACAATAATTCCCGCTAGGATGGTGTTTCCAGCTGGCACTTCAAATACATTCTGGATAAGTGGAACAATAATAACCAAACCAAAAAAGCCGTACACTACTGAAGGAATGCCGGCTAATAGTTCAACAGCCGGACGTATAATGTCAGCTAAACGCTTTGGTGCAATTTCGGCGATAAAGATTGCGGTTAGAACGCCGATAGGCACACCAACAACAACCGCACCAAAAGTGGAGACGATAGAGGCAACGATCATGGTCGCCACACCATATAATGCAGGTGGCAGCCAATCTTGCCCAAGAACAATACCTGATACACCAGCCTCTTCAAAAGCAGGAATGCTCTCTCGAATAATGAAATAGGCGATAACGGCCAACGACACGATACCGATAACCGCACTGGTCAAAAACAACCCATGGAAAATGCGTTCTTTCCAATCGACACGCTTCTTCGCACGTAAACCCGGCTTACTCAACCTTGCTGCTTCAATACCCATAAGCTTGTCACTATTTGCGATGGTCATAATTACTCATATGTCGTAATACTACGGACAAAAAGAAAAAGCTCAGCTCTATACCGAGCTGAGCAATAAATAAAAGAGATTAGTTAACTGAAATGTAGCCTTTGCTCTCAACCAGAGATTGCGCTTCAGTGGTCAACATCCATTCAAGGAATTTTTGTGTTTCAGCAGAAGGTTTGCCCTGCTTATAAAGAACAAGGAATGGTCGCGCAACTTTATAAGAACCATTTTTCACGTTATCTACCGTTGCTTGCGTACCATCAATGGATAAGGCATTAACCGAGTTATCTACTGTACCCAAAGAAATATAACCAATCGCATAAGGGTTGGAAGCAACCATAGTTTTTAAAGCACCGTTACCATTTGCAACCTGCGCACGCTGAGAAATGGCTGACACTTTTTTGCCTGAAATTTTCTTCTTGAGGCTCATAATGTCTTCAAACGCTCCACGCGTTCCAGACGCAGTATCACGAGTAATCGCTACAATGGGTTTATCCTGACCACCGACGTCTTTCCAGTTAGTGATCTCACCTTTATAGATCGCCGTTACTTGCCCAGCAGTCAGAGCCTTCAAGGTGTTCTTAGGATTCACAACCACTGCAATACCGTCACGCGCAATCACTTCTTCGATTAATGTCGACTCTTTTTCAGACGATTTGAGGTTACGAGAAGACATCCCTAAATCAGCAGACCCATTTTTTGCCGCCTTTACGCCAGCCGAAGATCCAGGTCCTTGCACTTCAATAAATACATCCGGATTTTTCTTCATATACGTTTCAGAGAACACTTCCATTAGTGGTGTTACACTGCTAGAACCTACTGCTGAAATCGTTTCTTTAGCAACAGAAGTGTTTACGGTAAGAGCACTAAACAATGCGATAGCACCAATAACTGTCTTTTTCATCACAATATCCTTTCTGGCAAGTTAGCCGTTGTGTTTCACTTGAACGCTGCTCACTTTAGGTAGGGAATATGACAGTTGTGTTTCACTTCGTTGAACCCTCTATGACAACTCACTAGTCTTGCTATTACACCTGCAACACTAACCATAAGTTCATAAAAATCATTCTTAGGTCTATTAAAAAACTTGATCCCAATCAGAATGAAACCCTATAACCACATGAATTTATTGGAAAACTCATTGCATACCAATACATCGCAAAAATAAACGATAGTATTATTTTTTACATTGCATTATTTAAATGAAAAATTAGAATCCCCTCTCTTAAATAACAAAAATAATAATTAATTTAATTTACAAGAATGAAGAGGATACTTTATGCGCCAGTTACTCAGTGGCCTTTCGGTTAAGATGCAGGTTGTTGTCCCTGTGGCTTTCACTATGCTTTTGCTTATCGCAGGCATCGCCTTTAGCACAACAAGTTTAAAACACGCCTTCTCCCAAGTTTCAGAGTCCACCGAAGATCTCGTCACTCATAAAGATGAACTGACTCAAATCGTAGACAATACTTATGGTATGCGAATCAGCGCTATATACAGTTTGTTTAAAGCCGACGAAATCAAAGTGCTGCCTTCGGTGCTAAAAGAAAAGCAGCAAAACAACCGAGAACTGCTTGCCTTATTGAACTCGGTCTCTGGTATGGAGCAAGAAGTCAGTGCAATGCAGCAAGCTATGGACCATTACGTCGATTACTCCATCAATGTCATGCTTCCTTTATTACAGATTAAACATCACGAACAATACCCTTCTCCGGATTTCCAACAGCAATATACCCAAGCAGCAAATGCCTATCGCGAAGCGGGAAATCAGATGGTTACGGCTATCGCAAATCTCTCTAAAAAGCTGAACACCATTGCTCTGGATGAGGTCGCACAAAACGAGCAATCACACAGCGGTGTCCTCAACAATGCAACGCTAGGGCTAATTGCGGTATTAGCGATCGCAGCTATATTGAGTTGGATCTTAGCGGGCATCATCGTCACACCAATTAAGCAACTGCAGAATGTAATGCGTGAGGTCGCTTCCGGAAACTTGACCGTTGAAAGCCACCCCGTTGGTCACAATGAAATTGCCGTCCTCTCACATGATGTCAATAGCACCATTCATCAGTTAAGAAATACCATTGAAGCCTTAGTTCGAGTGAGTAATGATGTCGCTTCAGCATCAACGGAACTCGCGGCTGTCATGACACAATCAAGCCATAATTCAGACCAAGAAAGACAAGAGGTGGAGCATGTCAATCAGCTTGAAAGCACGGCTAGTGAAGTAACACAGAATGCTAATGAAGCCGATTCTGCCTCTAGTATCGTTGATCAGCTTGCCAAAGAAAGTCTGGACAAATTTACACGTAACCACAAAGCCAATACTCAAATGGCTGACCAGCTCAGCGAAGCCGCACAACTCGTTAACTCATTGAAAGAACAATCTGAGCAAATCGGCAAAGTGATTGAAGTGATTGAAGGTATTTCTGAACAAACAAATCTGCTTGCTCTCAATGCAGCCATTGAAGCGGCACGTGCAGGAGAAAGTGGCAGAGGCTTTGCTGTAGTAGCAGATGAAGTCAGAATGCTGGCCGCACGCACGCAGGAATCAACCAAAGAAATCCAAGTGATCATTGAAGAACTTCAGCAACAATCAGGTAGTGCAAACGACAGTATGACTTCAAGCTTAGCAATGCTTGAAACCAACCAAGGACTTGCAACTGAGGTGGCTCAGGCTCTCAATGACATTTGTCGCTCAATCACACAGCTGAACTCTGTGAACACCCAAGTTGCCACCGCTTCTGAAGAGCAAGGGCAAGTGACCTCTGATATCAACTCAAACTTGACTAATATTTACGAGTTAGTTAGCCAAAATGTAACAGGGATTACCCAAGCAGCCACAGCAAGCCAAGAGTTGTCCAGCCTTGCTGAGCATCAAAAACAGCAGCTCGCCTATTTCAGAACATAAAGCTTTCGCACTGAGTCAACAAACTCGCAAAACATAAAAAAGCCGAGCATGTCATTGACTTGCTCGGCCTTCAATTCTCTATAAGGGTTGTTAGCAAACGCGGCTTTATTCCTAACTAAAGCAAAAAGTGCGATGCCAAAACGCTAGCTTAATCTTCAGATTCTTTCGGCGGTGTTTTCTTTTTCGGAATAAAGACTGAATCACCTACAGCGACGTTTTGATAGAAGCCTTTATCACGTTTCACTGGTTTCTTCGCTACTTTCTTCGCTTGTGGTTTGGCTTTTTTCACTGAACCTTTAGCTTTACGCATATCCGGTTTGCGCGGTTTGATCCCTTTAAACTTGCCTTTTAACCCTTCCAGTTCAGAGAAGTTAATATCTTGGTGCAGATACGCTTCAACACGTTTAAAACTTACCCAGTCTTTTGGACCAACAAGAGAAATAGCATCCCCTTTATTACCCGCGCGACCAGTACGACCAACACGGTGAACATACTCTTCAGTATGCTTTGGCATATCAAAGTTGATCACATGCGTTACATTAGCAATATCCAAACCGCGCGATGCAACATCAGTCGTTACCAATATCTTAAATACCGCGCGCTCAAATTGACTCATAATGGTATTTCGCTGGGTCTGATTTAAATTACCGCTGAGTGCGACCGCTTTGAGTTTCTTCTCATTCAGCTTCTCTGTTAGGCGATCCGTATCAGAGCGAGTTGCGGTGAAAATAATAAGTTGCTTGTAATCAGACTCTTCAAGAACACGTTCTAGAATTGCTTCTTTATGATCCAAATGATCACATAAGTAGAATCTTTGAGTGATGTCTTTATGTTCTTCGTTCGAAACACCTATCGCAATGCGTTTAGGCGCATCCAACATTTCAGAGGCGATATCATTCACTTCAGCATGATCTAATGTCGCTGAAAACATCAACGTTTGACGGCGACGGTGCTTCGCAGCCTTATGAATACGGCGAAGCTCAGGGGCAAAGCCCAAATCCAACATGCGATCCGCTTCATCAAGGATCAGTGTTTCCAAACCATCAAGGAATAGTGAACGGTGCTCTAAATGGTCAGCCAGACGACCCGGCGTTGCGACGATAAACCGTGGTTTACGACGAAGCGCTTTCACTTGATCGTTAAAGTTTTCACCACCGAGAATCAAAGCGGCTTCATATGATAAGCCTCCAAGCATGATACGTAGCTCACCATAGACTTGTTTCGCCAACTCACGAGTCGGGGCTAGAATCAAACCACGCGGATCATTAGCAGAAAATGCTTTTGTCTTGAGAGATTTATGCAGCATTGGCAAAACAAACGCCAGTGTCTTACCAGAACCTGTTTTAGACGAGGCCAACAGATCTTTGCCAGCCATCGCCACAGGGATAGCTTGTCGTTGAATGTCTGTCGCCTTTTTAAAGTCATAGTGATTCAAATTTTTCAGAAGGCGGTTATCTAGGCCTAGATCTTTAAACTGCAATGGATTCTCCAGTCAATATTGGTACGCGTCATTGGCCGCAAAATAACTCAGAGCAGCTTGGTCACGCGGGGGGTGAAAAATAAAGCGCGCTATAATAGCGCGAAACTTACGTAAATAGATAGCGATCACATAAAAATAGTCAAACCCAAAGTGTAAAGCGCTCTCGTGAGGAAATTCATACACAACCTAGGAGTGAGTAACCAGAACCATCGACTGATTGAGCGATACTGAAATGTATGCAACTGCGACAGGACATATGAAGCTAGATGTTAAATCTCCTGATTGCATTAACCAGAATTATAGTTCCTAATTATGAGACAGCTGTCAATTTATTCACTAATTCCTTAAAATCTTGGATTTTTTTGACTTTTCTTTTCTACATCTTCTGTAAGATTAGGTCTACAATTTACCTCGTCACTATATCGTAGATAATGTATAGGACGAATTTTTGATACTTACATATTGCAAGGAGTTCATGATGAACAAAATGTTAATCGCAGCTGCAGCGTCTTCTGTACTTCTACTGGCTGGTTGTGCTTCTGGTCTGGACGAAGCAACAACAGCAAAAATGGATGAGCTAAGCAACCAAGTTAGCCAGCTAACCAACGAAGTTTCTGCACTGAAATCAGATCTATCGACTGAAGTTCAGAAAGCTGGCGATGCTGCAATGTCTGCTCAAGAAGAAGCAGCACGTGCAAACGAGCGTATCGACAATATTGCTCAGTCTTACACTAAGTAATTCTGAATCAAGTTGTAAAAAAAGGGTCTGCATTGCAGACCCTTTTTTTTAACCCAATTTTCTTCTTTTGATTAGTTCACATATGACGGCGCGACGACTTCTGTCGGTACACCGTTTTGCGACAATATCACCGCGCGCGCTTTCACATCCGAAATATCAAACTCATCTAACCACCAGCTTAGCTGCTGCGGAACCACCATATCTTTTTTACTGCCATCGCTACGTGTTAAAGGCTCATGAGCTTCAACAAATACACTGCGATCCGGCTCCAACGCCACTTTTACAGGCTCATCAATAATTTTCACTTTTTCACCCAGTTTGATCTGAGGGAATAGCCACTTGATATCTTTTGGATCCATACGTATGCAACCTGAGCTCACTCGCATACCGATACCAAAGTCTTTATTGGTTCCATGGATCAAATAGTCACCTGCCCCATAAGCCAGTCGCAGCGCAAATTCACCTAAAGGGTTTTCTGGACCAGCGGGCACAACCGTAGGTAGTTCGATGCCTTTCGCTAAATACTCTTTTCTAATTGAAGCAGGAGGTGTCCATGTCGGGTTGGGTCTTTTTTGGCTGATTTTGGTCTCCATTTCCGGCGTATCACGACCGATTCGGCCAATACCGACCGGGAAAATGTGTACTTTATTTTCTTGGGGCTTGAAGTAATAAAGACGAAGTTCAGCCAAGTTAATCACAATACCTTCTCTGGGCACTTGGGGTAAGATGATTTGAGTTGGAATGGTTAAAACATAGTCCACTTGAGGTAAAAAAGGGTCTACGCCCTTATTTGCTGCCATTAATGACAAAAAGCCAACATCATATTGCTTTGCAATATCCGCTAAGCTTTCTCCTTGCTCAACCTTATGATATTGGGTGCGCCCCACCAAACTGCTGCCCTCTGGCGGTAGTTCATAAGTTGCCGCGAACACCGGCAGACTCAGACAACAACAGAGAGAAAGAACTTTTCGCAGCATTTTAGGTTTCCTTAGCTTCTTTATAGAGACGTAAGGTTATCTCTCTTTCTACCTTGTGATCAACTATCGGCTTGGGATATGACAATGTATTGACAGCTGGGCATTTCCACGGCTGATGAATATAACGTGTTTCTAAATCTCGTAGCTCAGGAACCCAGCGCCGGATAAAAACGCCATCGGGGTCAAACTTCTCCCCTTGAGTAGTTGGGTTAAAAATCCGAAAGTAAGGTTGACCGTCACATCCGGTTGACGCACACCACTGCCAGCCACCATTGTTCGCAGCATAATCTCCGTCAATCAGATGGCTCATAAAATAGGCTTCACCCTCTCTCCAACTAATATGTAAATCTTTAACCAGAAAGCTGGCGACAATCATTCTCAAACGGTTATGTATCCAACCTGTCGTGTTAAGCTGCCTCATTGCCGCATCAACAATTGGATACCCAGTCATGCCCTCTTTCCACGCTTGGAACAGCGCGTCATTCGTTACCCATTGCAAGCTCTCCCCCCATTCAAAAAAACACCGACCTTTACTGAGCTTAGGTTCAAAATGAAGTAAGTGTTGATAAAACTCTCGCCAAATCAGTTCGCTTTGCCAAACTTCTCGACCACGACTTAAAGCTGGCGTTTGCCGATACATCACTCTGGCCATACATTGCCGTACAGAGAGCGCACCAATTGCCAAATAAGGGGAAAGGCGACTTGTTGCGAGTAGAGCTGGAAAATCACGTTGCTGATGATAGTGTTCAACCCCTTGCTGGTCGAAATCGCGCAGTTGATTGCGGATAACAACTCTATCAATGGGGTACGCAGCACTAGAAACCCGAGGAAAACTGAAACCTGTATTCAGTTGAAGTGAGTTTATTTTATCCCTTTGCAGTTGAGACAAAGGCGAAGCGGTTTCAGTCTTGAGTACAGAAAAAGACATCGCATACAACTTACTTAGATAAGCCTTTTTAAAAGGCGTAAAAACTTTAAAGTACTCTCCCTGTTTGTTGAGCACGGAACCTGGAGGAAAAATGCACTTATCATCAAAGCATTGATATGCCACCCCTTCCAATTTAAGCTGCATTCTAAGATGCTCATCCCGCCGTTGTTCGTCTACCTCATAATCCTTGTTTAGATAAACCGCATCGGCTCCACATTGCTTTGCGATATGGGCAACAAACTCTGCTCCATGCTCATAGGTATCACTTTCATGATAAATAAGCTCGACGTTGTACTGTGCTAACTCTTGTTTAAGCACTTCGAGACGTCGGTATATAAGGTCTGCCTGAATAGGGGCAAGATGATGCTTGAACCAAGTGCCAGGTGTCGCCACATAAACACCAATCACAGGCTCGCCACTTTTTATAGCTTCAAATAATGCCCTATTATCATCAACGCGAAGATCGCGCCTGAACCAAACCAGTTTCATCCAATTAATTTACCTTGCATTCATAAGCCATAACGTAAGCGTAGCGCTTGAGGATAAGGGTCAAAAAAAGATTGTTGTTGTAAGTAACAGTCAGGATGCGCTGATAAATAATGTTTTATCAAGGTTAAAGGGGCCAGCAAAGGTAACAACCCAGCGCGATAATCATCAATTAGTTGGCGAAGTTCCGCTTTCTGAGCTTTGTTTAGAGCACGTTTAAAATATCCTTGCAGGTGCATCAACACATTAGTGTTATTTTTTCTGCTGGCTCGATGCACCATCGCTTTCATTAAGCCTGTGCGATAAAGGTTATAGAAATCAAGAACATCATAATCACATATGTGAGCCACAAGCCGTCCTAACTCCTTGTATGATTGAGGGTGATGCGCCATCAATGTCAACTTATAACGAGAATGAAATGCAACAATTTTTCCTCTAGTAGGAGTGCCACCCATTGATTGGTAGAAATCGTGTAAAGTAAAAACCCGGGTCACGAAGTTTTCTTTCAGTACAGGATCATTAAGACGTCCATCTTCTTCTACAGGTAGCCACGGCATCTTAACCATTAACTCTTTGGTGTAAAGGCCAACTCCAGTGCTGTCTGAGCCTCCTTTTTTATAGACTTTAACCCGCTCCATACCGCATGTCGGTGACTTGGCACAAACCACATAACCGCAAAGTTGATCATTGATTAACGCATTCACTTTCTGTTTTGCGAAAGCCACCATCCTATCGGTGTGCTCTATACTATTGTCTTTCGTCTCTACAAGGGCGATCCGCTCTTTGTCGGTAATAAGCCGAATAGTCGGTCTTGGCACAGGCATACCGGACTCTACTTCAGGGCATACTGAAACAAACTCAAAATAGGGTGACAATTCTTTAGTCACAAACCGACTCAATTTGTGTCCAGAGTCAAACCTGACATGCTCACCAAGTACGCAAGCACTTACCCCGACTTTAATCATTTGGCTCATAAACAATCCCCTTTCTCAATCAAACATCAATACTTTTTATTTGAATCTGCATCTATCCATACGATGAGAGAGGCATTTGGGTTCAATTTTTTAAGCAAACGTTTTACAAATCGATTGCTCAATCAAAATCAACAGAATTAGTTATCAATAGGTTTTTGAATGTCTAAAATAAGGCTTTTTGTGACAGAGTTCTCATGGGAGTATGCTAGATATAGCTAGTATTGCCTCAACAGATTTTTTCAGTTCAACAGAATTAGTAATAAAATGAGCTAATTCGCTAGCAACTTTGGAGTAACAACTATGGCAACCCCACATATTAATGCACAACCTGGTGATTTCGCAGAAACAGTATTGATGCCAGGCGATCCACTACGTGCAAAATACATTGCAGAAACTTTCTTAGAAGACGTAAAGCAAGTTTGTGATGTGCGTAACATGTTTGGTTTCACAGGTACTTACAAAGGAAAACGTGTTTCTGTAATGGGCCACGGTATGGGTATCCCATCATGCTGTATCTATGTTCACGAGCTTATCGCTGAATACGGCGTGAAAAACGTCATTCGTGTGGGCAGCTGTGGTGCAGTTCGTGACGACGTTAATCTAATGGACGTTGTGATCGGTATGGGTGCATCAACAGATTCTAAAGTAAACCGTATCCGCTTTAACAACCACGACTTTGCAGCGATCGCTGATTACGGTCTTCTAGAAGAAGCAGTTAACCAAGCGCGCGCTCAAGAAGTACCAGTAAAAGTAGGTAACGTGTTCTCAGCTGATCTTTTCTACACACCAGAAGCTGACATCTTCGAGAAGATGGAAAAACTAGGTATCTTGGGTGTCGATATGGAAGCTGCGGGTATCTACGGTGTTGCAGCGGATCTTGGTGCTAAAGCACTGACGATTCTAACGGTATCTGACCACATCATTCGTGGTGAAAAACTAAGCTCTGAAGAGCGTCAAAAGTCGTTCAACGACATGATGAAGGTTGCGCTTGAAACTGCAATCAACATCTAAGACTCCACCGATTGAAGTACTTCGCCATCAGAGGATTCTCTGATGGCCCAGATAATCCCGAGGGGGAGATTGTGACAACAGGCAAACTGCCGCTGGAAGCAGAAGGGTTACAGCTCAACTTTTGTAAAACATTGGCGTGTGACAACTTTGGATTGAGTGAGGCACATCGATACGTTGTGCAGCATGCTAACCCAAAACGACCTGCTATGGTTTGTCGGGAATGTGGCGCTTTCCCCCCCTTACTTAACAATCAGGAAGTTCTTAACGAACTTCATCGACTACGTCACCTTCACAGTGACGGCCTCCCCGCATGTCGCAATGAAGACTGTGACAATTTCGGTCTTTCCGTTCATACCCACAAACATCTTTACCATGCTTTTGGTTATAGTGGCGATCGTCAGCGTTATCGCTGCAAACAGTGCCAATCGACGTTTGTTGATAAATGGTCTGGGGCGAACAAAAAACTGAATTTTCAAGAGAACCTACTCGGTTTGCTCTTTATGAGTTACTCGGTACGTGAAATATGCCGTAAGTTGGAAATTAACCCAAAAACGTTTTATGACCACCTCGATCACATCGCAAGTCGTTGCCGCCGTAAGCTGGCAATGATTGATGCGCGATGGGTAAACCACGCACAAAGCTATCAGCTTGCTTCGTACTATGTGCCATTGCAACCACAGAGCAACAATGGCGTACTTTGGATAACCACCGGGGAAGCAAAAACTGGCTATATTCTGTGCCAGCATGTGAATTATTCTTCAGACGAAGAACCCAATGGCCCCAATGACCACAACCCTTACGACATACCAGCAAGATTCGTATCGCAGGATTATTCATCTGAGTCCAATATGCCTGCGTCCGCACCTTCTCCTATTTTAAGAGAGCGTATTGACCAGAAATATCAGATTATTTTAGCCCGCGGTAACGTAGAAGACCCAATGGGTAACCTGACAACATTTAACTACCCTTCCAAAGGTGCTTTAATTCGACCGCCTTATACCTCTTACGCGCACTACCTGCATGTGTTAGATATGTGTGGTGACGACAAACGTGTATCGATTTATATGCCGCAAGATCCGGTCTTACGTTCAGCAGCTTTGAGCGTTTGCCTGCCTCGTATTCAGCAAAAAAACGTAGACCTCATGTATGTCGAAGAAGACACTCAATGGAGTAACGACGTCACTTTTGGCAAAACCGACATTGTACACGTAGGTTGGTGGCGTGACCGCTGGGCTATCGCTAACCAAAAAGAAGCATCTAAAGGGATATGTTATTTGGCGGGAGAGCGCAACAATCCAGAGGAATGGCTGGTTAACGCATCAACACGTAAAGTAGAGTTTTACCAACAACGTTTCCAACTGTTGTTTGGTGCATTTATTAATGAGCCTAGACGAAAGCTTCGCCCCGGAGGCTTATTACCGATGCTGGATATTTTCAGGGCATGGCACAACCTATGTTATCAAGATAAATGCGGAAAAACCGCGGCACAAAATCTCGGTTTGACTGACGCTCCACTGACACTGAGAGAGCTGCTTCAGTAATCACTAAAAATTGCATAAAAAAGAGCCGCGATACGCGGCTCTTTTTTATGGGGATGATATGGGTTTGACATATTCAACAATGGACCGCCAATGTTTCCTTTCAAACTTCTCATGTAACTTATCTTCACTTGCGAAACGCTGACTATTACGAGATAAGTTCATGGGATGCTTTTGAGGGAAATAGTATTGGCTCTCCACAATTGAACTCAATGAAATATATCCTTTTGACTCGAGCGCTCTGTCTAAAGACCGAGCGAATCTCTCATCCAGCTTCTGCCATTTTCTAAGCATTTTACAACCTGCTTATTACACTTTGGATGGATGAAAGCAAAAGGCCCAAGCGAACTCAGGCCTTTTCACTCCTTATTGCGGCTTAATGTCGTTTGGTTGCAAATGAATGCGAACGGGAACATTTAACTCTGTGTTCAGCGCACTCCGTAATGCTTTCACATCCGTTCCTTTTTTCGCATACAGCAATGCAATTCCCCCTTCATAGCCAAGGAATTCCAAATCAAATTTTTCGGCAATCACTAACGCTTGCTGCTCGTCAGTAACAATCTCAATTTCTCCAGAAATCGTCTTAGGTTTAGGTTGGATGACACTGTCGGCATTCGCAGAAAGAACAACTGAGTCGCCGACACGAACGGTATTCGACTTTTCAGCACTTGCACCTGCAGACCTTGTTGATAAGTGATTGGATGGTACAACGGAGTACGCTTCACCATTAATATTGATGGTTGGCTCCTGAGCTATCGCAGAAAACGAACATAATGAGCCGATCACAAGCATTGTGAACAAAGTATTACTATTTTTCATGTTTGATTCCTTATTTCGCTTCTGTATGACCTAAAATACGTAATGACCAACCCAACAGCTCGCCATTTTCGGTATTGTTATTGATACGCACTCGTCTATTTGACTCGAGATCTATAGCGTAGCGAGTATCTTTACTGGTATCGGTGATACGTAGTGTCCAGTTTCCTCTTGCTGACTCACCATAAAACTTGTGGCTTAACATCAGCTTATTTCTGAATCCAGCTCGCTCTTTTATCATACTGTTACGTGGTGACATCAACACACTGCGAGTACCAGATGGAGAAACCAGTTCAACCAGCAGATCTGAAATGCGCTCATGATTCGCATTGAGGGTGATCTGAACCGCTTCAACCGTATTGTCACTTTCAACCGCCAGTGTAGTAGACGTTGCATTCGCTCCTGCATCAGCAATTGCAAGTGGGTTTTCAAGGTTACTGTTAATCCAAGGGCTAATTTCAAGTGACGGTAATGGCACGTAGTTGTCTCGTCCAGCCTTAATTGCAGCACTTACATCAATTAGACCAAAACCATAATAAGGGCTGTATTGATAACCAGCCGCATTTTCTTCCCAACCTTCTAAGCCAACAACCGTACGATTTGCTCCCGCTGCAGTGGCGTAACGCAGTTGGAGATCGCCATAATTTGGATCAACTTGTGTCGCGGTTGAAGCAAGAAGGTGTCGGATATCACGCTGATGCATATTAGGGAATGCAGACATCATGACCGCAAAAGCACCTGATGTATTGGGCGCCGCTGAAGAAGTCCCATTCATAGTGCTGTTGTAGTTACAAGTTGGGTCTAAAGGAGTACCACCGTGTAACAAGTGGCCGTCATATGGAAAATAGAGTGGATGATTATTGTACCCCATCTCACAACCTGTCGGATCAGTTGTCACATGAGCAGGGAAATTCCTCCCACCCTCTCCTCCAGGTGCGGTTAAAAATACACTGCTGCCTACTGTTGAGTATGACGAACGCGTCCCACCAGCGGCTAATGCACTCACGGTTACGTTCCAATAGTTTGCATTATAGTTCTCTTGGTTACTGTTTTCCCACGGCAAGTTAGCGGCTTGGTCGACAGGGCGATAACCTGTCCGGTTGTAGCCATTACCCGCCGATTTTACGAAAACAGCACCAAGCTGACCGTTGGAGTCCATCGACATGCGCCTCAGAGTTTGTTCTTGAAAGCCTTCCACGTATGATTCTGATCCCATTACTGAACGCCCATAACTTTGGTTAAATACTCTTACATCATCCGTATAACCCGGTTTACCATGGCTGATATACCATGCACCTGGAATGTTAGATTCATACCGTTTCCTTAGATACTTATAACCCTGCAAGTTCGCTTCTGGGGCAACCCCAATACCCCCTAGGCCATTGTTGCTTACTGCACCAATGATTCCCCCAACAGAAGTTCCATGTGCATCTAGACGGCGAATTGGACTTGGGTCACTAGGATCATTTGCTCCTGCAATAAGGTTCGCTGAACGACCCTGACGAATATTGCCTTCAAGATCTGGGTGAGCAAGCTCTAACCCATCATCAACAACGGCAACGTTAACACCTTGACCAGTAAAGCCGACACGGTGCGCCCACCACACGTTCATATCATTACCTGCAACCCCGCCATTACGTGCAAATGCACGTTGACCGGTATTCATTAGGTGCCATTGGTGTTCGGTCAATGGGTCATTTCCTGGAAGGCAGCGTAACAAGCTGTTTCGCGAAATATCGACGTTGTCGTCCACATTTAACGCAGAACAAGCTTCAACACTTGCCGGCTCTCCTGAGTTTTCGAGAACCGTCGTTGATACCCCTGCATACGACATAAAGGATGCGGAGCCTAACAATGCACTAATAACTAGCGCCACTGATGTTGGTTTATACATTTTTATATCCTTCTAATATTCGCTTGATTGAATACCAAGCACGAACATATTTAAGATAAAAAAACACCATTCAAAACCATCGAAAATATCATTTGTGATCTTAAGCGCAGTTAGAAAATACATTATTAATATTTTTTAGGTTCAGGTTCTTACTATCAACAATAAAACTTAAAAACTAGCAATACCCAGACATAACAACTAAATACAAATCTAATATTAACAATGAGTTAATCCTTAATTTAGAACATATTTATAGTTAAACTAACAATATTTAGTTTCGACATATTGGACAAGTAGTTAAAATTACAAAAACAACAATAAATTAAGACACCTCTACAATAGAAACTAAAATTGGTATTAAATTTAATTACAATTGAAAGGTAAGTTAATTATTTTTCACACCGATACCGTTCTATATAATGTAAGTTAAATTGGCGTCAAAATATTGTCCTTATATGTAATAAATGAATAACTCCTCTTTCCTGCTTTACATTTGCCTACACAACATGCTGGTTTATATAAACATTTCCAAAATGAATATTACTGGCACAATTTGTGCTTTATTTAAATATAAATTGGGCATAAACGGTTTCACTCAAAAACTCCGAGCTGCGATATAATTAGCATTAGTGTGAACCTCGCCAGTAAACCGTACGCTCAACGTTGCTTTTGCTGGAGATATGGCAATGGCTGTTTTTATAATGCTTTGGTATTAACACAACACTTTGCTGTTAAGGGATTGATTAATTGGACAAAAGCCAACATCTTTTAGAAACGGAAATCACACGACTCAGAGACAAAGTTGAATCTGAGCCAGAAAAAGTGTTAGCGACAGCTGAACAGTGTGTTACGCGAGCAAATCAGATACTTTACCCAGACGGCGTCATCCAAGGGTTAATCATCATGTCTCGTTGTTGCTGGTGCCTGATGGATTACCGGAAAGGACTAAGATACATCAAAGAAGCGCACAGTAAGCTAAGCACAATGGACAGCGATGATTACCTCCCTGAAATTCTTCATATCCACGCCTTACATTACTGGGGACAAGCAAAATACTACTCCGCACAACAGTTTTGGATTAATGCGTTAGAGCAATCAGCCTTAGTTGATGAAATTGAGTACCAAATAGAGAGCCTCATTGGGCTTGGCAATGTTTGGCGTATCACCCATGAATATCAACTTGCGCGTACAACTCACGAGCTTGCCGTTACTGTTGCCAATAATACACGTATTGCTTGGTTAGAAGGAAAAGCACGAATACTGCTAGCATGGGATTTATACCTGTTAAACCAGTATGTTGAGATGCTCAGCGTGTTAGACGGCGCATCAGAGCTACTTTCTCACCATGACGATAAAACATGGCATGCAGAAGTATGGGACTTCCGTGGCCTCGCATTATTAGGGCTCGAACGGATTGAAGATGCAGAAAAAGCGACGGCAAAAGCCCATGATCTTGCAGTAGAACACAACTTAGTATGGATGCAAGCTCACTCTTTCATCAGCCGAGCTAGACTAGAATTGCTGAGAAGCCATCCAGAACGTGCGGCAGAATTGCTGGTAAAAGCCGAGCGTTCTGCGTCAACATTCGATAACGGCGAGCTACTTTCTCAGATCTGTTTCCAGCAATCTCGAGTAGCAGAAGAGCAAGAGGATCACCAAACCGCCCTTGCTGCGTTCAAAAAATATCGTAAGCACTCCATCGATATGCTCCGAGAACAAACGGCTCGTGTCAGTAAAGACAAAGCCAGAGCTTCAAAGCGCCAGTTAGAACAACGGGCTCGCAAACTCATTAATCGTATTCGAGGTCAACATGAATACGACCCTGACAAGCAGCTCAGTCAAATGGTTTCTGAAACCTTTTGGTGGGAGCAGTTAGTACTCTGCAAAACCGAACTTAAGCAATCGAAACACTCCGTGATCATCATTCAACACGAAGATAATCATTACCTAGATGTGTGTGCAGAAATCGCCCATTCATTATGCAATCGTATGGACCTGCTTTCACGTTTAAGCGCTGACCGCCTCGGGCTATTGCTGGCAGACAAAGGGGATGAGGCTCTTAATGTCTTTCGTGTTCTAGCAAAAATGATTGAAATTTACCCTTGGCATCGCAAAGGTTTAAAACAATCTCTACCACGAGTTATGTTTGAGGATATTTTGGCTTTCCCATTCACATTAGAACAACTTGAAGAACTTCAGGACACAGAAAATGGAAACGTTACTCAACAAAATCAGTGAGTCAGGACTAGACGCTTCCTCTGTTTCTGGCGAAGAAGCTCTAATTTTCTGGAACCACATTCGTCAGTATGTCGCGACAACACCACAAGAGAAGGCACAAGCTCTGATCATCAGTGCTGAATATCGTAATGAGCTTAAGCAACCTCAAGCGAGTTTAGATGAGTTACGGCAAGCATTGAAACTATTGAGCTTACCCCAAGATGCAGAGTTAATTTTAGAAATTCGAGCAAGCCTTGCCGAAAGATTGGTTGAAACGGGTGACTACACCAGCGCATTGAATGAATACATCACCAGCTCAACCATCGCAGTTGATAACAGCTTCATTGATGCCTATGTTACCGCAGTATTAGGAATGGGGAACTTGTGTGATGCCTACGGCGATCACAATCGCGCACTTCGTTATTATCAAAAAATCGACAGTATTGACCATGCCATTACTAGTCGCTCACTCAGGCTTCGATATAAACTCTATATGCTATCTTGCTACATAGAGCTCAATCGCACTGAGGCAGCAAATGATCTGATCCGAGAGTGCGAAGAGCTAAGCATCCTTGTCAGCGATAAAGTATTAACAGGGCAAATCTATCTTTATCGTGCAAAATTGTATCGTCGCAAGAAGAAGTTTGATGATGCCATGCAATGTCTCGCGAATGTCCAATACGCTGCTGGCAATATCCATTCAAGCTGGCTATCGAATATGATCCGTTTAGAACTCGCTTATTGTCTTACCGAATCAAATAAACCCCATATGGCGAACTGGGTACTTGAATCGGCGCACAAACGCATCAAGCAATATGCCTCTCCTTTCCTTTCACTCAAACTGTCCAATTCACTCAGCGACATCAGTGAGCAACAAGGGGATTTTGTTCGTGCATTAAGCTATCAAAAAAGAGCATTTCGCATCGAAAGCGATCTCATGAAGAACATCCCAATCAGTGAGCTTGGTGCTGCGCAGCTACGACGCTTATCTCGTTTCGAATTGCAACTTAAACTCATTCTCTCCGAGTTAGAAAATCGCGAACTGAAAGAAACAACGGAAAACCAGAAACACACCGTAGCCCAGCTGCAACAAGATGTATTCACAGATCCATTGACCAACTTACACAACCGTCGCTGGCTCGATGTAAAGCTAAAAGATCTGCTACTTCACGATACCCCATTCGCGTTAATGGTTATCGATATTGACCATTTTAAGTCGATTAACGACGAGCTCAGTCATTTGGTAGGAGATAAAGCCATTGTAAATGTCTCTAAAGAATTGGCGGCTTACTTTAAATTTCGCGGTGCTTCTTGTGTCCGTTTCGGTGGCGAGGAGTTCCTTGTCATTCTAGAAAAAGCCACACTGGATCAAGCAGAGTTACATGCAGAGAACTACCGCGAACGTATTTTCCAATTTGGTTGGCACGAAATACTCGGAGAACGCGGCCTTACCGTCAGTATCGGCATTACCTTGCATCGTGAGGGCGAAAATACACAGCGCACTTTCTATCGTGCAGACAAAGCGCTATATCGAGCAAAAGCAAACGGTCGTAATCAAGTTTGCACGGAATAGACAAACCTAGATTTTCAATGCTAACCGCTTGTTTTCATCCACTTAACTAACGTATTCTCACTATACAATCACAACATCGTCACAAGGAAGTAACTAATGTTTCTCGATTATTTTGCGCTAGGTCTGTTGATCTTTGTCGCGCTGGTAATCTTTTACGGCATTATCGTCATTCACGATATACCGTACGAGATTGCAAAAGAGCGTGAACATCCGCATCAGGATGCCATTCACTATGCAGGCTGGGTTAGCCTGTTTACCCTACATGCTATCTGGCCATTCCTCTGGATTTGGGCCACCCTCTGGCGCAAAGAGCGCGGCTGGGGGTTCCAAAAGCTTGAAGAAGAGCAACATGATATCCACCATCGTGTTGATCAGCTCATCGATCAGGTTAATCAGCTACAAAGTGAAGTCGCACGCTTAAAAACACATCAAAGCAACAATCACTCAACCGTTTCCGTCCACGCAGAACGTCATGAGGAGGAGCAATAATGGATTTACTTCTTGTCCTCACTTATGCCGCCATATGTATCGCCATTTTTAAAATATTCAATATCCCTCTTAATAAATGGACGGTTCCAACCGCTGTATTGGGTGGTGTGGTTTTGGTGGGAACTCTGATTCTATTGATGAACTACAACCATCCATTTACACAAGTGGGCAATCAAGTATTCTCCACAACCCCTGTGGTATCTGGTGTTCGTGGCCGAGTCATTGAAGTTCCTGTACAGCCAAATCAGCCACTTAAGCAGGGAGACGTTCTATTTAAAATTGACCCAATTCCGTTCGAAGCCGAGGTTGCAAAATTAAGAGCTAAAGTAAAAGAAGCCAGCCAAGGTGCATTGGGCCTTGAGTCGAATGTGAAAGAAGCTGAAGCCGTTACTATCAAGGCAATCGCAGATCGAGACAAAGCCAAAAGAGAATATGACCGATACCAGCGTGGTTATGACAAAGGCGCTTTCACTGAACAGCAACTTGATACACGTCGACAGGCTTATAAAGCGGCTCAAGCGTCACTCGAAGTCGCTCAATCCAAGCAAGAGCAAGCACAAATTGCATTAGACTCCGAAGTGGGTGGAGAAAATACCGCAGTCGCTCAACTGTTAGCTGAGTTGCGTAAAGCAGAGTTCAACTTAGAACAAACCATTGTTCGAGCACCAACAGATGGTTATGTTACTCAATTAGCGCTAAGACCTGGCGTAATGGCAGTGCCTTTGCCTCTCGCTCCAGTAATGACTTTTGTTCATACCGAAGAAAAACTCTACACCGCAGCATTTCGCCAAAACTCTCTACAACGCCTGAGTCCGGGTTTTGATGCCGAGTTCATGTTTAGAGCCCTACCAGGTAAGGTATTTAAAGGTGAGGTTATTGAAGTGTTACCAGCAATTGGTGAAAGCCAATTTCAAGCCAGAGGGTCATTGTTAGGTACGGAAGCATTACGGACCAGTGGCCGTGTATTCGTCACATTAAAAATCAACGACGATCTTTCAGAATACCGCCTGCCTATGGGGACTGCCGTGGAAGTTGCTGTTTACTCAGACAGCTTTACCCATGTCTCCGTCATGAGGAAGGTGCTCATTCGAATGAAAAGCTGGCAAAACTACCTTTACCTCGATCACTAATTAATTCAGCCCACTTGGAAGAGTGGGCTTTTTTTGAGCATTTTATCACTACACTTAATGACAGAGATCAAATTTATATGTAACAGGTTATGGGATAAGGTTCTCAAAAAGATACGTAACTTATAGAATACAAACTTTTTGCAACCAGCAGGAAGCTGTGCATGAGCCGTATTGTTTGTTTTTTATTTTTTTTGCTCTCTCTCCCTCCATCTTATGCCAATCCGATCATTGATCGTGCATTAAGTTTGGTTAAGTTACAGCCTCAAGAAGCCATTCAGATCATTAAGCCAATCGATTACGATCAACTGTCACCTTTAGAGCAAATTCAATACGCCACTGTCCTAGCTTCTGCATTGGGCGGACAAGGAAAGCACCAAGCCTTTACCCAATTTATAGACTCCTACCATCCGCCAGTCATCAGCTCCAGAAAAGAACAAAGAGCGCTGTTCGCGTTCCAAATTCAGGCCGCATGGCCATATGAACAACAAGCTGAATACGACAATGCATTGAAATGGTATCAAGAGGCTGAGAAAACAGCGTTAGAGCTTGAAGATATGGAAAGCGTGGGATTTATCAAAATCCAGTACAGCGCTGTTTATTCTCAGCAAGGCAATTTTTATCAAGCATTGGAGCAAGCTCAACAAGCCTATAAGCTACTTGCAACAACCTCTGATCAGGATCGACTCCTTAACTTATTAAGTCAGCTCGGCATTTTGTATTACCTTAACCAGAACTATCCTCTGGCAATTGAGTATCAAGAACGAGTATTGGAACTGGCTGAGACTCAAAACGACAAACATGCAACGACACTTGCTTATTACAACTTAGCCAATGCCTACATGAAATTAGGCTTATCGGCAGGAAGCCAAGATGAGCTTGTTCAGTCTCTAGATTGGTTCGATAAGGCTTATATTAACGTTAAAGAAGCAAGTACACGTTATTTAGAACCCGACGTTCTGCTTGGTTTAATTGCTCTCCATACCGAGCTTTCAAACCTACAAAAGGCAGAAGGTTATGTCACAGCATTAAAGGCGTTGAATGCGACCTATGTCGGCTACAGTCAACTGTCTCATGCACTTACATTGGCCAGTTTTTTCTTCGCTACGGGTGAGTATTCGATAAGCCAAGTATACTTACAAACCGCCACCAACTACTTCCAAAATGAAACGCAAAGCTACCCTATCTACGCGATCAATCAGTTAAAAAAAGCGGCAGGGATCTACCATAGAATGGGGCTGAATGAGCGAGCCTACTTGACTCAACGCCAGTTTGATCGCCTCGCTGAAATTTATTATCAGAACAACATTCAAAAAGAGCTGGCTTTCTTGCAATCCGAATTGGACAACCAGCGCTTGCAACACGAAAACAACGTACTGAGCCATCATAATCAAATGAATCAAGTTGGTCTTATCTCCAGCGCTTTTGTCTTAGTGATGGTGTTAACTTTGCTAGGCGGTCAATATCGTCAAAAGCAACAATTTTACCGCCTCTCAAATACCGACCATTTAACTGGTGTACCTAACCGTCGCTATCTCTTTGAATTGGGAGAGCAAAACTTCGCCCCTAAACAACTTTCTGTCATCTTGTTTGACATTGATTTTTTTAAGCAAATCAATGATAAATTTGGTCATGACACTGGTGATACCGTTCTAAAAGAGGTCGCGGTTCTTGCAAAATCTTGCTTGCGTAACCAAGACCTTCTTGGCCGAATTGGTGGAGAAGAGTTCTTAGTTCTTTTACCGTCTCTGACTGTGCATGAGCTAAATCATGTCGCTGAGCGTTTAAGAGCCAGCATCGACGGACATAATTTTTATGACATCAATGGAAGTAAAGTGAACGTAACAGCGAGCTTTGGAGTCCATCACCACAATCAAGCACTCAGCTTGGACCAAGCATTTAAGTTAAGTGACCAAGCGCTCTACAACGCGAAAAGAAACGGTCGAAACTGTTGCGTATGTTGTTGATTTAGACATACAGATAAAGCGGTATTAGTTCAAGTATGCCGCTTTCCAACACTGCCCCTAAAAGTTATAATTCCCGCCTATTTTTTACTGGCGCACAAAATTTAAACAACAATCGACCAGTAATGTTCTTTAAATATTCAGGGCAAGGGGTTATCTATGAATCTTTCGGCAAAAACCGTCGTCGTCATTGCAATTGGTGCGGCACTGTATGGCATTGGTGGGCTACCAATGTTCGGCATTCCCGTTTTCGCCAATACGACGTTAAAACCGGCAATGGCTGTACTTGCTCTGTTTTCTGTCCTGTTTGGCCCATTTGTAGGCTTTCTTGTCGGTTTTATCGGCCACTGGGTTACCGACCTTTTTGCTGGTTGGGGCGTATGGGTGACCTGGGTATTGGGATCCGGCATTGTTGGATTAATTATGGGGCTCTTCCCAGCGATGACTCGCCAGCGCCTACAAAAAGGGGAGTTACCAGCCAAAGACTTTTTGCTATTCGTACTCCTAGCATTGGTAGGTAACATTATTGGTTACGGATGCTCTGCATTTTTAGATACCATACTTTACGCCGAACCTTTTACCAAAGTATTCACTCAACTTTCCATTATTGCTTCTGGTAACACACTTCTGATCGCGATTGTGGGTTTCTTCATTCTTAAAAATGTTGCTAAACGCAATAAACAAAGCCGCAATCTAAGCGAGGCTTAATTTTTTCATGACCATTGAATTTTCTAACTTCTCTTTTCGATATGAGTCGCTGGATAAACCGACGTTAAAAAATATCAATCTAAGGATAGAGAAAGGAGAGAAAATCCTCATCATCGGCCCAAGCGGGAGTGGTAAATCCACCTTGGGTCAATGCCTTAACGGCCTCATTCCTCACGCAGTTCAAGGTGAGATTAGCGGGACACTGTGCTTTGATGGAGCAGACAGCCGCAAATTTGCTTTACATGACTTCACAGAACAAGTCGGCACAGTATTACAAGATACTGATAGTCAGTTTGTTGGCCTGAGTATTGGTGAAGATATTGCTTTTGCTCTCGAAAACCAACTCACCACCAATATCGACATGTATCCTATGGTGAAAGCGACGGCTCGCATGGTCGCTTTAGACGATATGCTCAATCGTTCTCCTCACGATTTATCTGGCGGACAAAAACAGCGCGTGTCCCTTGCAGGGATCTTAGTCGATGACGTAGAGATCTTACTTTTTGATGAGCCACTAGCGGCACTTGATCCCAAAACAGGCCAGCGAACCATTGAAATCATCGATGAGCTGCATCAAAGCAATGACAAAACTACGATCATTATTGAACACCGCCTCGAAGACGTGCTCCATCGTGACATTGACCGAGTTATCCTCATGGATCAAGGCTCAATCATTGCAGATCTCACCCCCGACGAATTGCTGGCTTCTGAATTGTTAGGTCAACACGGTATACGAGAACCACTGTACCTGTCGGCACTCAAGTCCGCCCATTGTCACATTCAGGCCATGCATAACCCTTCAAGTTTGGGGAAAATGTCTCTTGAACCCTTTAACCAATTGGTTAAAAGCTGGTACCACCCAGTTGCTATCGCTAAGCCAGAGGACCCACGAGCACCATTACTAGAAGTCAACCAGCTTACTTATTCTTACGATGGCGAGAAAAATGCCATTGAAGATGTAAACTTTTGCATTCATCAAGGTGAGTTCGTTTCCATTTTAGGTAAAAATGGTTCTGGCAAATCAACCTTAGCCAAGTTAGCCATGGGAGTTCTTGACCCCGACGAAGGGACAATGCACTTTAACGGGCAAGATCTCCAAACCCTGAGTATCTTTGAACGAAGTGAAAAAATTGGTGTGGTCATGCAGAACCCAAATCATATGATTTCACACCATATGATTTATGATGAAGTTGCGTTTGGCTTACGTAATCGCGGGATTGATGAGCACATTATCCAAGAAAAAGTCGAACAAACGTTAACGCTCTGTGGCTTAAATAAGTATCGTCATTGGCCTGTTGAGGCCCTCAGTTACGGCCAAAAGAAACGTGTCACTATCGCATCAATTCTAGTGTTAGAGCCACAACTGCTGATCTTGGATGAGCCAACGGCTGGACAAGACTACCGAAACTACACCGCGATGCTCTCCTTTATCCAAGGGCTGAACCAAAAGTTAGGGATCACTGTAGTGATTGTCTCTCATGACATGCATTTGGTATTGGAGTACACGACTCGCTCACTGGTATTTTCAGACAGCAGACTGATCGCCGATGCCCCTATGACGGATGTCTTCAGCCAACCAGCGCTTTTAGAACGTGCAAACTTAGCCACAACCAGCTTATATCAACTCGCAGATCACTTGAATATCGAAGATAAAAGTAGCTTTATGCGCCATTTTATTCGTCAGGAGAGCAGTGCAGCATGAAGGCATCCAAAATGAAATTTGGTATCAACTACGTTGATACTGGCTCTCCTTTACATGCGTTAAACGGTATTACTAAGTTTATGCTATTTAGTGCTTGGGTAACCGTTGTACTCACTACGTTTGATCTACGCATTATCGGAATGATGATCATACTGGGTCTGAGCCTATTGAAGGCCACACGTGTTCCTTTTCAGGTATACAAGCCGTTACTGATTGGTACCGGTAGTGTACTCATGCTCAATGCACTGTTCATGTTTTTGCTCGCTCCCCAGCAAGGCAGTGAGCTTATTGGCAGCAACACTCTGTTGCTCTCCCTACCTGGAAATTACAGCTTAACTCAGGAAACGCTCTATTACTTGTTTACGGTGACCTTAAAGTACTTCAGCATGTTCCCTATTGCGTTAGTGTTTGTTTTTACCACGCACCCTACTGAGTTTGCAGCGAGTCTCAATAAAATAGGCATACCCTATAAGATCGCTTATGCGGTAAGTTTGACTTTGAGGTATTTGCCTGAAGTGAAGCAGGATTTCATAAACATCATGCACGCTCAACAAGCTCGTGGAGTTGATCTATCCAAAAAAGCGCCACTATTTACACGCATGCAGAACGTAGCAAAAATCCTAGGCCCTCTGATCTTCTCTAGTCTGGACCGAGCAGACGAAATCTCAAATGCCATGACGTTGAGAGGATTTGGTCGCCATAAAAGCCGTACATGGTATAGCTACAAGCCTCTCACTCAGAAAGACACATTCTGTTTAGCCATCATCGCCATGGTTGTTGTACTAGCAATCACAAAACGCTACACCGACACAGAGTTATTCTGGTACCCATTTAACTAACAAAAAGAGGCATGTATGGCCTCTTTTTTTATTTTAGCTCCAACGCAATACCCTAACCTCATTGCCACTTTCCGGCTTCTCAGGAATATTTAACGATAGCAGCAACGAAATAAAGGCCATCAAAGCCCCAATATAAAAAACCAGAGAGGGCGATACGAGCCAGATCAGACCAAATGTCACTGGTATGACTACCGCTGCAATATGATTAATCGTAAAGGATACACCTGCGGTGGATGCCATATCCGCTGGATCTGCGATCTTCTGAAAGTAAGTTTTAATCGCTAACGCTAAGGCGAAGAAAAGATGGTCGATTACATAAAGTGCCGCCGCCCATTCTGCTGTTTGAACCATCCCGTAGCCCACAAATACACAGATTAAACCCGCATATTCAAACAACAGCGCTTTTCGCTCCCCAACAACACCAATAAATTTACCGATACGTTTGGCAAACAAAAAATTAAATAAGTAGTTAATCAAAAACAGCATGGTGATATCTGCAGCTGAGTAGCCAAACTTTTCAACCATCAAGAAACCTGCGAACACCGTAAAAATTTGTCGCCGTGCCCCACTCATAAAGGTTAACCCATAGTAGAGCCAATACCGCTTTCTCAGCACAAGCTTTTTGTTTTGCGACACCTTAGTTTCAAATGTCGGAAAGATCGCAGCCATCCATAAAACAATGACCAATCCCGTACCACCAGAAATCAAATACACCCACTTAAAATCAAGAGCGAATATCTCCAGCATCACCCACAACGCACCATAAGTGATCAGGGAAGCTAATGCCCCAACAGAAATGAGCTTACCAAGCATTTCTGGTGCCTCTTCTTTACTCAGCCATTGCAGAGACAGCGATTGTTTTAAGGTTTCAAAATAATGAAAGCCTGTCGACATTAAAACCGTGGTAGCAAGTAGCCCAAATAAAGAAGGAAAGAAACCAGTTAACGCAGTGCCAATGGTCAGCATTAGCAAAGCAACCAACATGAACTTTTGTTCTCTGATGAACAGTAAGACAAACACCACGGTAAAGGCCAAAAAGCCGGGAATTTCTCTGACACTTTGCAGCAAACCAATATCCGAGCCGTCAAAATTTGCTCGTTCAACAACAAAATTGTTCAGTAGTGCCATCCAACTCGAAAAAGCGATAGGTACGACGATCGAAATAAGTAATAAAAAATTCTGAGGGGTTTTCCAGTGGGCTGAGGGGGTCATATCTATATTCCATAAATCATTGCTTAGCGATACTACCCTCGCTACCACTATTTATGCAATGAGTACCATTCATTTCCTTTCCAAGAGCACTTAATTCAGCCCCAAAACATTAAGGCAAAGTGTAGTTACTCACAAAAAAGTTTTCGCTACTCAGTGAATAAGAGTTTTATTTCCAATAACTTATAGATAGAGTAAAAAAACACTTAACGGACAGAGAGCTGGAATATGGACATTGTAATTAGACCGACATTAGTAAGTGATGCTGCAGCGTTATGCGATATTTATTCTCAACCTGGAGCGCAACGTGAGACACTTCAGTTACCCAAACCTTCTATCGAGATGTGGACAAAACGACTAGAAAATATCCCTAGCGGCGTATACAGTTTTGTTGCTGAAGTGGATGGAAAAGTGGTAGGTAACATCGGTTTCGAGCATTCACAGCGCCCCTGAACCGGACATTGTGCAACATTTGGCATCGGTGTCCATGATGACTATCATGGGCATGGCATTGGCAGTCAGTTAATCCAAACTGTTGTCGATCTCGCTGACAACTGGCTACAAGTTAAACGCATTCAGATAGAGGTCAACAGCGACAACGACGTTGCTATCGCCTGCTACAAGAAGTTTGGATTTGAAATCGAAGGGGAAGCCAAATGCTCGGCCTTTCGAGATGGTGAATATATTAATACCTATTTCATGGCAAGAATAAGAAACGGTTAATGTTGTAGGCTGGGTATCAACTACCCAGCTCTTGTAATGCCTTTTTCGCCAGCGCTTCAGTATACGGATTGATTTTCCAATGTGTTGGACACCAACCTTTCACAAAACGCTGAAAATCAGCCCAAGCAAGTGCAAACATTGGTCGCCATGCAGCTTCGATATCGCAGCTATTTAACTCAGGACGTAGTTTAACAACAGCATCATGTACATAGGAAAAATAGTGGTCCAACAACCATTGTTCTTTCAATTGGCATTGCTCTGGTTCAATTGCACTACTGATAAAAAGTACCACATCTTTCATTGCGCACCCTTTACCAACATATTGAAAATCAACGGCCGCCGCAGCCACGTTTGAGCCCGCATGGCTGAAACAAAAATTAGCCAGTTTCGCATCGCCATGAACTAAGGTTTGGAACTTAACCGCATTCAACTTCTCATCAATTTTAGCGGCGTTCGCTTTTAAATTTTGATCTTCGAGTGCTTGTAACTCATCAGGACGAGTCGACAAGTGCCAATACGTACCGCTTTCCCATAGCCCTTCTCCATTGTGGCCAATATGCTTGACATGGAAGTAAGCTAACCAACGCAAGCAAGCGAGTAATTGAGGCTTTGTTGCCTCTTTAGATAGTTGAGGAAAACCACACGCAGATAGATCTTCCAGTACCAGGAGGAACTCTTGCTCTGATTGCTCTACATAAATGCCTTTTGGAACATAGCAGTACTCTGGGCACCCAGAAGCATAGTCGCGATACCATTTTATTTCGACTTGATACGATTTGAGCTTTCTTTGATGAGAACGTGCAGTATTCCATCCACGTGGATGATGACTTTTTTCAGGTAACTTCACATGTTTAACGATGACAGACTCAAGGGAAGAGCCTTCCACAAACAAGCGAACCAATTCACCGTAGCCACCCCATAGCGTTTGAATCAGTTCAACCTTAACAACCTTACTGCAGCCTAACTGCTGTACCAAAGATAGATAATCACACTGCATCCTCATGCCTTCAAATGAGCCCATTGGGGATTTTTCGTCAAATAATAGTCAACATAACTGCATGCAGGGATCACTTTCAGTCCCTTTTGTTCAATATCCACGAGCAGCGTTTCCATCATTTGACTGCCACTCCCCTTTCCTCTGAGTGATTCAGGTACACTTGTTGATGTAATCGTCAAGGTGTCATCCACTAGTATCACTTTGACCATGGCATAATGCTGATCACTCAGCTTTACTTTAATTTGAGACGTTTTCTCATCCCAAATAACCAAATCCTCCATACCAACTCCTATTTTTGATAAGTTGCTCAAAATAATAACTAAGATTGATGTTTGAACTATGGATAAAGGAGAAATAAAATCAATCTGCTTGCTAACAAAAAACAATACCATGGCAAGAAGACTGGAGGCTAGATGAATTCTCAAACGTCAGCATTAAAGGAAAACAACGTAAATCCAACCAACTCGGAAAAGAGTGTAATGACTCTCAACAGTACCGATGCGCTCTCTATGGTTGAACATGGCAGTGAGCTTACCGTTGGTATTACGACGCCAGTAGGAACAACTTTCCGCTGTAAAACAACGTTTATTGGTCTTCATTCAAACAATGTTGCACTCATCGAACTCCCCAAGATCTCCCATGATGACCTCGAATTCTTCTTTCAAGAAGGTTTTTGGCTTGCAGTAAGAGCAATATCTCCGAGAGGCGAAGGTGCTGTCGTTCATTTTCGTAGCCAAATGCAACATATCTATAAGACGCCAATTGCCATGGCCGCGATTTCCGTACCACAAACGATGCAAGTAACTCAGCTTCGTAAAGAGCCAAGGTATGAGGTGAATTTGTTTGCAAAAGTTACGAGCGCGAATCATCGTTCAGACTGCGAAATCCGCGACCTATCTAAGAGTGGCTGCCGCTTTATTACACCACCATTGGCACGAACCTTCCAAGTGGGGGATCCCATTCAACTTGAAGTGTGTATCGGTACCCGAGCTGATTCAGCCCTTCCTCCTTTGCAAGGAACAGTATGCAACCTGCAGCGTTCCTTGCATTATGCAAGGTATGGCGTCGCATTTGATGACAATGGTAAGCACAACGCGAAATCACTCCTTGGGCAACTGAAATTTGATGGCACTAAATTAACCTTAAGATAGATATATCTAAGGTGTAAACAAAACAGCAAAGATCAGAGAATAGAGACCAAAGTCCGTGTGTGCCATCATTACTATGATTCACAATAACGACCTTCCTATATATTTATAGTTTCTAAAGCTTTTGGCTAAGTATTTATTAATAATCGGATCAAGAATATATTTATTATACAAATATATAATACCTGATTTTTTCTCATATCAATTAAAAACATCCAATCAAAAACAAATAACTTTATTCATTTAACAAACTAGCGTATCTTTGTTTTTGCTCATCAAAATTAATTTACTTTATAAATAAAAATCACATATACCAATAAACATATCAAAATAATATTTATAAGTAAATCACATACAATAAAAAATCATTTACATAGTAAATAAGATTAAATGTATTGATATTAAAGTCATTTATCACGTATGACTGGTAGAGTTCCATGTGGTTCTCTCTTATTTTGTGGGCCCCCTTCATCAAAGCGTGCAAGGCTTAATATTATGTTTGCGTGGCATACACTAATCACCTCCCATCCTAGTCATGTGCATTGGCTGATAGGAGGTGGTGATGGCTAACTTTCGCATCTCAGTTACAGCATGCTAAGTCGACAGAAATATCATCATTACATTTCTTATTTCCTATTTCTTAAACTAAAAATTTATTTGTAGCTTAAGAGTTAAAGAGTTGTCTCTTCAAAACAATAAATATAACAAGCATAGAGGTAGGATAATTGTTAACTATATTTCAGATTTAATATAGTTGGCAATTACGAACATATTAATATGAAATACACATTGATAACCGGGGTTGCTGGGGTTGTTGGTTTTGAGATTGCTCGACAACAAATTATCTCTGGTAATAATGTCATAGGTATTGATTTACTAAATGAAGAAACCAGAACTATTTTGGAGAAAAAACATGATATTCAAGAACTCAATACCTTAGCCAAAATAAATAATGTCATATTTATTTTCTCTGAGCTCAATATAAAGAGCTCACAAATGGAAAACATATTCAAAAGGCATAAAATAAAGACCGTCATACATTGTGCCTCTCTCGTCCGTGATCGTGTTAGTGTCTTTAGTGCTGCTGAGTTTCTAGACAACAACGTTGTCGGTACTGCTCATTTACTTGAAGTGATTAAACAACACCCTTGGGTAGAACATATTGTCTTCACGAGTACGCGCAGTGCGATAGGGGAAGCAAACTCTCCTGACGATCATCTCGATGAGACTAGCCCGTTTAGCCCGATTAACCCTTATGGCGCATCGAAGGCGAGTGTTGAGCATCTTCTCCATTCATTTAGTGCTAATTATCAGATACCAATAACCATCTTCCGGCTAAATCCACAAATTTGTGACCGTCGAGATATGATGCCAAGAATCTTAATTGATGCCGCATTGACTGGGCAATCCATTGTGAAATTTGGTGACGGCTCTGCAACTCGTGACTGGCTTGACGTAAGAGATACCGCTCGAGCAATCAATCTATGCTTATTAAATCCTGAAGGGATACGCGTCTTCTGTATAGGAAATGAAAGGATAACAACACTTAATGAGCTGATATATCTGGTCGAAACTATGACGAGTCGAACAATCCAGTTAATCCACCAAGAAAACCCGATTGGAGATGCAATACACAGTGGCGTATTCTCTACTCAGAAAGCCCAAACTGCACTCAATTGGAAGCCTGAGTTTTCACTTGAACAATCACTCCTTCGCCTCATTGAGTTGAGAGCAAGCCAAATACTCGAGAAAAAGCGATTATCTCATAAGAGCGTTAATAACAGAGGTGAACGTCTTTATATGGAAAATGCATATTAGCGATAGCTAAATATGTGAATAACAGTTCTACACTTAAAAAAAAGCTCTGCAGTGCAGAGCTTTTTTATGTGTTAACCGATGAAGGAAATATATCCCTGTAGAATAATCAGGTTCACAATATCAATGAAGAATGCACCGACAATCGGTACTACCATGAAAGCTTGTGGAGAAGGACCAAATTTATTGACTAGAGAGCCCATATTCATCACTGCTGTCGGTGTTGCACCTAATCCAAAACCACAATGTCCACCAGCCATGACCGCTGCATCATAATTTGAACCCATCACCTTAAATGTAACGAAGTAGGTAAAGATACCCAGTACACAAGATTGTACCGCCAAAATCACGAGGAAAGGCACCGCTAAATCGAAGATATTCCACAACTTCAAACTCATCAGAGCCATGGCTAAGAATAGAGACAATGAAACCGTGCCTAAAATATCAACTGTTTCAGTATCAATGGTTCTCACCTTGGTCACTTCTAAAATATTGGTGATAAACACACCAATAAACAGCGCATAAACAAAGTCTGGGATCATAAGCCAGCTAATTTCAAATGTGCTTACCCATTGTTCTAGATACTTCGCACCAGTTACGCAAATCAACAGGATGAACAAAACCTCAATCACTTTTTTTGCAGTAACTTTGTCTTCTTCATATTCGTTGTAAGTCACTACTTCGGGGTGACGTTGATGTGTGTGTACACCTCGTCCATAGACTGATTCCAACTCGTGCTTGTCAATCAGCTTTTGCGCGACAGGGCTACCGATGATACCGCCAATGATCAAGCCAAAGGTTGCAGATGCCATTGCAATTTCTAGTGTATTAGACAAACCATAGGTATCTGCAAATGTTTGAGACCAAGCCGCCCCTGTCCCATGGCCACCTGATAGGGTTATCGAACCCGCAATTAAGCCCATCAATGGATCCAGCCCTAAAGCCGTTGCCAGTGACACCCCTACTCCATTTTGGATAATGATGTAGAACGATGCGACTGCAAGGAAAAGGAAAACCTTAGCACCACCTTTCATAAGCTGTGTATAGTTTGCCGCCAAACCAACGGTACTAAAGAACATCAGCATAAAAGTGTTTTGCAAAGGAAGAGAAAACTCCAGATCAATGCCATTGAAATGCATGAGCGTAATAGCAACCGCGACAATCAATCCACCCACAATTGGTTCAGGAATGTTGAATTTCCTCAAAATGGGCAGCTTCTCTTTAACGAAATGACCTAAAAACAACACACCAATTGCGATTAAGAAAGATTCTAGCGTTTCAATTGAAATTACGTGATTCATATAACCTCTTTATTGTTTTTCACTCATCTTCCTTAACGAGCAAGAGCAGACTTAGCTGACTCTTAAAATTAGTACGGATTTTCTAGTCGAAAAGTATCCTCTGTATGGTGGCTTAACCACGCTCGACAAACAGATTAAACGCCCGTGTTAATTGGGCAGGGAAAAAGAAAGCGGGCATTATTAAAAAGTTCTGGGGGGTTTGTCGAGTTTATTGCCGAAATTCTCAATCTGCAGAGTGTAAACTTTGGCAAGGTCTTACCTATGAGAAAGGGAATGTGTGCTATACGCTAACCAAAAGGCAAAAAAAAAGCCAAACGCAATAAGGCATTTGGCATATGTTTTTGTGTGAACAAAGTTATTCACTAACAACGTCAGTTGGCTAGGTGACCCTCGGCTTAATAAGGGTCAATGTTACTAGAGCACGAAGCGTGCCAACTTTGAAATACATAAAAAGACGAATAAATCGGCAATATGAAACCAAACCCAAGCATTAGTTTGCAAATTGCAAATGCATATTGCAACAACGTTGCAAATCAATACTCAACTGTTCACATATACATGCAAGTTATTTGGATCGTTTTCGTACTTTTTTGACATCAGAGTCGGTATACTCCGCACATCTTCCCTAACAAACCACAGAGAATGAATTACTTTAGTACTTTCTTAAAAGGCATGGCGATGGGCGCTGCCGACGTTGTACCAGGAGTTTCCGGCGGTACGATTGCATTTATTACGGGTATTTACGACACGTTGCTTGAGAGCATTCGTCGTGTAAATCCGAGTGTTTTAAAAATTTGGAAGAATGAGGGATTCTCAGCGGCTTTTAACCATATCAATGGTTTTTTCCTTATTGCATTATTTGGTGGCATACTCACCAGCATTGCGACCTTGGCTCGCTTAATTTCATGGTTACTAGAGACGCACCCAATTCCATTGTGGTCGTTTTTCTTTGGCTTGATCTTGGTGTCGGTTTACCACATTCTACGTCAGGTCGAACACAAAACACTGAGCCGGTTCTTGCTGTTATGTCTTGGAATCGCGTTTGCCTACAGCATCACTGTGCTTAAGCCACTGCAATTAGAGCCAACCACATTTAATATTATTCTGGCAGGCTCTATTGCAATATGTGCCATGATCCTTCCTGGTATCTCTGGAAGTTTCATTCTGCTACTTATTGGCATGTACGCACCTGTATTAGGCGCAGTCAAAGGAATGGACATCCAAGTGCTTGCACTATTTTTGGTTGGTTGTGTCACGGGTTTATTGGCCTTTTCTCACGTGCTTTCTTGGTTGCTTAAGAACTATCGCGATTTTGCGTTAATGTTCCTGACTGGCTTAATGATAGGTACATTACCGAAAATTTGGCCTTGGAAAGAAACACTGACATGGCGCACGAACTCGAAAGGGGAAATGGTACCCTTAACGCAGCACAACTTATCTCCCTTTGATTTTGAAAGCATCACTTCACAACCCGCTCAACTTGGTTTGGCGATTGTATTGATGTTCTGTGCCATAGCATTGGTACTTGGCTTAGAAAAGTTTGCTGAAAAGCACGACATCTAAAGCAAAAAGGCAGAGCTCAAGCTCTGCCTTTTTCATATCTACCTTACAAGACTCGGTTTCGAGTGGGTAAGAACACTTCTCCTAACATGCACCTCACACTTCCCCCTCCAATATTTTCAATGGTCGAAACATCAAAAGGTAGTAGCTTACCGTGGCTGGATAACTGTCCTTTCTGCGACGGCGAAAATGCATCATAAGCAGACTTAGACATTGCAATTACTTTGTCACCATTCACCGTTTCGAGTTGCAAGAGATTACCGCAAAACTGATTCATTTGATCGATAGAGATAGAGATCACTTGCTTGTCTTTAGCCAACGACTTGACAACAAAACGCCGCTCAAACTCAGGGATCACTTCATCACAAATAACACAGAAATGTTCGCCAATCGCCATCATCACATTAGTGTGATAAATCGGGTGTCCGGATGGTAATGCAGTTTGGAAAGAGACAACACGCGAATACCCGATTCTTTCAGCATAGTCTTCAAGTACTTCACGATCACACCGTTGTGACAACGCGGCATAGATCGTTTTATTTACATGGTCTTTAACCATCACACCAGTACTTTCCAAATGCGCATCATCCTTGAGGTATGAAGTAAGATCATCTTGTCGCTTCACGACACGACCAGCTTGGTTTAACGCAGCAATTAAACTTTCAGAACGCACTTCTTGTTGTCGATTTTGGCATGCCATAGGGAAAGCAAAAAATTCGCCAGCCAAAGTCGTACTGAACCAATTGTTAGGGAATACAGCATCTGGCGTTTCAACCTCACTTTCCGGGTAGTCAAATTCCACGACTTGAATACCTTCACGGCGCAAAGACGCCACCATTGCATCAAACTCAACCATCGCTTGGCGGCGGATCTGCGCATCCGTTAAGTCGACATGATGTTGGAACTCGTTATCTTTTGCTGTTTCCGCATTGAACTTAAACTCTTTTGGCGGAACCATCACAACACAATTTGCATTCTGTACTGAAATAGATTCATTTTTCAGATGGGTTTGCTGTTTCAACATTGCTACAAACTCGTTATTCTCACTAGATAATCGCAATTGTAAGCATAATGTTAAAATAACATTTACTGAATTATCGTTAATGATGGTAGTTAGGTTTAATTATTTTACTGCAAACAAGCCAAACAACAGTAAATATTACTGCGCATATCAATTTGCAATGCATAATATCGGATAATATGCATAACAAAGAATAAGTTTTGCAAATTCACTGGTTACAATTTGTACGTCAACGGTATACCATATCTTCACCCTTCTCCAAATGGACAAGTGCATACCAATCAATCACTTAAAACGCTTAGGAATTAGCATGTTTAAACGATTCGAGGGTTTCACCAAACCTTTTCCCGATCAAGAACCCACACAGCCACCATCAGGGATCTTTGCCTTCTGCCGACACTATACAAGAGGCTTTGAAGGGCCGCTTATTCTGATGTCTTTGTTAGCCACCATTGTCGCTATTGTAGAAGTCTCTCTTTTTGGTGCGATGGGCAACTTGGTTGACTGGTTATCACAAAGTAACCCTGAGACATTCTGGCAAGACAATCGTAGTGAACTCATTTTCTACAGCCTTCTATTATTGGTTGTCATGCCTGTTCTTGTGATTGGATACTCGCTACTTGTTCATCAAACGCTGTTGGGGAACTACCCGATGTCTGTACGTTGGTTGGCTCACCGTTACTTACTCAAACAAAGCGTGAACTTCTATCAAGATGACTTCGCTGGCCGAGTCGCCACGAAAGTGATGCAAACCTCTCTTGCTGTTCGTGAAACTGTCATGAAGACCATGGATGTCTTTGTCTATGTGTCAGTTTATTTCACTTCAATGGTGTTTTTACTTGCACAAGCAGACTGGCGATTAATGATCCCAATGTTGTTGTGGCTCTGCGCTTACGTAGGCATTCAAGTTTATTTTGTCCCTAAGCTGAAAAAAGTCGCGACACAACAAGCGGATGCTCGTTCAACCATGACTGGACGTATCGTGGATAGTTATACCAACATCACGACCGTTAAGCTGTTCTCACACAGCAAACGTGAAACCGAATACGCTGAAGAAGGCATGCAGGGTTTCCTCAAAACTGTCTACCGTCAAATGAGGCTAGTAACTGGTTTCGATGTTGCGGTAGAGATCACCAATTACATTTTGGTGTTTTCGGTTGGTGCGCTGTCTATTTATCTATGGATGGATGGTTCCATCACCATCGGTGCCATTGCGGTTGCCATTAGCTTAGCACTGCGCCTTAACGGGATGTCGATGTGGATCATGTGGGAAGTTGGTGCGCTATTTGAGAACATGGGTACTGTTGTCGACGGCATGAAAACACTATCAAAACCGATTGATATTGAAGATAAAAAAGATGCGAAACCACTTCAAGTCACGCAAGGCGGCATTGAATTTGATAATGTGAGTTTCCATTATGGCGACAAAAAGAAAGGCGTGATTAGCAACCTTAATCTGTGCATTCAACCCGGAGAGAAAGTCGGCTTGGTAGGACGCTCAGGCGCAGGCAAATCAACCTTGGTTAATCTATTGCTTCGCTTCCATGATATTGAAGAAGGGTGCATTAAGATCGATGGTCAAACCATTTCAAACGTTCGTCAAGATTCACTACGTGCTCAAATCGGTATGGTGACACAAGACACATCTTTGTTGCACCGCTCTATCCGAGACAACATTTTGTATGGCAATCCTGATGCAACAGAGGAAGAACTGCTTCGAGCAACCAAGCAAGCACATGCACACGAGTTTATCGAAACACTCAACGACCCATTTGGCAATGTGGGTTATGACGCTCAAGTCGGCGAACGCGGTGTTAAACTGTCGGGAGGACAGCGCCAGCGTATTGCTATCTCCCGAGTACTATTAAAAGACGCCCCATTACTGGTCTTGGATGAAGCAACTTCAGCCCTCGATTCCGAAGTTGAGGCGGCGATTCAAGAAAGCCTCAATGAGTTAATGGAAGGAAAAACAGTTATTGCAATTGCCCACCGCCTGTCGACGATCGCTGCAATGGACCGTCTAATCGTTCTTGATAACGGCCAAATCGCAGAGCAAGGTACTCATCAAGAGTTAATCAATAATAAAGGCATATACGCTCAACTCTGGGCACACCAGACTGGAGGTTTTATTGGCGATGAGGCCATAGAAAAACACAGTGCTTAAGCTAGTTACCTAAACGACCAAACAGAGGCAGCTCATATGATCTGCCTTTATTTTACCCCTTGTCCCTTGCAACGCGACTCAATATACTCTTGCCAATTTTTCCATCAACTGACTGACAACAATGAATAAAAGTTTACTAACTAATGTTATTGCGCTAGCACTATTAGCCGGTGGTTACACCACTGGTCACGAGATTGCCTTTTACGCAGGCTTATTTGCCTTTTCCGGTGCTATCACCAACTGGCTTGCCATTCACATGCTCTTTGAGAAAGTACCCGGCTTGTATGGCTCGGGGGTTATCCCAGCTCGCTTTGAAGACTTTAAGTTAGCCATCAAGACCTTAATGATGGAGCAGTTCTTTACTCGTGAAAACATCGATAAATTCTTGAATAAAGAAATGGCTGGTACACCGACGTTGAACCTCGAACCCGTCATCGAGAACATCGATTTCAACCCAACATTTGATTCATTAGTAGAAGTCATTGCGAATTCCTCGTTTGGCGGCATGCTAGCCATGTTTGGTGGAACAGAAGCTTTGTTGCCTCTCAAAGAACCTTTTGTCGAAAAAATGCAGCAATCTGTCGTTGAGATCAGCCGTAGCGACTCTGTGAAGAATGCGCTAAAAGATCAATTAGAAGCACCTGCGATGATGGATGAGATCAAACAAAACATTGAAAACATCATCGATCAACGTCTCAATGAACTGACTCCGCAACTTGTCAAAGAAATGGTTCAGAAAATGATCAAAGAGCACCTTGGTTGGCTTGTCGTATGGGGCGGCGTTTTTGGCGGTCTTATCGGCGTCATTAGCACCTTGCTTTTATAACCAAGAAAGGGAAGCAGAGGCTTCCCTTTTTAACTTTTGGCATGCATAACTACAGTGAAGAAATTAAATCCGGATTGAGCCCAAAGCTGGTCTTATGTTCCTCAATCACAACTTCACTCCGAGTTTGGATCACTCCAGGCAGAGTTCCTAGTTTAGTCGACATAAAACTCTGATATGCCTTCATGTCCTTTACTCGCACTTTGATCATGGTATCGAAATCACCAGAGAGCGAATAGCATTCCTCAATCTCTGGCATATCTGCAACAGCCGCTGCAAATTTTTCAAAAATAGAAAAGCTGGTTTGATCTAATCGGATATGAATGAAGACCTGTACATCTAAGCCTAACTTCTCTGCATTCAGCTCCGCATGATAACCCTTGATATAACCTTCTTTTTCAAGTCTTTTCACTCGGTCTGAACACGGAGACGTTGTCAGATTCACCATCCTTGCAAGCTCGACAACCGGTAACCTTCCTTTAAGATGCAGGATGCGAAGGATTTCTCTATCAATTCTGTCTAAATCCATATAGTGGCTCTTCTTATTATAGATGCTCATTGCATCATAATAGAAATGAATCCACAGAGATAGCTGTCCCTCACCTCAACCTATTGGTCTAAGGTCAGTGAAGAGAGATAGGCGTTTAAGCGGCTTTGATATTGGAAAAGTTTACGCCAGCAGACAGTGTTTGGTGATTACAACTGCGGCAAAAATACGTGCGTTCCATTTTCACATAGTGATCACCCTGAATAAGTGTGGAGAAAAAACACTGAATATTTTTGAAAACAGATGAGTGTTCATCCTGACAACGCTTCATCACCACTTTATGTGCTGTCTGTTTTTGGCAGCATTGGCAGTAAGCTTTTGGCATGATGTTCTCCCTGAGTAATACGGTGTGATTCAGTGTGTGGACACAGAGTCAGCGCCCAAGTTCCCCTTCCTTGCGAACAAACACCAAAAACGTGAGATTAACCTCAAAAATAAACTGGCAAAACAAAAACGGCCCTACTAAGGCCGTTTTGTTAGATAAGTGATGAACCAATGTTATTCGAGCTCTTCAAGCTGTTTTTCGAATTTTGCATACTGTGCTTTCACCGTGTCATCTGGCTCCCCTGTCAGCAAACTGACAGCCACGATAGAAATCGTTGAGAATATGATACCCGGTACGATTTCATAGACATCAAACCAACCACCTGACAACTGTTTCCAAACCACGATAGTAACCCCACCAATGACAATACCGGCCAGCGCACCATTACGATTCATACGTGACCAGTAAAGGCTTAGTACCAGAGCAGGACCAAATGCGGCACCAAAGCCTGCCCAAGCATAAGAAACGAGACCTAATACAGAACTGTCTGGTGTCATTGCTAATACTAAAGCAACAATGGAAATACCAATCACAGCCACACGGCCAACCATAACGATCTCTTCAGAACTTGCATCTTTCTTAAACACTTGTTTATAGAAATCTTCCGCTAGTGCAGATGAAGACACTAAAAGTTGTGAATCGGCAGTACTCATTACCGCAGCAAGAATAGCAGCCAGTAAAATACCAGCAATAACAGGGTGGAATAACGAATTCACCAACAGCATGAAGATTTTTTCGCCATCATCCACTGTAACACCTGAATTAGTGACATAAATCAGGCCGACAATACCTACTAGCATGGCTCCTGCCATCGAAAGTGCCGTCCAAATCACCGCGATACGACGTGCTGTTGTTAGATCTCGATTTGAGCGAGACGCTTTGAAACGTGCCAAAATATGTGGTTGACCAAAATACCCTAGACCCCATGCAACCAATGAAATAATAGCAATGGCAGATAAAGGCTCACCTTTTGAATCGTTCCACAAGGTGAGTAATTCAGGATTTATCGCTTCCATTTGCTGGCTGAGATCGCTAAAGCCACCTTCCATTGCAGCAATAGGGACAATCATCAAAGCGGCTGCCATCAACAATCCTTGAACTAAATCTGTCCATGACACAGCAAGGAAACCACCAAATAAAGTGTAAGACACCACACATAGAGTGCCGATGATCACCGCCGTTGTGTAATCAAGACCAAATACTGTTTCAAACAATTTTCCGCCAGCTACCAAGCCTGAGCTGGTGTAGAAAAGGAAGAATAGAAGAATGAAGAAGGCAGAAATTACTTGAATCAGTTTCGAATGGTCGTTAAAGCGACGCGATAAAAACTCCGGCAACGTCAACGCATCGGTAGTTATGCTATACGTGCGAAGACGTTTTGCATTAACAAGCCAGTTCAGCCACGTACCAATGAGCAAGCCACCCGCTAGCCAAAATGCCTCAATACCAGCAGCATATGCGTATCCTGGCAAGCCAAGTAACAACCAACCACTCATGTCGGACGCCCCCGCAGACAATGCAGCAGGCCATGGCCCTAAGGAACGACCGCCCAAGAAATAATCGGTCGAGTTTTTCGTTCGTTGATATGCAATCACACCTATTGCCAGCATCAAAATTAGATACGCAACAAAGGTGGTCGTAATAGCAAAGCTATTTTCCATTAGTATGTCCTCTTAAATTAGATCGCCTCGCATAGATGCCCCTGCGTCTTTAGGGGCACCGGCGTATAGCGTTAATGAGCTTCGCTTCCTAGCTCTAACAAGGTCGCGTTCCCGCCCACAGCGGTTATATTTATTGTTCTTGTTCTTTCGGTAATAAACCGAAGAGAAAGGTATGGATCGTGAGCGACAGGCAATGCAGCCAGATCCGTTTCAGACACCAAACTCACAATCGCACCTGTACGCTTTGCAAGTTGGCAGTTGATGCTGCGTTCAAGTGTGGAATGGCCAACATACGCAACGTTACGTACATCAGATTCCATCAATTGATGGCATGCATCAAAAGGGGCGAATTGAATAAGATTCGCCGGTAAAGAAGAGTGTGAATAAGCCGTTTCCAAAGCCTGAGTAAGCTCAGAATCATCACTGCACAAAATCACACTGTTTCCTGAAATGAGTGCCGCACTAAACATCGCCACCACAGACTGTTTTGCATTGAGACTACTTTCATCTTGAATGATTAACGCCACACCACGACCAGCAGTATATAACTCGTTGGTTTCTCCCGTAGGGCCAACCAAAGCGTGAGGCTGCGCCAGTAGTGTCGATGCTTGTTGGAGGTGATATGAAACTACTTCACCAAGATTCGGAACACTTTGTTCAAGTGCTCCTTTAAAAGAGAGTAAACACTCACTTTTAGAATCGAAATCGGTTAAATTCCAGTTTTCCCACGCAGAATACGCATCGGAAAAACGTGTTACTTGATGCACCATAGTGTTCTCCTTAATTGCGCATTATTGGTAATTTACTTGAGTAAAACGGAACAAATAGTGAGGGCCACCAGCTTTAGGGCCAGTGCCCGATAGCCCTTGTCCACCAAAGGGCTGAACCCCAACAACTGCACCCACTTGATCTCGATTGATGTAGCAATTCCCGACTCTTGCATGCTTTTCAATCCAACGGTAGGTCGTTTCATTGCGGCTATGGATTCCCATAGTTAACCCAAACCCAGTTTGATTAATCTCTTCGACAACTTGAGTCAGTTGGTTCGCTTTGTAGCGAATAATATGCAGTATTGGCCCAAATTGTTCTTCCGCTAGGCAGTCAATACCGTTAATTTCAAATGCTGACGGTGCAATGAAATCACCATGTTCACACACCTCATCAAGTTCAAGTTGAGCAACTTTTCGCTGACTATTCGTCATGTGTTCAATATGACCTTGCAGTTTCGCTTTGGCCGTCGCATCAATCACGGGACCAACATCGGTGCTATGCAGATAAGGAATACCCACTTTGAGCTCTTGCATAGCACCTTGAATAAGAGCAACGATGCGGTCGGCAATATCTTCTTGCACATACAACACTCTCAATGCAGAACAACGTTGTCCTGCCGAAGCAAATGCTGAACGAATCACATCCCGTACGACCTGTTCAGGCAGTGCCGTACTGTCAACAATCATGGCATTCTGTCCACCTGTTTCTGCAATAAAAGGTACAGGTTGAGCATCGCGCTCGGCTAACGTTTGGTTAATTCGTTGAGCGGTGATTGTGGAGCCAGTAAACGCAACCCCAGCGATAGCAGGATGAGAGGTCAACGCCGTACCGATATCCGCTCCTCGTCCGGGAAGCAATTGAATGGTTCCGTCGGGAAAACCCGCCTCTTTCATTAATTCCACTGCACGAGCGGCGATAAGAGTGGTTTGTTCTGCAGGTTTTGCAACTACGGTATTCCCAGCAACTAAAGCAGCGACCACTTGGCCAAGGAAAATAGCCAATGGGAAATTCCATGGGCTGATGCAAACAAACACGCCTCGACCTTCTCGCGATACGGTTCGAACGCTGCCGTCAAAACCCGTCACTTCTAGTGAGCCTAACGCTTCCACTTGTTTTGCGTAATAACGGCAAAAATCGACCGCTTCGCGCACTTCATCGATGCTATCGTGGATCGTTTTCCCTGCTTCTTGATGGCAAAGCGCCACGAGTTCGGCAAGGTTTTCTTCCAACAAATCAGCTAACCTTTCCAACGCTGATGCTCTCGTAGCTTTATCACTTCGCTGCCATGAATAAAAAGCGTTGTGCGCTCCTGTGATTGCTTCGGAAACATGATCAAGGTTGGAATGAGCAACAAACCCTACCTCAATACGACGATCATAAGGCGCTTTAACGACATCAAGCCGTTCACTTTCCTTGATCATGCTTTCGCTAAGAATCATTCCATTAATGACGGGACCAGCACTCCACTGCTTAGATAAAAACCTATGGACTTGAGCCTCAAATCCTTGTGCTTCGCTTTCGACATCAATATTGACTCCGAGAGAGTTTTTACGCTCTGAAAACACGTTTGGAGGCAAAGGAATGTTGGCATTGTGTAATGTTCCGAAAGCGCACAGCATGTCAACGGGGTGATGAGTAAGTGAACTCACAGGGCAGCGAGCATCGACAAGACGATGTACAAATGAACTGTTGGCACCATTTTCTAATAAGCGTCGCACCAAATATGGCAACAGATCTTTATGGCTCCCTACAGGCGCGTAGATGCGAACTGATTGTTGATACTTCTCCATCGCATGGAAGTACAAGGAATCTCCCATGCCGTGCAAACGCTGAAATTCAAAGTCTTTATGCGTTGCCATGACCGCAATAGCCGTCACAGTATGCGCATTATGGCTCGCAAACTGTGGGAAAATATTGCCTCGAACATGCTCACTCAACAGGAATCGAGCACAGGCTAAATAGGCAACGTCTGTTGCTTCTTTACGAGTATAAACAGGGTAGTTGGCGTACCCTGCTTGCTGGGACCATTTGATCTCACTATCCCAATAAGCGCCCTTAACTAAACGAAGTGGTATTAAATCACCTTGTTGTTTTGCCAAGGCATTGAGCCAAACTAAAACAGGTAAAGCACGTTTTGAGTATGTCTGAACAACGATGCCAAACTTACCCCACCCTTTAACTAACTCACTGCGATACACTTTTTCAAACAGCTTTAATGATAGCTCTAAGCGATCGGCTTCTTCCGCATCAATCGTAATGGCTACATCCAGCTCTACCGCGCGGCTCAGAAGCTGTATCAGCGTGTCATATAACTCTGTTAAAACACGCTCTTCGTTGGCAACTTCATAGCGTGGATGCAAAGCAGAAAGTTTGATAGAAACAGACGCAGCAGGGCTGGTATCTAACCCATAGCGATCGCGACCTACCGCTTCAATCGCCATTAAATAGTCTTTGAAATACTTGTTTGCATCCGTTGAAGTTAACGCAGCTTCGCCAAGCATATCGTATGAATACGTGAATCCTTTATCACGCATTGGGCGGCCATTTTTCTGCGCTTCAGCAATACTTCGCCCTAAAACAAACTGATGCCCCATGATCTTCATGGCTTGGTGCATCGCTTTACGAATCAGAGGCTCTGAAAGCTTATTGACTAAGCGATTTACAGCTTGAGCAGGACTCTGCTTTTCCCCATCAGACAAACCAACCACTTTACCTGTGAGTAGTAGCCCCCAGGTAGACGCGTTAACAAAAACAGAATCTGAACTCTTAAGGTGAGATTTCCAATCCGCAACACTGAGCTTGTCTTTAATCAGCGCATCAGCTGTTGCCGCATCTGGAATACGCATCAAAGCTTCAGCCAAACACATCAATAGAATACCTTCCTGAGTATCCAAGCTGTACTCCAATAACAAGGCATCAATCATTTGAATCGAGTTTTTATCCGCTCGAATCGCTTCTATTAACTGAGTGGTTTTTAGGCTGATTTGCTCTTTTTCACGCTCTGAAGGCGTAGCCAAAGGTAAAAGTTGTTTTAGCCATTGAGTTTCGTCCACCATATACAGTGGCGAGATCAGCGACCACAGCTTATCCAGCGGTTGCTGGGCAAACTCGGCGTTCAGTACATCTGTCGCAGTAAACATCCGTCTTCCTCAATCTCATACCTGAGCAAAAATTACTCAGATTTTCTACAATGGCATGCAGTGTATTTTGAGCGGGTGCGGAATACTTGTCAAAAACTCCGAGTCTTTTGCTAAAAACTACGCTTTTTAACAAAATAAATACAGAGTCACACCAAATTAATCAAAATAATATCTGGCAAATGTTTTCTTATTTAACATTAATTTGTTTCTTGTACTGAGATGGTGACAAACCTTGAAGGCGAGTAAAAGTATGGGTAAATGTGCTTTGACCAGAAAAACCCGTTAACTCAGCAACCTGCCCTAATGATAAACTTCCTTGCTCGATAAAACGCTTGGCCATATCGATACGTTTGCCCAATACATATTGATGTGGAGTGATTCCCATTTGTTCTTTAAATAGCATATGGAATTGGCTTTCCCCTAGGAATACACTACCTGCTAATTGTGCAACCGAGATTTTCTGCCCTAGATGACGTTCGATATATCGATCAATGGCATCTAGGTCAAAACGTGAGTCTTTTCGATGAGTTTCAAAGGAAGAGATATGCCGCTGCAGCAAAGCGATAACAGTATCATTGCAGGCGCGGCTGAGAAGCAAGTCATCAGGGCTCGATTGCATTTCATTGACCAGCATATGAATCAACTTCTGAATCTGACCATCTAATTGGAAGTAAGTCTCCGAATGACTCAGCTCATTAAGCTTTTTCAGCATTAAAGGGTCATCATCACTCGGTAAAGGCATATTCAACACTAAAATATCGGATTGCCCTACCACACCGCCGAATGCATGCCCAGCACCAGACTGCACCACACAACCTTGGCCCGGCCCCACTAAGTTGCCCATCCCACTTACTTCAAATTCAGCTTGTCCCTTTAACCCAATCACGACCTGAGTGTAACTGTGATCATGACAATCCATATGTGAAGGTAATGTGACCAGTTCTGCGGGCTTGGGCGACAAAAGTTTGTCAGTCGAAACCGTGGTTAGGAGCTGCTTAGCTGTCATTTGGAACACTCGGCAATGAAAAACACTTCTCATTTCGAATGGTATAACAAAAGTGAACTAACTCGAAATTTTCGCTATCTGTCATTCACTATATGCATAGCAACACACTAAGAATGCTATTTTGTAAGTTAATAATGTTGAAATTTTGTATCTTTTCTATTTCGGAACAATGATCAAGTGCACATAAATTACGGCGAATGTCTGTTCAGCTGATTTTCTCAAACATAGATCGAGAAACTTCACTTGCATATTTCGTGAATCAGCTCAAAATGAATAACAGTACTTTATTATGACTTACAATGATTTAGAATTTATTCTAAATTATTATTAAGTAGTAGGTTAATAAAGGACGAAAAAATCCGTTGTTCTACACTTTAGAGCAACAACGTCAAAAGTTTGTCTATTTACTTTTACCATTGGTGAGTTAAACGTTAATTGTTGCAGGGACTTATGATAAAACGTCGCATCCCAGCGCTCTTGCTTGCGCTAACCCCTTTTTGGGTTTCGACATCGATTTCAGCGGAAGAAGCTGCACAGACAGATCCTGTCGCCGCAATCGATAACAAATTGAGCAATAAACAGTCAGAAATCGATACTATGGCCACTGAGTTCGACTCAGAAGCCGATAAGTTGCAACTGCTTAAAAATGAGCAGGCTAAACTTAAGCGTGAACAACAGGATTTAGATGCCAAGCGGAACCGAGCAAAGTCTGCGCTGGACAAACAGTATAGCCGCCTTTTAGATGATCCAGAGACTGACCTTGTTAGCTTCCAGAAAAAATACCAAGACGCTTGGACAGCAGTAAAAAACAACCAAAATGCCATGTTGGAAAACCAACAGGCAATTGCTGAAAACGAAATGCGCTTATCGCAGGTAAAACAAAAACAAGCCCGTCTAAATACCGAATTTTCCTACCTACGAGAGCAAAAAGTAGAGGCGCGCGTTAAACGTCTTGATGCTGAGCTTCGTGAGAGCGAAGTTTTAGAAACCAGCTACAAAACAACCTGCTCTGCCACAATGACCTTGGGTGAATGTGCAAGCCAAGGTAAATACCTTACCAAACAAAAAGCCGTCAAAACCTTTAAAGCCAAGCTGATGGATAGCTTAACTGAATCCACAATGGCAAAACAGAATGCTAAAGATGTCCAACTGAATATTCACGTTCAGGAAAGCCAACTTATTCGCAGTGGTTTTGAAGGTAACAACAGCTACTTCACTCAAATGCAAGCACAACTTCAAGCTAAACCGGAAGCAGTGGCCGCATGTAAGTTGCTCAACGTATCTTCACGTTACTGTTTGAAAGGCGAACGCCAAACCACACAAACGAAGAAGCAAGAAAAAAGCTGGGTGAATGTGATCGTACGTTCAGACCAATATAACGATGCAGTAATTATTAATGGTATCGAATACGGAAGTACACCTGTCGAAGTTGTTCTTCCAAAAGGAAATCATCAAGTCACCGTTTCGAAAGATGGTTACCAAACTTACAACCGAGTCATCAGCGTACACAGCAACGATACGGTATGGGTAAAACTAAGACCAAACACCAATAGCTAACGTACTCATTTTCGGTTTCAAATCACAAAGATGTACTAAAAACGCCATGTTGACTCTAAGTTACAGCAAAGTAACTTCAGGCAAGATGGCGTTTGCGTTTAGAATGAATTCATTAGCCAATTTATTAATAAGTAGAAGAAAGACAATGCGACAAGGTTTATCCGCTATTTTGCTAGCTATTTCTCCTTGCTTGGTTGCGACGCCAACTTTGGCTGAAGAGTTACCAACCTCGGTTATCGCAATAGATGACCAGCTATTTACTAAACATTCAGAATTATCGAATGCCAAAGCTGAGCTTGATAAACAACAAGAGCTGGTAGACGACCAACAACGTCAATTGAAGACACTGGCCAAGCAGGCGAAATCCTTTGATACTGAAATGACAAAAGCCAAAGCTGATCTCGAGCGTGATTATCAGCGAATGATTGATGAGCCAAGTATCGATATTGTTGCATCTCAACAGGCTTATCAAGATGCTTGGGCTAAAGTAAAACAAAATCAAAAATACCGCCTCGAAGCAGAACAAGAACTTGAAGAGCTCAGTGCTAACTTATTCTCTAAGCAGACTACCGTTGAACACATCAAGAAAAGCATCAATGAGCTTGATATTGCCAAGCTGCGTGCACGCGCAGAGCGCATGAAAGAGGAGTTGCAGCAGAGTCAAACTCTTAATGTCAGCTTCACAAATCGCTGCCAATCTTCAATGACCCTCGCTCAATGCGATAGCCAGACCAAAGAATTAGCGCTTCAAAAAGCGGTAAAGCAGTTCCAGAATGCATTGATAGACTCTACAACCGAGTCGAGCCTTGCCAAACAACATATCGACCAAGTGTCATTAAACACGCACGTATTACGACACTCCGTAGTTGAACAAGGATTCTATGATGGTGAGCGTTACCGGAATATTTTGGATGTCCAATTAGAAGCACGCCCTTCAGAAAGTGCAGCTTGTAAGCTTCTAGGTATTAAAAACACATACTGTTTTGCGCCTGGTTATGAAGCAGCTCAACAAAGCAGTGAACAAGAAGTTGCATGGGTCAGCTTATCGCTTCGTTCAAACCAGTATGGTGATAAAGTCATAGTAGATGGTGTAAGTTATGGCAGTACTCCAGTCGAGGTGTTGTTGCCCGTTGGCTTACATAACATTGTCATTAAGAAAGACGGCTACCACTCCTACCAAAAAGAGCTTCGCATTACATCCAATTACTCACTGCGCGCAAACCTAGTGGAAAAGAAAAATATTCTTTCGGCTGGTGATAAGTTTGCCGACAGTATGCGTGGCGGGCGTAAAGCACCAGAAGTGATTGCGTTACTACCTGGCGAATATTTAGTTGGAGAGCATGCGTCAAATCAGATTTTCCTTGATCATGCTTTCGGCATTGGCGCGACACCTGTCACTGTGAATCAATTTGAATCCTTTGTAAATCAAACCAACTATCAATCAGATGCTGAGCTAAAAAATACGTGTACAACCATTAAAGATGGTGAAATTACACCAATTTCAGGGAGTTACTGGCGCAACCCTGGCTTTAAGCAATATGAAAACTCTCCTGTTGTCTGTGTCAGCCGCAATGACGCTAAGGCTTATATCAATTGGCTAACCAAGCAAACTGGATTTAAATATCGCCTACCAACTGAAGATGAATGGGAAATCGCCGCACGTTCTGGCAGCCATAATCAATATTGGTGGGGAGATAAATTCGAAGCAGGACGAGCGAATACCGGTTGGAGTGGTACTCCATGGTCAAACAAGAGCACATCTCCAGTGAGCGCATTCAAACCAAACAAACTTGGGATTTATGACGCTATTGGTAACGTATGGCAATGGACAAGCGATAGTCGAGGCATCGCAAAAGGCGGAGCATGGAATTCAGCTCCAGAGATGGCGGCAGCACACCAACAACTGTTCCTTTCGCCGTCATCCACTTCTAACTACGTTGGTTTCCGTATCGTTCGAGAAATTAACTAGTGGCCACATCCAGCTAATACAAAGGGGGGGATTCCCCCCTTTTTTGTTGCCAAATGAAAGCTTACATTAACAACGAACTCCCCATGCGAAGCAAAGGAGTTTTGTATCTGATGATACATCTATCCTCAGCAAGACCCTCGCTGAGTGCATAGAACCTCTTCTACACGTCAACAAGAGAGAATCTTGTATTTGCCAGCCAAAACAGTGGCTGGCATTTTTTTATCCAGAACAATTAACTAATAAATTAGTTAATTACAAAAACTTTCGGATCGATTATCATCGTTAAGATAGTCTTTAGGATGCATATAAATTGGACAAGCAATTAGTATCGCTATTCAAGCAACTTCCCGGATATTGGGGATGCAAGGACCTTGATTCTGTATTTTTGTACGCCAACGATGCCTATGCTTCATTAGTGGGGCTAGCTTCATCTAGAGAATGCTCTGGTCGTACAGATTTTGACATGCCCAGTGCAACAACTCGTTTTGCCCATAGCTTCCAAGAACAAGATCGCTATGTCATTCAGACCCAAAAATCATTGAAAGTTCTAGACATACATCCATATCCTGATGGTTGTTGGCATGCCCACATTTTTACTAAAACACCATGGTTTGATGAAAATGGCACCGTTCAAGGCACCATTTTCTATGGGCAAGACTTAACCGATACAGCAGTACTAGAAGTAGGACACTGGGTTTGCCGAGCAACAGGTATGATTGCCCCGCCAAATCTGCACCACCTCCCTAGTAGTCATGAAGATGGCTTATGCAACCTAACCATTAGAGAGTCAGAAATACTGTTTTTATTGCTTTATGGTAAAAAACCTAAGTTCATCGCCAATGCAATGAACATTTCGATTAAAACATTTGAAAGCTACGTCGTCAGGTTAAGGCATAAGTTTGGAGCACATAGTAAAGCCCATCTTATCGATTTGGCTTTAGACAAGGGGTTTGGTTCACGTATCCCCCAAACGCTATTAAAAACACAACTTTCTGTGGTTCTAAATTGTGACTACGCCGCATAAGCGGCGCAGTCATTTAGGTAGGCAATGATTAAGGGGCTAAACGGTCGATGTCCCAACGTTCATCGGTTTTGGAAAATAAGAAGCGATCATGCAAGCGGTGCTCACCACCTTGCCAAAACTCTATGCTTTCAGGTCGGATACGATATCCCCCCCAAAAACTTGGTACTGGAATTTCACCTTTTTCAAACTTCTTTTTAAGCTCTAAGAATTTACCTTCCAATACACCTCGAGCAGAAATCCGGCTGCTTTGCTTACTCGCGATTGCCGCAAGCTGGCTTTCTTTTGGGCGAGAGGCAAAATACTTCATATTCTCTAAGGCCGTGAGTTTTTCAGCCGTCCCAGTAATGTGGACTTGACGTTCAATCGGGTGCCATGGGAAATGAAGGCTGACTTTACTGTTTCCTTCAATTTGATCTGCCTTTCGACTACCTAAATTGGTATAGAAAACAAAGCCCCCATCATCAACATGCTTTAGTAGAACAATACGTTGAAATGGCTGACCAGTGCGGTCGACCGTTGCGACTGTCATCGCCGTTGGATCGGTAAGATGGGCATCTATCGCTTGCTGCAGCCAAACATTAAACTGCTCAATTGGGTTCGCACACAAGTCTTTGCGTCTTAAGCCACCTTTCCTGTACTCACGACGAATGTCTTCAAGTTCCATCTTTACTCCTCAACATTTTTTGCTGATTGTGCGCCTATAAATTGAAGAAAACAACCATCAAACCAGATTTGTACCTGTACCATCCCTGTTCATCACATAGGAAGCACCTTTCGATAGTGAGCCAGTCAATATTTAGCATGATAATGCAGGGAAATAATCCCGATTTTAGAACAAAAGGTGTATCTTGAGCTTACATCGGTATATATCTAAGCTTTAAGTACCATAAGATAGCGCATGATGTTTTGTTCTCAACACCTTAACATTTGGGTCAATGGGTAATAAAATCAGTTAAATAACACTTTTTAGTGACAAGGAATCACAATGAGCAAAAGCGATTATAATAAGCTCTCCCCCACTGAACTTGACTACATTGATGATAAAACAGCCGCGCTACTTCTCAATACGCCTAGCAACGCAAGAGTCATGCTTTGGGTGATTGTTTTATTTTTTGCTATTGCTATTGCTTGGGCATCTTGGGCACAAATCGATAAAGTGACAGTCGGCCAAGGTAAGGTCGTCCCTTCTTCCCAAGTTCAGGTCATTCAAAACCTTGAAGGTGGTCTTGTAAAAGAAATTCTCATTCGTGAAGGCCAGCAGGTAAAAAAAGGGCAGCAGCTACTATTACTTGATGATACCCGATTCCGCTCAGATTTTCGTGAGCGAGAGCAACAGGTCGCCAACTTAACAGCAAGTGTTACTCAACTGTCTGCATCCATGACCAGCGTAACGGTTAACGAACAATTTAACGAACAAAACTGGCAAAAGAACGTCGTCCTTGATTACAGCAAACTCGTTTTCCCAGAGGAGTTTGCTAAGCAACGTCCCGGATTAGTTGCTCGTCAAAAAGCAGAATACCGACAAGATCTCAATAATCTACGAAATCAAATATCCCTTATCGATCAACAGGTCAAACAAAAGCAACAGGATTTAATTGAAATTCAGGCTCGAGTACGAAATCTCCGAGAAAGCTATAACTTCGCCAAGAAAGAGTTAGACATCACCAAACCGCTGGCTGATGAAGGGGTTGTACCTCGTATTGAGTTGTTGAAACTACAACGACAAGTCAACGATACTCGACGTGAGTTGACATCCAGTAAACTCAAGGTACCCGTCTTACAGTCTGCGATCAAAGAGGCGATGTTAAGCCGAATTGATGCGGCCCAAAAATTTCGCTCAGAGCAACAAGAGAAACTGAATCAGGCGCAAGATAAGCTTTCTGCGATGACCGAGTCGACTGTCGGCCTTGAAGACCGTGTAAATCGCACCATAGTAGTTTCTCCCGTCAATGGCACGGTCAAAACGCTTAACTTCAATACCGTCGGAGGGGTAATTCAACCGGGTATGGACATCATCGAAATTGTCCCTAGTGAAGATACGTTGCTGGTTGAAGCCAAAATAGCGCCGCAAGATATTGCCTTTTTAAGACCAGACTTACCTGCCATTGTTAAGTTTAGTGCTTATGATTTTACTAAATACGGTGGATTACAAGGCACGCTCGAGCACATCAGTGCTGATACTACGCAAGATGAAGAAGGCAACAGTTTTTACCTAGTCAGGGTTCGCACTAAAGAAACATCACTCAACCATGATGAGTCTCTGCCAATTATCCCCGGGATGACAGCCTCGGTGGATATCATCACAGGTAAGCGAACAGTAATGGAATACTTAATGAAACCGATTTTAAGTGCTCGAACTAACGCATTAAAGGAATAGTTTATGCTCAAACCAAACGTTACTTACACACTAAGCTGCCAGTAAAGGCATTGAATGAAATATTGGCTCGCCGCTCTCATTCTTATCACGGCATCAACCACGTCTATGGCGCTAAATACCCGAGAACAACAGTGGGTAAATGCGGTGCGTGCGACCTATGGCGACCGAGCTGGTCGCCGAGTAGAAACATGGCGACGAGAAATGAGTCAATATAAAAATTTGGGAGAAAGAGATAAGTTAACCAAGGTTAACAATTTCTTTAATCAGCTTAATTTCGTCAATGATATTCGTTTATGGGGTAAGAATGACTACTGGGCAACACCTCTAGAATTTCTTGGAAGTAACGCTGGTGACTGTGAAGATTTCACAATTGCGAAGTACTTCTCCCTGCTTGAACTGGGTGTCTCAGATAAGAAACTACGCCTTGTGTATGTTAAAGCTATTGAGCTAAATCAATTCCATATGGTTCTCGCGTACTACTCCAAGCCGAGTGCAGAACCCATTATTTTAGACAATATTAATCCAGTGATTAAGCCCGCTTCTACGAGACGGGATCTACTACCGATCTACAGTTTTAACGGTAAAAACCTCTGGCTGATGAAGTCGAAGAAAGGCCAACTGGCTGGTAAATCTTCACGTCTCAGCTTGTGGAATGATCTGCGGGCACGTGAGCGTTCACTGAAATTGAATAAACCGATAGTCAATTACGATGAGTAGGCAATATGACTTTATATAAACAGCTTGTCGCGGGAATGATAGCGGTGTTTTTGATGCTGATGGCATCTGTATTTATCATCGAATTCAACACCACGCGAAATAACCTAGAGCAGCAACAACGCTCAGAAGTAAACAATACCATCAATACCGTTGGATTAGCCCTTGCACCCTATTTAGAAGATAAGGATCAAGTCGCAGTTGAATCGGTGATTAACGCCTTATTTGATGGCAGCAGTTACTCCGTCGTACGACTTATTTTTCTCGATACAGGTGATGAGATCATTCGCTCATACCCAATTAAACCTAATGATGTCCCTCAATGGTTTACTAAATTAAACTTGTTTCAAAAAATCCATGATAAGCGCGTAGTAACAAGCGGTTGGATGCAGCTCGCGGAAGTCGAGATCGTCAGCCACCCTGGGGATGCCTACACCCAGCTTTGGAACGCTTTTGAACGCCTTGTTATCGCATTTTGCCTAATTTTTCTTATTGGATTAGGTGCTATCTCTTTTATTCTCAAGCGCGCATTACGTCCACTACAACTCATCGTTGAAAAAATGGAGCAAGTGGCTCGAAATCAATTTGGCGATCCTCTGCCTCGTCCTGCAACCAAAGATCTTATCTATGTTGTCGATGGTATTAACAGCATGTCAGCGCAAGTGGAACTGGCATTTAAAGCGCAAGCCAAAGAAGCACAACAGCTGCGAGAGCGCGCATACATCGACCCAGTATCTCAACTTGGCAACCGAGCTTACTACATGAGTCAGCTCAACTCTTGGCTCGGCGAAGGTGGCCACGGCGGTGTTGCCATTTTAGAAGCGCGCTTTATCAAAGAATTGTACGATGACAAAGGCTATGAAGCGGGTGATGGAATGATCCGCCAATTGGCCGATCATTTGAAAGTCTCTCTGACATCTCCAAATGTCACCATCGCGCGAATCTCAACTGAAGAGTTTGGCTTCATCTTGCCAAATATGGAGGACTCTGAGCTCAAGTTAGTGGCTGAAAGCATTGTCACTTACGTCCAAGATATCAGTGCCGACCCAACAGGCATGGCTTCAGCTGATATATCACTAGGGGTAGTCCACAACGAGTCAGGGCGAACATCAACAGAAGTACTCACCATGCTTGATAACGCGTTGGCGACATCTAAAGCTAATCCAGACCTTCTTTATGGCTATGTCTCGAGTGAGACACCTCAGAACCTAATGGGTAAACAACAATGGAAGAACCTTGTCGAGGAAGCCATTAACAATGAATGGTTCAGCTTCCGCTTTCAAGCTGCTAACAATAGCTGGGGGCAAACATATCACCGAGAAGTGTTCTCAACCATAGAAAAAGATGGTGAACGCTACAGTGCCAACCAGTATCTTTTTGCCCTTGAACAATTAAACTCAAGTCATATTTTCGACGAATATGTCATTACAGCGATTGTGAATAAACTAGAGCAAGGTGCATATGAAGAGCCAGTTGCCGTCAACATCGCTCAAAGCAGTATTGCCCAGCCTAGCTTTATTCGTTGGGTGACACAGTTACTCAACAAGCACAAATCTGTTGCTGACAAACTTCACTTTGAGATCCCGGAAAGTTGCTTTATCAATTCACCTCACCACACAGCACTGTTCTGTAATGCTGTTCGTAATGCTGGGGCTGACTTCGGTGTCGACAATTATGGTCGACATTTCCATTCTCTAGATTACATCAACGAGTTCCGCCCGGCGTATGTCAAGTTGGATTACCTCTACACTCACCATTTAGATGATGAGAAACAAAAATTCACACTGACGTCAATTTCTCGAACTGCGCATAACTTAGGCATTAAAACCATCGCATCAAGAGTGGAAACTCAAACTCAGCTCGACTTCCTGTCCGAGCACTTCATCGAAGTCTTCCAAGGCTTCATAGTGGATAAATAAAAGGTTGTAATGAATGCAAGATCCGCTGCTTAATTCGTTAATTTATGTTAGCCGTTATTACGGATTAGCGAATTCACCAGAAGCTCTGATAAACGGTTTGCCACTCACTGATGGCAAACTGACACCATTTTTATTTCCTCGCTCAGCTGAGCGAGCGGGCTTAGTTGCAAAAGAGAATCGCTCTGGACTCAACGACATTTCTGAGCTCGTACTCCCTGTCGTTTTGTTACTAAAAAGTGGAGATGCGTGTGTACTAAACAGCTTCAATAAAGATCGAAGTGAGGCTGAAATAGTTACTGGTTCATCGGGCTTAGTTCCCATCTCGATTTCTTATGAGGAACTTGAAGAGCTTTATCTGGGTCGATACTTTCTGGTCAAAAAACAGTTTCGTTATGACGAACGTTCACCAGAAGTCTTGAAGACTCGTGAGGGTCATTGGTTTTGGAGCACAATCTGGCAATCGAAGAAGATTTATCGCGATGTCCTGATTGCTTCCATACTGATCAATTTATTTGCGATAGCCGCCCCCATGTTTACCCGCTTAGTGTATGACAAAGTGGTGCCAAACTTAGCATTCGAAACCCTCTGGGTGCTTGCGAGTGGTATTTTTGTGATTTTCCTTTTTGACCTTTCACTAAAGCTGCTACGAAGTTATTTCATTGACGTGGCGGGGAAGAAATCTGACATTCTCATTTCATCCAAGTTATTCAGTAAAGTTTTAGGTATACGGATGGAGTCCCGCCCTCCATCTGTCGGTGCTTTTGCACGACACCTCCAAGAATTTGAGTCAATTCGTGAGTTCTTTACTTCAGCAACCATAGGTTCCTTGATTGACCTGCCTTTCGCACTGCTCTTTTTGCTATTGATCTGGTTAATGGCAGGCAATTTGGTCCTCGTTCCAATTGTCGGTGTGATTATACTCATCGTCTATTCAATTCTTATTCAAGGGCCACTTCGTCACGCCATTGAGGAAGGCTCAAGACTCGCTTCCCAAAAGTATGCAAACCTAATTGAAAGCCTTGCTGGCCTTGAAACCGTCAAGCTTTTTGGTGCACAAAGCCAGTTCCAATATCGCTGGGAAGAAGCTGTGGCTCACATGGCCAATTGGAATATTAAGAGTCGTCGCATTACAGATGGGATCCAAAATACTGCGGGCTTTGTTCAGCAAGCTTCAAACGTTGGCATGATCATATTAGGTGTGTATTTAATCGCAGAAGGTGAGCTAACGATGGGGGGACTTATTGCTGCCACCATGTTAAGTGGGCGAGCTATTGGACCTATGGTTCAACTGTCTCTACTTTCTACACGCTACAATCAAGCAAAATCATCCATGACCATCATTGAACAAGTCATGACGATGCCAGACGAACAAGAAGAAGGTAAACGTTATATCCATCGACCTATTGTCCACGGCAAAATTGAACTGGATAAAGTAACGTTCCATTACCCAGACTCACCGATCGCCTCTATTCGAGATGTTTCTTTGACCATCAACCCTGGTGAAAAAGTGGCCATTATTGGCCGGATTGGGTCAGGTAAAACAACGCTTGAACGCCTTATCATGGGCTTATACCAACCAACGGAAGGTCACGTAAGGATAGATGACACCGATATTCAGCAGCTGCACCACATTGATATTCGTCGTAACATTGGCTGTGTGCCTCAAGACAGCCAACTATTCTATGGAACTATCCGTGACAACATCACTCTAGGTCGCCCTTTAGCAGACGACCGTGACGTAATGGACGCAGCAAACCGCGCAGGTGTTACTGTTTTTACTCAGCAAGACCCAGCAGGGCTAGAGCGCCAAGTAGGTGAAGGCGGAATGTTATTATCCGGCGGTCAGCGTCAAGCAGTTTCAATCGCTCGCGCTATTCTAGGTCGCCCACCTGTCCTATTGTTAGATGAACCAACCAGCGCAATGGATAATCGTTCAGAAATGCATATCAAGCAACAGCTTGCGCAAATGAAACCTTCTGAGACACTCATTCTCATCACACACAAAACATCGATGTTAGACGTCGTTGACAGGCTGATCGTGATGGAGAAAGGCTGCATTATTGCTGATGGTCCAAAGGCTCAGGTACTCAATGACCTGAAGCATGGCAAAGTTCGAGCCGTCAATCACTAACCCATTACTCAAATAATAAAACCAGCTTCGGCTGGTTTTATTATACCCGCCTATCCTTAGCCAAAAATCAGTCACCCTGCGAATGATAAAAATATCAACACTGAGACAGAAAGAGAAAGATCCTGATATCAGACCTCTTTTTTTACATATGCTTTGTTAACCTGCCTATCATTTGTCCAATTAGCGGAACAAATTCACACAATTAACTAAAAACAACGAGGATATTTCCTTTGAATATGAAACTCTTTGGCAGTTCACTTATTTTATCAGGAACTGCATTGGGAGCAGGGATGTTAGCAATCCCAATGGTATTAGCGCAGTTTGGGTTTATCATCAGCACAGTACTAATGTTACTGATCTTTGTTGGTACCACCTATTCAGCCCTATTACTCACGGAAGTATGCTCTAAGACGAAAGACAACAATGGGATGAGCAGCGTTGCGGAAGCAACGTTAGGCAAGCAAGGGAAGTATTTCATCAACACATGTTTCTACTTACTTCTAGTTTGTATGATGATCGCTTACTTGATCGGTATTGGGGACTTATTTCATAAACTCTTTTCTTCCGTCCAACTCAATCTTTCTGCACAACTCAGCTACATTTTGTTCAGTCTTTTAACTGGGGTTATTGTTGCCGCAGGCAAAACATACGTCGATAAACTCAATCGTGGATTATTCATCATTATGGTGATCATGTTGTTTGTCGTGATCTGCTTTCTGTTCTCCAATATTAAACTGGACTATTTGATTGAAACCCCGGCTTTTCATACTAATGAAGTGATTCGTTATAGTGCGGTCATTTTTACCAGTTTTGCATCTATGGTCGTTATCCCATCCTTGGTGTTATACAACCGAGAAGCATCAAAAAAGCAATTACGCAATATGGTACTGTTAGGCTCAGTGATCCCACTCATCTGCTACCTTACTTGGTTATGTGCAATTATCGGCAACCTAGGCACTGAAGCCATTAGCCAATTTAATTCCATTTCAGAGCTCATTGCTGAGTTTAGTAGTGAGCAATCAACGCTACGCACATTGATCGCTATTTTCTCCGCTCTTGCATTGATTACATCATTCCTTGGCGTTTCTATGGCGTTATTCGACCAAAACATAGATGCCATTACCAACAACAAAACGATCGCTTACGCACTCACCTTTGTTTTGCCGCTTGCGATTGCAAACACATTCTCTGATAAGTTTGTGAGCATGCTGGATTACGCTGGGATGATTTTGGTTTTTCTTGCTGTTTGGGGACCAATCGCCATGACTCTCAAAGTTCGCAAAAATGAAACCACTTTTGCCGTAACTGAGCATGACTATACTGCTGGAGGTGGCACTATGGCGCTCATCACTACATTTGGTTTTGGTGCTCTAGTTTTGATTTCTTGGTTCATGCATTAAAAAACACCATCAACTTAACTAAAACAGAAAATAAAAAAGCTCTGCAAATGCAGAGCTTTTTAGTATCAACATAAAGTGTACTGATTAGTTAGTTGCACAATCTGCAACACCCACCTCTTTCCAAACACCCCATTCACCAGACTTGCTTGGATCTTCACCTGTAGTCCACCACTTCGCTTCCCAGACTTTGCCAGCCCAAGTTACTTGGTCACCACCGTTGTACACAGCAGCTGCATCCCAAAGGTTAGTACAAGTGTTGCCTGTCGTAGTCTTAGCAACCACAACTGTAGCAGAAGCTGAAGACGTTAACTTGCCGTCACTAGCAGTCACTGTAAACGCTAAAGAAGTGTCTACTGAGTACTCCGGTGCAACAAATGTCACTGTTGCTCCATCGACTGTAGCAGTCAAGCCAGCAGGTACATCCCATGTAAATGTCAGTGCATCGTTATTTGGATCAGTCGATGCTGACGCATCAACCACAACAACATCACCAGCATTCGCTGAAGCAGGAGCTGTTACTACTGCAACTGGCGGTTCATTTACTGGTGTTACATTCTTAGGATTCACAGTTACAACAACTGTATCCGTAGCTGTAGCACCTTCATTATCTGTAACCGTCAACTTAAAGCTTAGCGTTTTAACTTGAGTTACTTCAGCAACATCGAAGCTCGCTTGAGCTGCATTCGCACCAGCAAGGACAACTGGAGAGCCTGATACTTGCTCCCATAGGTAGCTAGCAATGGTACCGTCAGTATCTTTAGAAGCACTACCATCTAGCGCGACTGAAGCAGGACCCGTTACTGTTTGGTCTGCACCAGCTGCCGCAACAGGCTTCTTGTTCACAGGTGTAACCGTACCACCAGCAAGGCTCTCGTGCATTGCATTCAAGATGTCGCCATTGTCCGCATCAATTTCCCAAGAGAACAAACCAGCTAAACCAAGAGAACGAACGTACTCACCTTTCGCTTGAACAGAGAATTTATCATCAAATGTGATCAACTCACCTGTTGTGCGGTTCCAAACCCAAGGTGCTTTCGCTTGGTCATCATAACCATACTCGAAGCCATTGATACCCGTGTGAGCATCACCTAGCATGTAAGTTTTGATGCCTTTGTAGTCAATAACGCCATCTTCCCAGACACCTTGAGTTGTACTACCTTTCAGTTTGCCTGTTGCAGTACCCGTCATTGGATCATTTGGATCAGTGAGCGTATCCGGTGTAACACCTTCCCATCCGCGACCATACATTGCTGTACCTAGAACCAGTTTGTTCGCAGGAACACCTTGTGCAAGTAGCAATTGAATACCGTTATCAGATGTGTAAGCAGGGCCTTTGTACGGTTCACCATTTTCGTCAACACCAGTACCGTCACATTGACCAGGGCGCATGAAGGTACCACAGTAAAGTGCCGTTTGGTGACCAGGTACGTTGTTCCAACCACCGTAGAAGTCGTATGTCATTGCGAAGATGTAATCCATGTATTGGATTGCATCGCCATAATTCACGTCTTCAATCTTATCGTGACCAACACCAATTGCAGAAGTTAGCTCGTACGTACGACCTGTTTCAGCTTGCAGTTCATCAAGCATCGCACGAAGTTCACGCATTAATGCGATGTATGCCGGGCCATCATTTACAGGGTCACCTAGGTTTGGAGCAGCACCGCCGCCACCAGGGAATTCCCAGTCAATATCCACACCGTCATAGAACTTCCATGTCTTCAGGAAGCGCTTCACAGACGCAACGAATACGTCACGATTTTTCTTATCTACGAAATCATAGAATGGGTCAGATAGCGTCCAGCCACCGATAGAAGGAATGATTTTTAGATCTGGGTTACGTTGTTTCAATGCCATTAGCATTGCGTAGTTACCCTTGATTGGAGAGCTGTATTCATGACCAGCCTGAGGGAAACTCTTCTGATAAGCAGCCCACGGGTCATGGATAACAACTTCATAATCTGGCACACCTTGACATGCAGTTTGTAGAGCATTAAAGCTGTTGCCACCTACAGATTTAACTGACTCGTTCGGACCACAAATTGGAATAAATCCATACAAAATATGGGTTAGGTTGTCGACAGGCATATTGTCAACAGTGTACTTACGACCGTAAATACCCCATTCAACAAAGTAAGTACCTACTACTGTGTTTGGATCAGTGTTGTAAGTCTTATTGTTTGGATCAACATTCATCACTAGTGGCTTCAGGTGTGAGCCATCAGTATCTGCAACTGTGATTTCTACAGGTGCACTCTTACTACAACCTGTCGCATCACACGCTTCAATTTCCATTTGGTACAAGCCACCTTGACCATATTTGAAGTTTGCAGCAGTTTGGCCACCTGTGATTGGGCCTGTCGCTACCTGAACTCCGTCAAAATAGATTTTGTAAGTGTCACCTGTCGTGCCACTCCACTGATTAAACTTAACTGTGATATCTGCTTGCTCATGGTACTTAACCATTTGGTTGTAGCCAGCAGTGGTTTCCATTGCCAATTCAATCTTCGAAAATTGAAGATTGTTTGACCCATACACATCAACGCTTGGAGCAGTTGGTGCAGCCATCGCAGCACCAGACAGTGCCATAGCGATACTTGCGGCGCACAAAGTAATACGATTCATACCTATTCTCTCATCCCTTGAATATTCACTTTTTTTATTTGTTGCTGTTCTTGCGGTACTGCGTTGAAGAACATCACTTTCAGTATTCGAAAGACTTTTTTTTAGATACGAAAATTTAAAGGGCTTTTCGAGTGATAACCCATAAAAATCCAGGGTGTTATCACCTTGTTACATTACAAACCTGACTTGGAGTCAAAAAAAAACACAACCCATGAATGCAGCTGGAAAAATCGCACAACCTGTTGTAGACAAAGGATAATTCTGAATGGAGGTCATATTTTGGGAGGTTAATCCATGTTGAGCAAATATGAATCAACATGCATTTTGTTATCTTTGGCGCATAATAACTATTATTTATCGAAAAATAACTTTTTACTGATATAGATCAGTAACCCCAAACTATCGATATTTTGGGATTGTTAATATGATTTTTTCATAACTCTCACAAAATAGTATTGAATTGCGTTTCATACCTAGGCAGTCTTTTACTTTCTGCCTACTACTGGAACCCGATCATGAAAAAAATGTTGCTTGCTGCTCTCGTCTTAAGCGTATCAGGGATTGCTCACGCTGATGTCACTTTAAAGGTGACTGATAATATTGAATTACTGGCCGCGAACGAACAGAAACCCGAATTGGAAGGTGGTTTCTTTGCGTCAGAGAAGAGCTTGACCTTGCCAAATGGAGAGAGTCAGATTCTGTTTCGCTACCGTACATTTTTTGACAAAGGAAATGATCGCGTCATTGTAGAAAGCGACCCAATCATCGCTACCTTTAATGCCAGTGATCAAGCCCTTACTTTCCAACTCCCGAAATACCGAAATGAACGACAAGCTCAAACCGAAATCAGAAACTTTGAATGGTCGATGCTTGACACATCAGGCCAAAGTTTAAACGTAAAGCAAGACAAGCTAGTTAAAAAAGGAATGCAAATCGGTCGCGATTATCGCACAGAGATCAGCCTCTACAATCAAAAAGGGGGACCAGCAGCTTGGAGTAAATCAGTTGTTACGGTTCATCCTGTCACCTTACCTGCAAAGATTCAAAAAGCCGAAACGGCCAAAGCAGATACAGCAGAAGAAATGCTGCATTTCTGGTATGAAAAAGCAGACGAAAAGACAAAAGCTCGTTTTAAAGCTTTTATCAACCAACAATAAGATAGAATAGAAAAGGGTTAACTGCCCTTTTCTTCATGCACTTTGCTGTATCGGTTCTTCTCCTGTCGAGATGCGATAACACGCTGCAGCATTGCTTGCAATACACTCATAGACCTCTCGATCTAACTTATTATCTTCAACTAACTCATACACCAAATTCAGAACTTCATTCAGATCTAAACCATGACGATAAGGTCGAGATTGAGTCAGCGCTTGGAAAACATCGGCAACGGCAATAATCCGACTCGGTTTATCCAACTGAGACGCATGTTTACCAGCAGGATAACCAGAACCATCTAACCTTTCGTGGTGATTAGACGCCCACTCAATGATTTGTTCAGACTTGAGCATCGCTTGCAGTGCATAACGAGTGTCGGTTGAATGCCGCTTAATACAGGCGTACTCCGCATCAGTTAACTCAGACGACTTATGTAAAATGCTTACTGGGGTATCTAACTTGCCAATATCATGTACAAGCCCAGCAAGGTATAGCATTCTTTGCATCGTCTCAGAGTATCCCATCTTGTACCCAAGGTACTCAGATAGCCTTGCCACATGAAAAGAATGATCAAACGTAAAGGAGCTCTTAGCATCAATGATTTTGGCAGACTGTAGCGCGCCGAGAGAAATGAACATAAGAACCCTAGTATAGTGAGCATTTAATTTAATGTTCAAAATACTAGGGTTTAGTGTGTTTAAAGAGGGTTTAAACTTGAGGCCAATCTACTTGGTAAGCTTCCAAGGTTGAGAAGTCAGTGATGGTTTCAATCTCACATTTCATTTCACGTTGCCTTGCGTGAATCTCGAACCCGCGTTGGACTATGGCGGTGTGAATAGCTTTCAAGCTGTCACGACCAATTGGTTGGTCAATGTCATTAGCATCAGTCCAAAATGGTGGGATAAAATCGCCTGCTAACGTTGATTCAATTCGAATACGGTCACTTGGACCTGCATCCCACTCGATGGAACTCACGACCACCTTTTGCTCTGCATTAGCCTCTTGGGTGTCGCGCCAATGATTTATTTCTTTCCGCTTGGCTTCTTTTAATAAATCGACTTGTTGAACCCAATTACCACTTTGCCAGATTGAATGAGGTGGTGGCACGTTGATTGTATGCTCATTATCAACTAGTGACACATCGTCAAACTCTTTTGGGTGTTTGGTTTGCTTATGATAAGCCGTTACTTCATGGTACTTTTTCTTTTTAAACCATGCGCCCAATGTATAGTCACGAGCTGGTTTGTCGTTTTGATCTAAAAAGGCCCAATACTCATTCTCTGCAAGGCTATCTTCCGGAAGCTCTACCGGAGTTTGGTATGGAGGAATAACAAAGCGATCTGGTTGTTTAATATCGCTAATTGCTTCACGTTGACCAAGTAACTCACCTGTTTTATGTGATGTTACATATAAGGTTAATGACTCACTCATGCTGATTCTCCGTGAATAATATAGAAGTTAAGAAATGATGAATTAACTTCAGTGTAGGTTCCTGTTCTCACAACACGAGAGGCATCGAAATTATGATTCATTATGTATCTTAATGAACCCGAACCAACAATCCCTGTTTGCTCTATGGTTCCATCAACAGCACCTTGATATTTCGTTGTAGATGAGAAATTAATACTTTCCCATGCACCCGTAATATTCTGAATCTGATCTTCAATAGTGGTACCAACAGAACCAAGCGTTCCAGCAGCTGCTAAGTGAGGGCGCAATCCATAATTTGGCAGTGTGAATGTAGTTGAGCCATCTCCATCACCGTATTTAGCGGCATTCGTTTCAGGGTCTGCATTAATAACAGCTTGAGACACTAAAATCCCTGTACCGCTAATTTTATTCCAGAGCTTAGGATAGTCGGCACGATTGTATTCTGAACCATCAGCTAGAAATGCGCGGTCTCGCGAAACTTGAATAGTGGAATCTGGAAGTATCATGCCAACCAGTTCGTCATAAACGGCGTTTTTACCTAATGCTGAAATAGCTTGCGAAAGGTTGGTTAGAACATTTGGATCGTATGTTATGCCAGCAGCCGCCAGCGCATTCAAAAACTCATCGATGCAGTCATTAAACCAATCTTGACCTGGAATGCTTGGTGCGCCTTCATCGTTACTTTCGCTAAAATATCCAGGCGTTCCAATTACTGGCTTGCGTGCTGGCCTTACAGTGACTTGCGAGCCATTACGGAGCTTATGCATTACACGCTCTCCTCATAGATAAACTCGTAGTATTTCCCGCCCATCTTGAACTTATTCAGTGTGCATTCAAGAATGGCGGCGGTTTCGCTTACGAGTGGGGTTAAACAATCGTCTAGGCAGGTAGCGTAAGCCTGTGTAATGCCTTTGACGTAAATACGTAAAATGTGGCGATACTTTTCTTCATAAAGTGGATAGGTACAGCCTCGCAAACAGTGATGAGGGAACAGTTCTTGAACCTCTATATCAAAGCCCAAATCAGCAGCAAGTTTTTCAATATTCCACGTTTGCAAGCCACCTTTGCGATAATACTTTTCTGTTACAGCATCACGACGTGAGTCTACGGTTTGTTTGACGTCTGCACACTCTGGCAACCCTAAGTACTCTTCCCAGTCTGGTAATAGCTGATTAGTGGTTTCAGGGCGCATTTCAAGTAGTAAACCTTCGGCGCTTACTTCGGCAGCTTCAAGCCTTGGCGCGTAACCTGCTGCGTATTTGTATAGGTCTAAATTGGTATCACGTTGCCACAACACACCACGTGGGAGCTGCGCAACGATCGAGTTTGTCCACTGCTCTACGGAATGGCCCATGTGACGTCTCCCAATGCGTGAAGCTGTTCATCTGTTGCAGTTACGTCTGCGACTAAATCAAGTTGATAGTCTTCAACGCCATCAACTTCACCAATGGCGGTGCGCACTTTACTCACATATAACGTTGAACCATTAGACAACGAACGCCAGTATGCCTCCAGGTTTTGCATTACTGCGGTCCGGTTATCGGGATTGTCTGGAGTTAAAATAATCGCAAGGTCTGTCACCTTGAGCGTTAAGGGAATATAGATCGCTTCAATGCCACCTGGTCTACCTACATCTATTCCTGTTGCTGGGTCTGGGTGACGAAAGATATATTGCGCCATATTGTCGCGATCGGTCACTGTGGGAAGAATGTTTTCACGGTTATCGAACACGAACGCATAACCCACTGTCGAACCGCCCTGATAAGCATCGATAGCCCAAGCGCGGGTAACACCAGCGACTTCTCGACACCAAGCCACATAGTCATAAACTGCGCCGCCCATAGGCGGGTTACGTTTACGAAATAACAGGCGCTCTAAGAGAGAGGAAATGCTCTCGATGTCAGCACCACCAGAAATGTCACCGCTGATGCCTTCAGGTTGTACACCTGGCACGGATGAGGCCAAGGTCAACACCTGACCAGAGAGCAAGTCACCGTCTGGCCCCGTCTCTTCACACAGCACAGTGACCACAACTGAACCTGCATCTGGCTCTTGTGCTTCTATCACACGATAAGTCAGGCCGTTCTGGTGGGTCATCAGTGTATCTAGAGGGATTGGTGAAGTACCAACAAACGTAACAGGGCCAGTAGATGGTGCTGCTTGCTTGCGGGGCACACCTTCAGCGCGCGCGACATCGACAATGGTCTGGTCTTCAGATTCAGACGTCGGAATGATTTGGCGAACGATCCAAGTCTGATAGTCGTACAGGTCACGAACGCTACCACTCACGGAAACGTTCAGTGCTTGCTCGACACCATACTTTTCTAAAACCTTATCTAATGACGATTCAATATCGATTAAACCGCTTTCAACCAGCTCTCTTAGCGTTGGAACCTCATACGGCACGTTGAGCCTCCCATCGTTTTAGTACGGTAAATGAAATCACAGTGTCGTCCGGTTTGGTGATGGTGGTGGTCAGTGCAAGGGTTTGAAAGCGAGGAATTGAACCAACCACATCAACGCTTTTTGCCATTTGGCCGTTGCCATTGTTTTGGGTCATCCAGCTTAGCGCATCAAGGGCGTATTTCACCGCGCGATTCATGACATCTGTAGTGAGTTTTTCACGATACAAAAGCCACAACTTAGAGCCCCATGGCGCATCATAAAAACTGTCACCAGGCCAACCTCTCAGGTCAGTCGTTCCGTCTGGAATAGTATCTGAGGTTTCTGCTCTTGCGTCGGTAAAGAGTGAGATCAAAACGAGGACAGCGACGGAGTCTTCCGGCACAGTGCCCTCTAGAATAATGCTGGCGTTTTTCGCCAAGTCTAACAAGATGCTCACGCTCATGATTAGCTCACGGGTGGGGTTGTTAACCTGTTCTCCGCATCTCTGTGTTTGTGGCCTAAATAACTAAAGCCGCCAGAGGTTAAATCGGTATCAGAGGCAATAACGCCACTCGCATAAATCCCCAAGTCGGTTGAAATACCACCTGTCACATGCAGTGGTCCATCAATTAATGTTTGTGGGGAAATAATAGTGAAGCTGTTGCTGGCTTCCAGAATTGCATCGGTAACTGAGATAAGGAGTTTACCATCTTTGGTAAGACGCATTGAGTGGCCTTCAGCATGATAGATGAAAACATCCAACGGGTCACCTTTTGGACGCAATTCCTTTTTCTCTACCGCTAGGGCGATACGCTGGCCCAAGTTGCCACGCAGCGCAGCCACAATGGCCTCTGAATCACTAGGAGGCACGGAGCTAAAACCATATTGTTGAAAGCGCTCGATGTTATCGCCGCTTTCGTCGTCGTCCATACGCAACTGAAGCCCTTGACGTTGTAAATTTTCTGCTACTTCAACCACAATTGCGCGCACCAGCATTGATGAAAGCCGACGCGTAATGGGGCGAAGAAGGCGGTCAACGTAACGCTTCATCACTTCACTCATTACCAGCCCCCTTGAATCGTTGTGCGCTTCTCTGCTTGCGCTGGAATGTCCAGTGCTTCAGGGCGAACCACACTCAACACGGCCAAGCGGCCTGAGTCACCCTCATCGAGCATAAAGCCACTAATCAGCATTTCCTCATCAAGGCCCATAATCTCATCTTTAACCGGAACAATTTTGTTAATGTCCCAAATCTTCCCCGTGTTTGGATTGCGCCAACCTGTCACCGTATATTCCGCACTGTTTGATTGAGCAATGCTGCGCTGACGTTCCCACTGACCGCGCTTCGCTGCGCCTTCAGCCGTGGTGATCTCATCATTGACGATAATCATTGGACGGTATCGAGTGATCTCCTCATCGGAAACCGTCGCTTTAAATCCACCGATATTTGATGAGCCATTGGAATCCCATGATCCAAATGCTGCCCCTGACGCTTTCACCGTGAACTGACTAAAGCGATCACGCCAACTGAAACGGCCACGGGCGGCTTTAATATTTACACCTAAAATAAGCGACACGCCCGCTTTCTCTTTGCTAGCACGAGTCACCACCAGATCACCGAAACCATTCGTAGTGAGCAACACGCCACGCTGGCGAGCCAAGCGAGTAAGAAGCTCGTGAGGGGTTTCACCTTGCTCGATTTGAATGCGCTCAAACGCTGCGCCCACATCAGTATTGACGATCACTTTAATACCAAAAGGCTTGCATACTGTATTCGCGATTTGTGTAAAGGTTTGGTTGACGAACTGACCGGACGGATACTCGATAGAACAATCAACCAAGTCTGCGGTTTTATCACGGCCAGAGACGGCAATAATGACTTGGCTCTCGTCGTAACTTGGCACCCAATCGTCTACAAAACCTGTGACCACACGGTCATCACCAATCTTCACAACGCAAGGTTCACCTTGTTTGATGGGTTTCATGAAGGCTTGATAACGCTCCTCGTCGCCCTGGTACTTATAGGTCAGCTCCAAATCAAATGAACCTGCCATCGCTTGCAATGATCGAGTGACGGAAACTTTAGTCCAGCCACTGTAAATATTGCCGCCTGCGCTTAGGGTGATTTTATCGGCCATTGATCACCTCGATATCCATATTCGGCATCACAAAGGCAGGATTTGCCAAACCATTACGACGAACGATGCTATTACGTTTCTCCGTATCGCCTGTTTCTTGCCATGCAATCAGAGCAACAGGAACCGTAGTGGTTGGTGTAACAACACTCAGTTGCGGTAGCTGCTCGGCGCGGGCTTTGGTGTCTTGCAATACAGACTGGCGAAGTTGGCGAAGGTTACGCCACAGCGCAGAGTCACCGCGTTCTACTGCATCGGCAGACAACTCAGCAAGATTCGACGCCAATTTATTGCCGATAGTTCTAAGCTGCTGGCCTGTCACTACGGCCTGACGCTCTGAACCAGTCAAACTCTCGATGGTTTGAGTCTGGTCAATCAGAGAGGCTTGATAGGTTGCATCAGACAAAGCAGACGCTTTAGAGACAGCCGCAGAGCTCGCAATCAAATTCTTATAGGCATCAGCATTCGCCAAAATCTTTTGCTGTTCAGCGGGGTTTGAGGTTTGGGATACCGATGAGGCTGAATCAAAATCACTGACGATATTACGGCTCAAACCACCTGTAACGGCCAATTCAGCGCGCATGCCGTTCCATCGGTTAGCGACACTGTCATAAACTTCAAGTGCGCGAATGGGGTCTTTGACCACGCTTTTCACATCTTCCAGAATGCCCATGGTTTCACGCGCTAACTCTCCTGGGTAGGCTAATAATTTGCCAACGGAATCTTTGGTGCGTTGCAAGCGGTCTGTCCATTCACGCAGTTCTGTCGGCAGTGATGGCAACCCGCGAGTAAATTCGTCTAGGTCATCGAGGTATTGATCAACCATATCGCCAACGCCTTTGGTGGCCGTCTCATCATAGGCACTCTCGAATGCTTCATTGGCGGCGGTTTGGCTTGCCTGTGCATCCTGCGCCATCTTGCTTGAGGTATCTATCTCTGAAGTAGGAAACAGGTTTTCGCCCGTCTCAAACACTTCAAAGCTAAAGGTTGCAACACCTTCTTGGCGGTTCACTAATCGGTAGCTGCCACGGCCAATCTGAACTTTACGCACACCAAACCAAGGGTGAATCATTTCACATGGCCCTGGTGTATTTATCGCCTCGATAACATCGAGCAAACGCGATTGGTAATCAACGCCCACCACCTTGCCACTGATTTGCTCACCAAGCAGAACGCGACCATTGTCTTCGGTATAGCCTTGATCACGCTTCGGGTAGGCGTGAGGGATCGCACGGCGACCAATGTCACCAGACACATCTTCCAATTCAAATTCAACGCCTCGAATCGAGGCCATTAAACGTTCTTCAAACGACATTTATCACCTCTTTAATTCGCGCCAGTGTCTGGGTCAATACTGAAACCAGGCGGCACATATTTTGGCGTGACTTTGACGCGGTCATCTGACACATCAACCTGTAAATGAATGTTGCCTAGTGGACTTTGTCCGGCGAGCGCGAAAGGAGAATCAGGACGCTTAAATGCCTCATTAAAGCGATCCATTGCGGCTTTTGTTTTTGGGGTTTCAGGCTCTGGCTTTTGCTGTTGACCGAAGTCTATCGGCTTAAAAGTCGGATTGGATGGATCATATTCATTTGCATTAGCGAGCAACATTAGCGCAGCGGCTGGTCCAAATGTTTTTGCATAGCTTGAACCAATATCAAAGGCACTATTTGCGGCAATTAAAGCTTTTGTAGACCACTTACCACTTTTAGGAACCTTAGAGCCTGGTTTATTAGCACCATTAATATCAACTCCACCCATGCCACCACCAGGCATGTTTACTACCCACACTGGTGTTGCACCAAGAGTAGAAGCCGCTTGCCCGATTGCGCCACCTTTTCCTTTACCTTTGGTGACCTTATCCAAAATGAAACCACCTGTAGCAGCACCTGCTTTAAGCAGTGGAGAGCTAACCCGAATCATTTTGTTAATGGCATAGATAGAGGCCATGATTTTTGCGAGGTTTCCATACCCACCAACCATATCAACCATTGAACCCGCCATAGAGGCAATTTCTTTTACAACAGGCATAATTTCTTGACCTGCGGTTTTAATTTCTCTTGCAGCTTCAGCCGCTGCTTTGAAACCATTTACTAAGTCTTCGCCGATGGTCTCTACAAATTCGTCATATTCGCCAGTTTTCTTCATCTCATCGAGCATAGATAAGAACTCACCAAGCTGGTCTTTGAGGACATCAAACGCACCACTTTCCATGACGTCTTTTTGAAAAAGCTTCCAATGATCACCCATATTAGAAACCATGCCATTCCAAGTGTTCATCTGCTCTTTTGCAGCACCCGTAGACATCTGTCCCATAACCTTGATTAAGTCTGCAATGGCTTCTCTTCCTAATTGTCCTTTGCTTGCCATTTCTTGTAATTGGGCGGCGGTATAACCAATACCGTTGTTTTTGCCTAAATCTTTACTGGCTTGAACCAAGTAATCCCAAACTGGCACACCACGTTCCAGCAACTGCAATGCTTCCTCTCCTTGCAGCTTGCCTTTCGTCCATGCCTGACCAAGCGCAAGCGCGATGCCGTCAACCGTTTCCGCCGTACCTCCCATCATGGCAGCTTGGTCAGCGATAGCTTGCATGGTGCCATCCATAGGATCGAGACCAAACGCTTTCAGCTTCACAAAAGCTTGCGTAACTTCATTCACCGCATAAGGAGTATTTTGGGTAAAATCCTCAATCCACTGTAGGGCTTTTGCTCCTCCTTCTTCCGAGCCTTGAAGTTTGTTGAGCATGACTTGATAGCGTTCAAACTCTGCGGCGGTTTTGATGAAAGTACGCTCAAAAGCAAAGGCCACCGCACCGGCACCAATAACAGTTCGATTACCCCAAGTATCAATCCCTTGACTTGCAGCCTTGGCGGATTGTTCCATCATTGCAAAAGCTCTCTGACTACGAGAGCCTAGCGTTGACATTTGATTTGAGTATTGACGAGCTTTTGCGGCGAGGTTGCCTTGAAGATTCAGAACAATGTCTGTTTCGAGTTTATTAGCCATGATGTGTTCCTTCGGTTAATAACAGCAGCATCTCGAATATATGGCGGATAGGAAGGTGCTTTAATTCGCTGACTGGATACCTTGCCCCCATATTTAGGAGCAAGGTCTTGAGTGGCTTAGTCAGCGAGTCAATCTCGCCCCCGCGCTTCCAATGCCTCCGTTACTTCTTCTGGCACCATCGCCTTATCAAGTTCTTTAGCCTTCTTCTGAAGAAGCTCAAAATCATTTTGAGAAAGAGTAAGCAGCTCTTTGACAGATGTCCCTTGGATGTCGCCAATAAACTCAACCTGTCGGCAAAGCAGTTCCATTCCCATTTGAACATTGCTTGTGTATGCATAAGGACGACCTTCAATCAAGCCCAGTCTTTCTGAGGCAATTTGCGCATCAAAGACATCTTGTGGCGTCAACTCTCGAAGTCCAACGTTGCGAAGCGTCTTTTCTCCGAACTTCAAACCATCTTCAAGTTCAAATGTGAGAACAGCCATTAGATGCGCTCCATTTTATTGCCACGGAATGTGCCTTGAATGTCACCAGAGTCGCTTAGCGTGAAAGGAGACTGTGGCGCACAACCCGTAATCAGATAGTCAATACCGTTATCACCTTCCCAAACGATAGTGGCATCGGTGATATTGTTGATTTCCAACACATCGACATCTTCTGCCGCCGCAATCGGCCCACTGAGTGACGGGTTTTGGTACTCACGCGACACTCCCCAAGAACGACCAGGCCCATTGTGCTCAGTGGTGTTGTAACCTGCTGGCGTTAGCGTCCAACCTTTTTTTGACTTAATTTGCTTACCATTCACGCGAATGGTTACTTGCCCCAAAATAGCCATCTAACTTCTCCTTAAAGCTTGAATTGGTTCAGCGCTGCGAATACACGCAACTGGTTAACAAGGTCTGGACGGAAGATACAGTTCAGACGGTTTTGATCACTGGTGTCACGGTAGACTTCTAAAGACTCTTTAAAGCCTTCTAAATCTTCGATTAAACCTTTCGGTACCCAATCGGTCGTCGCCAAGTTGATAATGGCTTGACGCATCAGCTTAGGCGTCACCACTGGTTGACCTGGGTCAAGGTCATCGAGCACATCATCGTTCGCCAGCTTATGACGCGGGAACTGGTTGGTCACCATAGTGCGCAAGCTATAGCGCAGGTAGCCAAGCGTTGAAGGTGTGGTGATGTCCATGTAGCTTGGGTCCGGATCACCAAAGCTGTTCACGCGATACATCGAGACTTCACGCTCAATCGCCACTTCTTCACCTGGTGTAACAAAGAAGGTTGCAACGCCGTCACCAAGTAGCAGGTTACGCTCTGGGAACTGAGGCCAACGGTCTGCCTTTGACGGTGGTTTAATGCCACGCAGAACCAGAGTTTGCAGTGGGCGCGCTGGGTCAATTGCTAGGTAGTAAGAGCCGATAGCCGCATACGCTGCCGCCCATTCATAAGGCGACTCTGGTGACAAGTTGGTACCAATACTGGTAAACAAGAAGTCATTACGCGCCGTACCAAAGGCACCCGTTTCAGCGAACGTACCACGGAAGGCGCTGTAACCAATCGCTTCCATCATTTGCAGTGGGCCCCAACGCTCGATCAACTCGTCACGTAGGGTGTTCATGCTTTGGGTGTCGTTAAACGGCATCACCATGTGGTTGTACCATTCATCAGGAATGGCAGAGATAATCTCTGTCATGTCTGGCGTGCCTGCACCTTGGGTGGTTTGGGTAAGCACAAGGCTAATACCTTCTGGCAGCACTTCACCGTCATAGTAGTTCCAGCGGATATCGATGTCGTTACCCGTTAGGCCAGCCCATTTACAAGTGATGTCTACCTGCTCTGAACCAGCCGCACCAGACTTGGCCGCTGTCACGGGTAGGTTTTCATCAGCAGTAATGGCTGCGACAATCGCATCACAAATCACATCACGCGCATCATCAGCCTTCACAGTAACCTGAACGCTGTCACCACCAATCAGCAAGTAGATCACACCAGCCTTGACGGTTGTGACCGTTGGCACGAGTGACCAATCGGCTGCCGTCCCACCCGTAATCGTTGCTCCCAATGCATAAACATCGGTGTAACTGTTGTTGAAGCGGAACTTCTTCAGCATACGAGCAAGCATAGAACCTTTGCCATAGAGGCTGTCCATATAGCTTTCGCTTGTGGTGATGCGGGTAAGCTCTAGTGGTGTTGCCGAGCCGCCAGCTAATTGCTGACCAATCACCAGCACTCGGTGAACCTGCGCAGGTGTACCTTCTAGTGCCTGAGAGTTATCGAAATCGATAAACACCAATGGCGTTTTGATGTCGTTAGGAATGTTTCCCAATGGCATGGTTATTCTCCTTTAACGTCTGAGTTATCGTGCTGCTCAGTCACTGGTTCAGCAGCAGGCGTTTTTTTTGCCTTGGCTTTGGCCGCTTTCGCTTCGCGGGCTTTTTTCATTGAGGCTTTTCTTTGCGCTTCAACGTCGATCACATCACCTTGTTTAATGCGACGAATCCAAAAGCCGGTGCGTTTTACCTTTTCGCCTTTTTCGTTTAGGTGCTTGCCATCTTCTTTGCGCACCTTAACGCCTGGCTTGGCGGGTTTAACCAGAATTAATTGAGCGGTCATTCTGCTGCCCTCTATTGTGGAAGTTGAACTTCACCCTCAATCTTCGGTGAGTTTTCATCCAGCTCACCTGTGAGGCCAAAGGTTTCGAAATCGTTTAATGTGGTCAGATCAATTGGTTCATCGAGATACCAATCTTGTCGCCATGTCACCACCCAAATAGCAACGCCTTTTTTATCAATGCTGCCGCTGTACATATTGTCGGCTCTGAATGCTTGTGCCTTTCCGTAAGCTGTGGGTGGAGCAGTTCTGCCGAACATAGCCTTAACTAACTTGCCAGCGATCACTTCAGCGCGAGTGTCTTTTGAGTACCCCCACTGGTCAGCGGTAAAGATGTAAGCAGCAAATTCGACTGTGCCGATGACACGGCCACCGATGTTGTCGTAATTAGAGACTCGAAGTGCGGCTACTCGAACGCCGCCATCTCGGTTGCTCATCCAGCGCTTGAGATCTTCTTCTTTGTCGAAACGGCCAATGTGGCGTTCAACCACTTGCACCTTGTCAATATCATCGAGACCGCCTTCAAGCTTGGGCTTCAAAAAGTTCACGGTTTCTTCGCAGGCATAAACGGTTGAGCCTAATACCGAGAAATCAGGTCTGGTACTCATTGCAATAACTCCTGCCAAAAGTCGCCAATCACGGCATAAACTTCGTTTTGGTTATCTTGGCTAAGGCCAAGGAACTCACGCTGTGGAATGTTCATCATTCGGGTAAAGCCGCTTACGTTCTGATAAACCGGAAACCGCAACGCCTTACCAAAGGCTTGGGTAACAAGGCGCGTATGCGGCGACACACTGACCGCACCGTTAAAGCCTTCTTGATGCACTCGCGCGTAGGCCAATGGCGAACCAACTCGAACTTGGTTTCTATCGACCACAAACTGGATGGAATCGAGCAAACCACCTTCACCCTGAAGCAGTGATTGATTGCCGTGACGAGTCTTTGCGTAGCTAGGTGACCAGTCAGACCAGGGGGTACCATCAGGTGAACTTTTTTCATCAGAAATACGTCTTCTTGTTTGGCTCTCAACCACTGCGCCTAATGCATGCAGCAAGTCTTTTTTATGGCGAGGATCAGACAGCGTTTTTATCAGCCGCTGATAGCGTTCAAATTCTTGATCGCCTTTAACCTCAACCCAGATACCCATTACAAAATGCTCTTCAAGCTATTGCGGGTGAATAAGCGCTCGTTATCTTGAACTAGCTCGACTTTGCCGACACTGCTTTCCACTGGTGCTTCGATGGTAGGCAAGCCAAGTTCACGCTTACCACTGGCAATTTCTTTTAGGGTCGTCAGTGCTTTTTCATAGCGCTTTTCTAATAGGTCGGTGACTTGGTTATCGCGGTCACCTAACCAGTAAAAGGCAATCGTAATGGCGACCTTATTCAAGATGCCTGGTACGGTTTCAAGCGGCAGCACAAACCGACGACCTAAGAAAGAGTCAATCTCTTCGTCGGCTTGGTCTAACGCCTGATTAATCCATGTGTCGTTAAGCTGGTTTGTGGTGCGGTCAATTGCAAAGTTCCACAGCATTTGCTCATCACGGTCTATCAGGTCTTGCTTGGTTGCGTAGGTCGCCATTGGGTTTACCTTTTACTTAATCGTCTTTGATGTCGATTACGTCAGACAGCTCGACGTCTTCAACCACGAGGTTCGGTTCGTCATAGACGCGCTTTGCTTTTTCTTTAGACATGAACAGAACAAGCTCTGGTTCGATACCTTCCTGAGCCAAGATTTGAGGCTGGTCTTTCGGCTCTTCGTCAACCACGAGCACCACGGTTTCTTTGGTACGCAGAAACTGAACACCACTGCGCCAAAAGCCTTGATCTGATTTAGAGCGAACTTTAAAGGCACCAAGAATACCGAGAGCATCTCCATCACTATCATCAGAAGTGATAGAGCCATCACTTGAAGTTTCACCTTCACCATTTTCATTACTATTTCCTTCTTTATGAGCTTCAGCATCTGCTTTTGCTTTGGCTTCTTTAGCCTTAGCATCCGCTTCTGCCTTAGCTTGTTTTTCTGCCTCAGCTTTAGCTTTGGCCTTTTCAGCTTTCAACGCGTCCTGTTCGGTTTGCGTTGGTTGGGTTTCAGCACTTTTTTCCACTGGCTCTTTATCTGCTCCAGCGGTGGACTTTGGGGCGCGAGGTTTGCGCTTTTCTTGGTTAGCTGTTTCACTCACAGTGAACTCCTTTTAAACAAAATTTGATTAAGGCTTAATGCCCCAGAAACTCATGATTGCACCCGCTGATGCAGGCAACCCATTAGCCGCCGCAAATGAGACGATTGAGACAGTTCTACTGACATCATTTGTAGAATGACGCCAACGGAACTTCTGACCTGCAAGCACCGACACTGCGACGGAATAATCGACAGAGCGCTTCTCATTCGTGGATTGACTGTCCAACGTAATGGGACGCAAGCTACCTTCATAAGGCACCCATAGACCGCTTCCAGAATCAAAGACTTCGATGAACATTCCCCAGTCAGTATTTCCAGCACCAGAGAGCTCACGAAGGATTGATACATTCAAACTCGCCATACCATTGAAGTCCTTCAATGCAGTGACTTCACCAGTAAGCAAGTCCAGATCTAGATCTGAAGAAGCCAAAGGGATCTGATTGAACTGAATGGTCTCAGGCGTATCGTTTACCGCCAGTGTTTGCTTGAGGTCATTAGCATCTTGGGTCACATAGCTTGCACGCATCAGCAAAACAGACGCTGGTACTGGCGCGGCACTTTGTGTGATAAGTGGAGGACCTACAAAAAACATGCTTAACCCTCGGTAACAATCAGGTGAGTTTTAGCGGTAACGCTTCGTGCATAGATTGGTTTAGCCACAGCGCGTGACCAACCAATACCTTTTTCACGCTTTAGGTTGTGTCCCCACTTTTCCTGAGCTGATGGCTTTGCATCCTCAACACGATACTTGGCGACGCTTCCGCCTTCGTTCTCCATAAATCCCGCAGCTGCGTTTGAGATTAGCGTCCAGTCGTCTGGATTAATTTCTATTCTGGTGCTCATCTTTGTCTCCGGTTAAACGTGGCGGTGAATGAACACCGCCAGCTCGTCATCGCCTTATGGCTGATAAGCGGTTACGTCTTATGCACTAATCAGTGGTGAAACAACAATCTCTACATCGTTGTAATAAATGTTCGAGTCGCCGCCTTCGATCAACATGCGAGAAATCAGTTTCTTAGCAGCAGCGTCGTTACCTGGGCCAACCACTAATTTGGTTGCACGAACACCGATTGGCGTGCCGTCTACCTTCTTCATGGTTTGAAGTAGCTTTTTCGCTTCTTCATAGTTCGCTTCTGTTAGCGCTGCCTTAGAGCCAATCGCCAACTGAGGGAATGAGAAGCCAACGTTACAACGGCCATCGACACCAGCTGCGTACTTGTTGTTAAACCAGGTGTACTCTTCATTCGGGTTCATGTTCTTGAACACAAACGGGCGACGTTCTTGGTACACGATAGGCTTAAGAACTTTCGTATCATCAATCAGGAACCACGGTTCGCCAGTGTCTGTTGCTGGGTTACCAACCACGTTGGAGAACGTTGTTGCTGGTGTAGTTTCAAGAGGGTGATCAGTATCAAAGTAGTTCTGACCGTCATAGCAAAGCGTAGTGAAGCCAGCAGCAAGTAGTGGATAGACCAAGGTGTCAGGGAAGTACGCGACTTGATCACCATAGTTCTGCGCAATAACGCTGTAGTGACCGATTTGGTCATCGTCCACTTCATCACGAGAAATCGAGATCGAGCTTTCCCATGTTTTGTTAGGAATGGCGTAACCATGTTTGCCTAGGTCAGCCAGCTGACGGTCACCTGTCCACTCAACAATGCCAGGTAAATCTTTCAACCAACCATAGAAGTTCTGAGCACCAGAACTTGGAACTCGCGTTGCTACCATTGACCATTGAGGGTTAGCTGCGTTTAGGCCGCGTGTGTACGCTGCCGACATCGTTGCCTGTAGCGCTTCAATTACTTGAGCTTCAGTCGCCATTATTTAGCTCCTACGTTCATTTGTTCTTTCGCTGTGAGGAATTCTTCTTCCGTCACACCCATCTTGCGGCACAGTGCCACTTCGTGCTCTTCGAGCTTTTGGTTGCCGCTTGGATCTTTCGGCGTTTTAACCTGAGCATCAGAGGCAATAGCAGGAGCCGTACCTAAGAAAGACTTGAATTGATCAACACCACCTTCAGTGCGACAAAGAGATACATACATATCTTTGTTAGCTGGTGCGACTTTGCCATCATCGATAGCGCCTTGAACAAGAGCATCAATCTCTTGCGATCGAATTCCAGCCAACTCATCTTCGGCGGACTGGGCGCGATTTAGAGCCATCTGGTGAGTTTCTTTAGGAACGTAATTTTTCATTACGCTGTTTAGTGCCGTTTCCTTTTCAGACTGCAAAGAACAAATAGCGGTAACCACATCTTGCTCGGTTGCGTTTTCATCAAGGTTAAGCGCTTCACGAATAGCTTTTGAAAGCGTCATATCGTTAGCCTCTTTACGATTAAGTGATGGAACATTCAGGTTTGGGTCGTTCGTTAGGCCGCTGCTCGCTAATGCGGTAACAGTGCCGTCTTTTAGGTGGTCAAAAGCGGGTGAATAAAAGGCATACTTCTTGCCATTTACGTACTCATCACCGTCTTCATTCCATTCTATGTAACCCCAAATTTCACCGTCGCGGTTTTCTAGCTTCAATATCCAACCGACAGCTGGAGCTGGCTCACCTTTTGGGGCTTTAAGTTGAGTGGAGTGTTCTACATCGAAAGGTCGTTTTTTCTGAAAGCTTGCAACAACAGCATCGGGATGGCTGTTGTTCCACATGCGCCCATCGACACCAGCAAACAATCCAGCAGGTATCATTGGCAGCCACATGCCAGATTCTGATTCATCTTGCATTGCCTTTGACATACTGAAACATAGTGCGGTGGTAACTGGACCTGTCATTCATAACTCCGATGATTAACGTTACATAACAACCTCCTTGTTGGTGAGCTGTTATGGAAAACTAAGTTGTGGAGTTCAGAATGCGCGAGTTCGCCGCTGCAACGAGAATTGCATCGGTAACTGAGATAGAGAGTTTGGAAAATAAGATTGGAAGCTGACAAAAGAGGATCTGCCAGCGGGGTAATCTTCACCTAAAAAAAAGAGGTTGGCAAGCGAAACGCCATAACCAACCACCCAAAACAGGCAAGACCATGTTTAAACCCTGTTTAAATCGCTCCAGATTTGTTTAAACATTTTTAAACGATTCATCGTAGCTCAAAACCAGTTAAGAGCCGTTAGAGAGCGTTTGACGCATTCTGCTTTCTTTTTTGGCAAGGTCATCATCGAGGGCTTGTTCGCGTGATTTGCCAGGGTTGTAATTCCAACCTGGTTCAATACCTTGTGGCAGCACTTCCACTTCACCCGTTCGCTTGTTCACCCACTGCTTTGTTCCATCATCAGGAGCAGTTGTTGACACCTTCTTCTCTTTGATGAGTTTATCGGCTTCGAACTTAGATACCTGACGTATCCAACATTTGCAGCCCCAACCATTGGGTGGCATGTGGTTATTCCACCATGGGTCATCAACGGGTAGCAGTATTCCTTTCCAGTTTACATGATCAACTCGGTGCTCTTGCGACGGGCCCAGTTGGTACAGTAAATAGGGCAAGGCGCGCTTGGTTCTTTCCACTCGCTCCCATTGACCAGCAGCACGCGCGGTGCGCATGTTGGTACGATAGATGGTTTTGATTCTGCCTTCGCTACCAAGCTGCACGGGCTTGTCATCACCTGTTAGTGGATCAACCATGCTTTGAATTCCCCACCAACCGGACTTCACCAACAGTGGTTTAAGTGCATCACGGAACTGCTCGAAGGTTTGGCCGCTCTCAATGGCATCTTCCACCATGGCTTTTACTTCAACGAGTAGATCGGCATTTAGCATCTTTGCCACAGTGAAAGCGTTGTTGTGTTCTTGTCGCCAAACGTCCCGGTAATCAAAGCCTGGCTCAATGCCTTTGCGCTTGAACCAATCGAGTGATTCTTTTGGCACCATACTTTGAGACGAAGGGTCTTTAGGCATCTTTGGCGTCTCCGTAGCCACGCATCTGGAACATAAACTGCGCCATCTGCTCGACGAACTGCTCCGCACCTAGTTGCTCTTGTAACTGCGGCAGCGCATCGACAAAGCTTTGGTAGCTGTCTGACTGGTTAGCGAGTTCAAGAATCGGGTTCATAAAGTCGGTGGCGACTTCTTCCCATTCATCCATGGCTTCATCCGTTAACGTCTCAACTTCTTGGTCAGCGGTTTTAGATACACGGTTAATCGCAATTCGACTGCGGTTTAAACTGGTTTCTAAGTCGGTTTTAAAACCCTGCATTGAAGCTTGGCTCACTGGCATAAGCAGCTCTTCTTCTTCCTCTGCTTCTGGGATACCAAACTTATCACGCAGTGCATAAGCAGGCACTTTCATGCCACGGTCAATCAATGGCGTTACGCTCTCAACCAACAGCTTCAAGTCTTCCGGTTCTGGAATGTTGATCTTCACTTTCGGGTAATGCTCTTGCACACCCCAATTGAGGATAATGAACGGCTTGACCAGGTACTCGTTCACACAAGATTGAAGCTGGCGCGCGTCCCACTTGGCGATATCGAGGCGCACCTCGTTATGCACTACGGCTTGAGCCTGAGAGCTGCCATCATCGGCCGTCATGGTTTGACCTAGCACCGCCTTAGAGATTTGCTCATCACACCAACGGGCCATGTTCTCGAATAGGCTATCGCCATTGTTGCCTTTGGCGCTCTCGATGAATTCCATCTTCATCGATTCTGGGATCACCGCACCTGCATCACTGGCAATACGGCCAATGGCATTAATCAGAGTGTTGATGTCTTCTTCGCTGGCGTTCGCGCCGTACTTACCAACGCGAACCGGAATACCGAACACCTCAGCAAACGCCCACCAGTCGCGCACGGTGTAGGACTTGAGCATGTACATCACCGCGACCAAACGGGCTAGGCCATTGCGCCATACGCTGCCAGATTTAGATCGAGGAGTATGAACCATAAACTTGTACGGCTCTAGTGGTTCACCGCTTGGTGCGTCTTCACTAATCAGTAAGATCTGCTCTAGGGTTTCTTGGTCTTGGCGCAGGTAACGTGGGTCTACCCATTTGTAGTCGAAGGGCTTCCACGGGGTCTTCTTGGTGTTCCACAAAATCTGCACTACAGACAAACCTTTGCCAAGGCCATCGAGTAAGTCAAAGAATAGCTCTGGGATTTTGTCGTCGTTCATCAACTGGCGAACGCGCTCGGCCATTTCCATGTCGGCTTTGTCTTCGCTGTAGGCTTCGACGGTCGGCTCAATCGCGGCAACGGCCAGCTTACGGGTGCGAAGCTGCGCGGCGTAGTGTAAGTCTCGCTCTTCCATCTCTTCGGCTAGCGTCATGTAGTCTTCTGGGTTGGTGCCTTCAATGACACTACGTAACAGTGACGCCAAACGATGAGGCGCTAAGGTAGAGGCCACACTCGCAGGGCGAGGGTTACGAACGCCAGTGGTGTAGGCGCGCGCAATGTCGTCTGACAGTATTTCTTTATCGGCCTTGATTGGGTTGCCACGGTGGTCAACAAGTTGAATGCTCATAGTCGAATCCCTTTACCACGCATATCTGTGCGCGGCATGTCGTCAAATCGGTTGTTGTCTTTTGCGCTTCCAAAGAATCGGCGCTGCGCTTCGTCGCCTTCAGGTCGGATGGTGTGCAGTTCGTAACGGGTAATGTCTTCTTTGGATGCCAAGTAAGCAAGGAAGATAGCGATCGCACTATCGCCGTGGCGCTTGTTTCCATCGCTTCCTTTGGTGCGGCTGTCATCGATACCAGGCACACCACGATAGATTTGGATCTGGCCTAAATCGGTGATGACGTCCTCATGCTTAGGCAGTTTGATTTCGTCATCTTCAAAGGCGGCTTTAAAGCGCGGCATGTTCTCGCGGTAGTACGCAACAGAGAGCATCACTTCTTCTACTTCTGCGCCGTATTTGTAGCGCGCCTGCTCGGCTAGGTATTGGCCGTTACCACGCGCATCGAGCTTGATGCCATCTCGGCGAGGCAGGCGATCACAAATGTAGTAAAGGCATTGCTCTTGCTGTTTGAACGGGACGTTCGCCAGCTCAACCAAGAATGGCACCGTGCGTTTAGTATCGTCTTCAACGGTGATAGGTGCGAACACGGTTAAGTCACCGTTACGGGCGAAGTCTTCCCCAAGCGCATGGCGCAGGCTCGATGGCAGCTTTCTAAGCAATGGGCCAACGTTTTCAACCAGCCACTCTTGCATCTCGCGCATTCGCTCACCTTCACCCGCTTGGTTGAAAGCAGCTGTACCCGTGAAGCGCACAACTGGCGCATCGAGGCTGGCAGCACGCTCTCGATAGCTTCGGCTGATGTAAGCACCGCCACCGTTCTTAGGCACACAGTAGTATTCTTCCAGTGCATCTTCTTCGGTTGCCGTGTCTTTGAGTAGGTTAGCTTTCCATTCGTCTTCTTTTTCTTGTGACCACTCTTGCTTAGTGACCTGACAAATACGCTGATACAAACCTTCCAGACACGCATCATCGAGCGTGATGGTGTGGATCGAGTAACGCTTCTTTCCTGCTCGGCTGTCTTGGATTAGCTGATTGAAGAGGTTATCAATACCGTTATGGGTAGAGATAAGGCGAACCTTAGAGCCCCACATGGTTAAAGCGAGGGCAGCTTTCAGTACTTCCGCTAGGCGTTCATGGAATGCGGCCTCATCAATGATAACCGTCCCCTGCATACCACGTAGGTTTGATGGATTGCTCGATAGCGCTTGCACCTTAAAGCCAGACTCAAAGTAAATAACAAAGGTGAGTATGTCTTTGTCTTCATCGTTGAGAATATCTTCCTGAACTTCGCCTGCGGCCTTGTCGAACGTCTTGGCCCACAATGCCACAGCATCAATGAACTCGCGCGCCATCTCTTTATTCGAACCAACGTAGAACACGTTGTTGCCACCTTCGCCCTTGGCTGCTCCAGCACTGAGTGCAGAATCGGCCGCTTCGGCAAACGTCAAACCAGTACGGCGTGACTTCTCGGCTATCTTGAGCACTGAGTCATCGGCTATCCAGCGCTTTTGGTAGCCAAGTAAAAGCTCATCCTTGTCGAACTTGACAAGGACGGCTTCGGTAACTTTGTTGACATTGGATTGGTCTGTCATTAGGCAATCCCTAACAGCTCTGCTTTTAGCATCTTCACTGTGTCTGATGTGAGTCCCGCTTTCTTCGCGACCTGTTCCGTTTTGTCGGCCATCTCGTCAGCAAAGGCTTTGCGGATTTCTTTCTCTACTTTGTGGCTGGTCATGGCCGCTTGCTCGATACGCTGAACCACAAGTGCAAGTTGGTTTAGTGCTTTTGGCGCGATCACTTCGCCATCTTGTTCAGCACTTTCCATTAGCTTCATCGAAGTTTCGAACGCCATGGTTCGCACAAACTCTTGCAGCAGCTTACCCACATCGGATGTTGGTGCTTCGCCAAGTTTTGTGATCCACACTTCGGCCACCTCGCGAGACTGGCGCAAGCGCTGGCCCATATCTTCCATACGTTTGGCGTAGCGATTAAAGCTCGAACGGCTTAACTTGGCTTCATCTGACAGGCCCGCTTCTTCAATCATGGCATTGACGGCTTCAAGAATATCTTTCTGTGTCATGTCGCCACTGCGAATAAGCACATTAAGCTGGGCGCGGATCTCTTCTGGTAGCAGCTCGATTTTTGACTTGCGGTTAACGGCCTTTTTCATAGCAGCCCCTTTACTTTGCTCGTGGGCGTTTAACACCAGGTACACGCGCTTGACCTGTTGCCACATCTTCACCACGGCCTGTTAGGGTGGCAATTTGGCAATCGGCGACTTCACGCAGTGTGACAAGGCTTTGTTCTTCTAACCAGGCGAGATGAGTGCGAACTGCGTCGCGGCTAATCTTGTGGCCGTAAGCATCAAGGCACGAATCTAAAATAGACTCGTTAGCCTCAAAGCCGTCCATTTCGTGCAATGAACGCAAGATCACAAGACGCTGGTCTTCTTTTAATACTTCTTTAAAGGACATGTGAACCTCTATCTATCATCATTTAAACGTTGCTCTAAAAGCAGTTGAGCGAGGTGCTCAACAGGTTGTATTTGAGCGCGCAGTTCTTTCATTTCTCCGCGCGCTTCTGAAAGTTCAAGAGTGAGTTTCGTGATCTCATCTCGCGTTGGCAGTGCATCAACTTGCGCTTTTAGCTCGTCCATTTCTCGCCTCACTTCCTGCACCTCTTCGCGTCTGGCGTAGGTTTTGGATAGCAAGATCTGAATCACTTGAACCACTGTTAAAACGCCAGCCCACACGATAGGCCACCATGTCTTTACCCATTCGTATTCCATTAGGGCTCCTTCCTAGACTGACAACTGACGCAGCGCACCGCATTGGGTTGCACCTCAATTCTTTCTAGCGAGATTACCGAACCACAGCTTAAGCAGTATCGGTTCCCGTCTTCGTCTTCATCTGGCTGTTCTATGCAGCATTGAGTTAGTTGATGGTTAATGGCTTTATCGCGGAACAGTTGCTCTAGTTCCTGCGCCTTATCGAATTGGTCGGTCATTTACGCCCCTTGATCACATTGCCGATAACACCCATGACTTTGTCGCCACTCGACTTTGAATAAGGAGCAAAACCATCCAGAGTACGTAAACCGTGGTAAGAGTACGACAGGGCATACAAAGTTAGTGTGATGGTGACGTCCGGCCCTGTTTCCGAAAAGCCGAAAACCTTAGCTGCCGTCATTAAAAAGATATATAAGGTGCCAGCCCAGAAGCTTTGACGCGCTTGCTTTGGTCGTGTCCGTCGGACGTATTCATCTTGCGCCATATCACCGGCACGAATGGTGGTTTGTGTTTCGTGGTGCTCGGCTTGTTTATCACCTAGATCCAACTCCATGCGGCGGGTCAGTTCTTTTTCCATTTCAAGCTTGATGCGTTCCAGCTCGACCATTGACTCAGGCGACAGCTCTTGAAGCTTGCGCGTAACAGCCAGCTCCTTTTGCTCTTTGCTCATGCCAAGAACGGCATCAACTTCTTGAACCGCATCAGCCAATTTGTCGGCAGTATCGCTACCACCAAACAAACTTGAGATACCGCGAATAGCCGCAGGGCCAACCTTCAGCGCTAACGCGGCGATTGAGAGAAGTGACATTGTTTTAAACTCCTGATTTTAGAAATAAGGTCGGTTCCCTGTGGCGTTTTGGCTAAGCCTAAATGACGCTCAATTTCATTTTGGGTAACACGTTGCCATGCCATGTTGAAGTACTTTTGCAACGTGGCATCGTGGCTAAAAAGTGGAGGGGCAGACGGTACAGGGGAGCCTGTTTTATAAGCGTTTAGCTCCGCTTCGAGGCGCTTCTCGCGGCCTCGCTTTTGGGCATATTCCCAGTTGTACAGTCTGCGCTGAGTCATTACTGAAGCTCCCAAGCCGCATTCATGACATGCACAAGGCGGTTATACCAACCTTCAATAAAGCGGCCTTGGCTTGGGTTTTTCTTAAGGATGCGGGCGTAGTAACGGCCACGGCGTAACAGGTAGCGTGAAGACAGGTATTCCACATCGTGAGATTGAACGGCCTTCCGAGTGGCGGGGCCAACGATGCCGTCATCATGAACGCCAGAGATTTCTTGAAGAAGTTTGATTGCTTTGATTGGCCCGTGCTGAACGGCTGAGTCAAACTGAATAAGAGAGATAGGGCCAGCCCATTCTTCACACTTGGCCTTTAGCCAATAGTCTTTGTAGTAGATGGCTACCGCATCATCGATCGTTAGGTTTTTGATGTCTACGTCTGGGTAAGCTCGTTTGCTAATGCCGAACTTTGTTTCGCCGCCTGTGTCAGCAGGGTCGTTTACATAGCCGCCATCATCACGAAGGCCACCTTCAACAGTGAGGATAAAGAGCACTGAATGACAGAACTCTTCAGAGTAACCTTCTGTGTTGAAAGGCCAGTTATTTAGGGGAGTATCTGAAAGCATAAAAGCACAACCAATTGCGTAATAACGATAAATTGATTGTGCTTAGAGAGTGAGGTTTATGGTGAGTCGCAGCGGGAACTACTAGTTAGTATCGGGAAATTGGAATAGGTCAGGTTGGCGTTTCTTCACTTCGCGTTTGCGCATTTTGGCAAGCACTCGATAAACCTGAGAATAAGACGCCCCATATTTTTGGATAAGCTCTTGCACGTTCTTGCCATCGAACTCGTGCCAGATTTTCAAATCCCGCAAGTGGCGCTCAAGCGCCTTGCCACGGCCTAAATAAAATTGCATACCACCGAAGGTTTGGCAAGTGGCAGAGATAAGATTAATAGCAATTGACTCATCAACGCCAGCTTTTTGTAACTCATAACGGAACAGATCATACATTTGGCGCACGGCTTCAGGCCAACGTTCTGACTCTTCCTCATCAAGTAATGAATCCACATCATCAAGGCTTAAGCCTTCCATTCCGAACATGTCTAGGTTTTCTTCTTGCTGTCTCATCGCATCCTCCAAATACAAAAACACCTCCCATTTGGGAGGCGTTTTCACTATACAACAGGGTGCGGTGGCTTGTGATGGGTTTAGGATTTTGCTGCAAATGATTTTAGTTCTTTAACACCATTGCCACTAAAGCAAAATTTGTTTTCCTCTATCGTTAGGCAAATGTTCCCATCTTTAACCATGCTCCGAATGATTGCGTCAGAAACGTTTATTTCATTAGCAAAAACCACTGCTTGAGATTCACCAATACATTGCAAGCGGAAGTCTTGGTACTGACCAAGCACAAGTATTTTACCTAGCGGCTCTGAATATCCCTCTGAAACATAACACTGATCATAAGGCAGAAACATGCCAAACTTTAGAGTTTTGTCCGAACCAATTTTCAACATGCCTGTCATTTTTTTATGAACAATTTCAGTCGATGTGTAAGCGTTGAAATCTTGATCAAATGACCAATTGCCGAATTTGTCTTCAGCAACAACATTAAAAGACATCAAAGCCACTGACATTAAAAGTAATTTTAGTTTATTCACGGTTTGTTCCTTAGTCGTTTTCATCCGTATTATCATCAAATCCCATTTTTAGAATGTAATCTATTTCTGGGCTATCGGACAGAAGTCCACCTTCATCAAACAACCTAGCGTGTTTTGTTTGCTGATATTTTTCTCTTTGGCTCACTGTCCATTCATGAGTTATTGCTACAAGAAGATGTGTTAAATGTGATGGCGTAATCGAATCGTGCGATTCGTCAAGAGATAGCCTCATTCCTCCAACACGCTCACGCAACTCGGTATAGATGTACTGTTCTTTTTCTCTGACCTTTAACACAAGGAAGTTTTCATAATCCTCATTGGTTTTAAAGCCATACATTTCATAAAGTGGTTTGAACCCTGGAAGTTCCTTACCATCAATGAACACAGTACAGTTAGCCTTAATCAACTTAGCCACAATAATTCTCCTTATAGTATGCCGCTAACTTATCATAGCCTGCGTGGTCTGTTCCGCGATCGTTTGTTGGAATGCGACCTTCCTTAGAAATAATCACCTCAGACATTAGGCGGTAATGCCATTTCTTTAAAGACTCTAACACCTCAGCCGCTTGGTGAGACTTAAGCCAGTTCGCACGCTCAACGCCACGGCCATTCATGCTTGTTGTCATTCGTCGAACGTAAGCATCAATGGCGGCGTCATTACCATTACGAACAAAGCCTTGTTTGTGCATGGTGATCCAAATCGCTTTAATCTTGCTCACTTCTTGTGCGCGCGGTTTTGGTTGGCTGCTTGGCTTTGGTTTAAAGCCTAAGCCTTTCATGTGATCGAGCACCTTGGAAAGTTGCCACTGGCTAAGGTTTTTAGCACTGCGAACGCCAACAGTTTGCTCTAGCATATCGCGGTACATGTCATCATCAAGCGCCAGTTCGCGCTTACCGATTTGGATGAGTTTAAGTAAGTTAGACATTTACTGCTCCTTACTGTTTAGCTTTGATAAAACAGCTTTTCCATATTCCTCGATTGCATCATGAATGCATTCTTCTATGCGACATCCTGATTCTTGCGCAGATTCAAATGCCTCAACAATACTGCCCTCAACATCTAAGAGCTTCGGGTCGATTTTTACCAACTCTTTGCGCAGTCGCTCCAACTCACCCGCAGCTCTACTTTCTTTTGCTAGCTCATCATCCCAATTTTCAGTATCAATGCCGTAATTGTCTTTGACGTGATTTTGCGCCGAACGGTAGATGTCGTATACCGTTGGATTGTTATCGATAAATCCTGCCCCGTACGCTCCTCGAATTGTCTCGACAAAGTTCATTACAGCGCTGGCTTTTACGTTATTCTCTAATTCACTCATCACATTTTTCATAAATCCTCCTAAGCCGCTTTCTTTGCTAGCGCTTTAGCACGGTTGGCTGCATTTCTCACTTCAAGCTGGCAGCATTTGCACCAGTCTTGTAGGCCATCTGGTCTGGTGCGCATTGGCGTCCAGAACAAGGTGTCTTGCGGCCAGTACTCACGACAGCGCGCGCAGTACTTTTCTAACCCCAATATTGGGTCAATTTGTGCCTTGCCACTGGCTAAGCGGCGTTGTAATAACTTAGGCTTCATTAGTGGCGTGTATTCACCAAACATAATTTAACCCTCCATTTTTTTGGCTGCTCATCAGTACCTAGCCGCCACGCTAGGCAGACAAGCAAGGCGAACCTTGCTTGTTTCGCTTACTTGCTTGGACTCCAATTCATTTCACGCAGCTTGTTTGCTATCGAGCTTTTCTCGCCAAGTGGGTCTTGGCCAATGTTGAGCATTCGCTCTGCTTGCTCGATGTACCAAGCGCTGTTGTCTGGTTTGGTGGTTACTTCGGCTGGGTCGTCTTTGTGTTTGTGCTCGCTTATCTGCACGTTGTTGCGAACCGCCAGCGTCTTGTACACCTGCTTTAGGTAGTTGTGGTTTGCCATGGGTTTCGTGTCGTTAAACTGCGTACGCTTCTCGCGAAGCTTTTGCACGCATTCAATTAACGCTGTGGCAAGCAGGTGATCGACTCGGTACTCATCCGTCACTTCACGCATCAGGCGCAGCGCTCGGCTGTTCGATAAATCGGACTTAGCAGGGCGAAATAGGCTGAGGTAAGACAGCAGCGGCCGCGCGACAAAATCCGGCATGTTTGAAACATCAGCGAGCAGTTCTTTACCAGCTTGGTCTTGAATGAGTGCATCCAAATGTAGGTTGGTATGGCACACAGGGCAGCGGGTCAGTTTCATAGCACCACCTCAAGTTCTTCACTTGTGCCAAGGATGACAAACATTGGATCGAGGATGCCATCAAATTGCTCGGCGGTGAGCATGCAAGTAACCTCAACTGTGATGCTTCTACCTGTGAAGCTTTGTCCGTCCCATTCACTAAGATTCAGGATGTCACCCACTTGGTAATCGCGATCATTATGGCGCAGCTCAAAGCGCTTAACGCCGTGATACTGTTGCTCGAAATAATCTGGCGTGATTTTAAGATCGTGAACTTTTGGATTACTCATCAGTCCCATTCCTTTTCGTTACTCGATATTGATTCGATTCGTTTTGCTCTGGGGAGTGGCGTGTTTCGCCAGTCCCCGCAGTGTTTGTCGGCCCATGCCTCTGCTTCTTGTTGGTCGCAGCGTCGATGAACCATGATGTGTTTAATTAGTTTGCAAGGCCGCTTGGCTTTCGTGGTTGAGCTCATCTTGTAGATCCTCATACTCTTCGCGAACGTTAGAGCCTTGCTGACCAAGCACTAATCTCAGCGCTGCTACATAGCCATCCTCAAACGTTGAATCAGGAAAGGCTGTGCCATCGCGCTCAATCAGTGCTTCTGCCATTTCAATTTCGCGCTCTAACGTTCTGTAGCTGTGAGGCGTGGTGAAAGAGCGTTGTAATTCGTTATGCATGAGACGTTTCCTCATGTTGTTTTTGGCAGTACTCAACGCGGTTTTGGGCGTAGTGACGATTGACTTTGCTTAGTGCTGAATAAGAAGCAGAATCCCAAAGCAGAGCTGCGAACGAATAACGCCCTTCGCGCTCGGCTTTTGCCGCTTTGGTTGCAGCATCCATATAGAAATTTGACTCAGCCATGTTGAACCTCTCGTTTGTCATACACAGTGACAATGTGGTTGTTCCTCAATAGGAAGTAGGCTTGCTTACATTCCAGTATTCGCTTAGGTTGCCAGCCTGCTTCTCGCTTCATGATTCGGCGTAATTGATTTTTAGTTGGGCGGCGAGCTTTCAGCACCGCCCCAATCAAGTCCCAATCATTCAGCCCCGTTCGCTGCTTCCATCGCTCTTGTGCGTGGAGGGTGACGCGAATAGTTCCGTATCGGGTTGGTATCTCCATCTACCACCTCGCTATAGCTTGGCGATGTCGAGTGCTACCTGTTTGTACTGGCCGTCGCCTTGGCGTTCGTACACGCGCAGGTATGGTGTTTTCCCGACGACCTTGATGGAATCTGCAATTGCATCCATGGCCTCGATCCAATCTGGGTCATCGATATTGAGCTGGCGCAGGGAAAGAACCTGGTTTACGTCGATGTTGCCTTGCTTGTCGACACGGAAAGCTAGGTCAACCAGTGCTTTGATTTGGTCGCTGGAACCTTCAGACCAGCGCTTGATGCAGCCGTCAATCTTGGCCTTGGCCGCTTGGATGCGTTCATCAAATACACGGTGTTCACCAATGCTGCGTTGCACTTTGTATTTGCCATCGAATGAAAGCAGGGTCACGTTGCCTTTGGTACCGCCGTATTTCACATCAAACTCTTGAGCGCTAAGGTCGACAAAGTCAGCGACTTGGCTCATTGCTTTAGTTTTGAATGTTGCCATTTCCGCTTGAAGCACTTTGGCAGAATCAACAATCTGCTTAACGACATCATCGCGCAGCAGGTCAATGTCTTTGATTTGGCTAACAGGCACTTGGTGACCTTGTGCGTTAAAGCGGAAACCGTCTTGTGGTTGGGCTTGGTTAGTCATGTTCATTTCCTATTTATTTGCTAGTTCTTGAAACCAGACTTTGCGGACTTCTTTGATTTGTTTTTGAAGCTCTTGCTGAGCGAGCTCGAATTTAGGGCATGCCTTTTTTACCGACTCGTTTAACCCTTCAACGTGGTCTTTCATGTCCTCATCCTTTGCGAAAAAGTTTTTCAGCAAGTCGTTAAGAACAAACACATCAGCGATGAGTCGAATGCCTTGGATTTCACCTTTGGTTAGCTTTGCCATTGTTGGCTCCTTATAAATTCGCAGGCCAGTGAGCGATGGACTCTGGCGCGTATTGGTTTAGGTGTTGAGTAATTTGGTAAGCCTGTGGCAGTTGGTTGGTTACCCAACGAACCACACAGCCACTTAGTCGAGCGACGGCGATCTCTTGCATTTGGCCGTTGATTCTTTGGCGCATTTGGATCGCTTTTGGCAATAACCACGTTGGCGGCATTTCAATGGTGAATACCGGAACAGCTAAACCCTTGCGTTTACAGCTAACAATCACGGAACCTTCTCGGCGTAGGCGTTCGAACGCGTTATTGAATGCGCGGCGTTTTTCGGTTGAGGTCATCATCTTCCTGTCCCTCGATTTCGGTCGATGTTTTCTATCCATTGCAGCGCCACTGCGGCTACTTGAACAAGCTCTTCACGCAAACCTTCCTTTTCGAGAATGGCTTTTGATACCTCTCCAACTTCTTCAACCAAAATGGCATTCCACATGAACGGTGACAGCTCGCGATCCGCTCCCCATTTTTCGTCCTGAGCAGACATTTCATTCATTGTTGAAACTAATGCTTCAGTAAGAAGATGTTTCTTCAGCTTCTCTGGATATTTGAAGTTCATATTGCTGTGAACAAATGAGAAATTTGCAGTCTCTCCAATTCCCATCACACACCTCACTCGTTGGTTTCTAGTTCAGCAAACGCTTTGCGCAGCACTTGCTCAGTAATGCTTTTTCCATTAGCAAACATGGTTGCCAGCTTTAGGGTTTTACTCAGAATTCGAAGGCCACCAGGGCGCTCACTGATTTGCAGCATTAGGCTGCGCTCTGTTGAGCCTTGGACGTTCCATGCCTCTGCAATGGCGTGAACATCTGCTTGCTTGATTTTGTGAATACCGCGCTTCTTGGCGATACGTGAGAACAAACGTGCAAAGTCTTCGTTTCTGCGGCCACCTGTCAGCTGCGTGTAGACCTTATTGTTCCCCGTCAACATCATGCCAATGCTGGTCTCTTCTTGCAGAATGCGCAGCTCTTCTAGCGTTGGGTAATCAAGGTGATCGGCTTCATCAATAATCACCAAACCTTCACTGCCAATTAGGCGTTGGCGGATAACGCGAGCCAACATTCCTTTGCGACGCGGGGCATCATCAAGACCTAGTTCCAGTGCGAGTTCATACAGGCACTCAGTCAGGCTTGAACGACTTGGGCTTGCGGTAATCATCCAAACGTTGTTGTTGTTCTTTTGGTATTCACGCAAGGTTTCAGATTTACCGACACCAGACGCGCCATAGATAACACTGATAGATTCGGTGACTTGTGCGTAAGTCAGATCGTTAGTAATCAACTGCGCGGTTTGCGTCATGACAAAGCCAGGGTTAACACTTGGGGCTGAAGCTTTCTCTTCGCGGTAGTTAAGCCAGTTCTCAAGCTTTTGAATCATCTTCGATGGGTCGGCACCATATGTGCCATTCAGCACTTGGCTTAAGGTCGCAGGGGAAACGCTGATTTCCTTAGCGATTTTTGAAGCAGGAACCGTCTTAGATTCTGTTAGCGCACGAACACGCATCAGAACGTCAGTTTGTTGGGCTTCTTGCTTGCCAATTTCAACGACGTTGGTCATGGTTAGTCTCCGTTTTTGGGTGGTTTAAAAAGGGTTTAAAGCTTGTTTTTATTACGCTGTTCCACGAGGAAGCTAAGGCTAGAGGCAAAGTTCGCTTCATAGTCTTCATCGAGTTCTTCCTCAACCTGAACACGCGCAGCGGTATTGCCGATGGCGACAGGTCGGAACGGTTCCACAACTTTGGTTTCAGGAATCACTTCTTCCTCAAGCGGCTTCATCATTGCGGCGAGTTCCAAAGCGTCTACGCTGATTTGTGATTCTGCTGCTATCTTGTTTGCCTTGGTAACCTGAGTGCGTTTGCGTTTGTGTTCACGTGCTGCTTGCGTATCGCCAAAGCCGACTTTCTCTAAACATTCAGCCGTACAAATTCGCACACCATTCAGCGTGTAAATCTCGATAGCCTCATGCAGCTTCATAGGGTCGAATCTGGCGACCAGCTTCTGGCCGATGTAGTCCATCATGTCGTTGTGGTAGTAACGATTCTTACGGCCTTGCAAGCTGCCGCCAGCATCCAAAGAAACCGTGCCATGGCGAGAAACGCGAACCGCTTCGGCTTGCAACATCATCATGTGCAGTTGCTCTTGTGTTGCCTTGCGGATTGGTGCCACTTCGTAGCTGGCATTAAAGGCTTCGTTAAAACTCATAAAGCCTTTACAAACTTCGGTGTTGCGGCCTTGCTTGGCGTTGTACATCTCGACGCCTTTGGCGATCGCTTGAAGGAAGTCTTCCGCTTCTATGGCTTTGCTGCCGTAGTTGTCTGGCTTCGCCATTGGGTTAGGGCCAGTGTAGGCACCTGCGAGCAGAGGATGTTTGTCTATATACTCTTCCAAGCCACCCACGCCAAAGGCGCGCTCAATCGGCTTCGCCTGACCATGACCTTTACCAAGGATGACGCTAGTCCAATGCAGCTTTATTCCCATCATGGGGATAATGCCTAGTGGGTCGTCTTCTTTAACTTTGAATCGGTAACGGTTTGGTACGCCACCAGTCATCCACTTATTGGCTGCTGCGCGGGTGTTATCGAGCGTAATTTCTTTTGGAATACCGTACTTCTCGCATACATCCATCAGTGATAAGCGAATGCTGTCTGTGTTTTCACTGATGTCGCAGCGCCACCCTACGATCTTACGGCTGTAGACGTCGGCCCAGAACCATGTTTTCGGGCGTAGAATCTCGCCGTTAAACCAACGCACAAAGACGTTGTGTTGGTAGCCGTCACCGTTGATCCATTCAAGGGCGTGTAAACCTTCGACGGTACGTTCCTGCGGTGGGAACATTTGGTGTAAAGCGTGTTGCCCTTCGCGCAACATAACGCGTTGCTGAATAGGCACTTCATGTTCGATGCGACGGCTTAGGCTTTTGAGGCTAGGAACCTGCCAGCCGTGCATAGTCGCTGCATCTTTTAGGCGCTCATAACAAGCTGTCATGCTTGGTTGTTCTAGTCGAAGGTAATCAGCCTTGAAGAACTCCCACGCATCCGGCGTGATGTGAGCAAACTTATTCGATTTTTTAACTTGTGCGCTTTCAAAGTGTTTAGGCAAAAGAGCCGGAGCCCAATCACACACGTCAATATCTTTCACTTTGGCAACAGCGCGACGAACGGTAGATAAAGACATGTCAAACTGTTCGGCCACATAGTGGTAAGCATCAAGCTTTTTCGTTCCGTTATTAACCAAGGCATTAACAGTCTGAACCGCTTTCAATGCTTCTTGCGCTCTGCTTTTAGCAGCGTTGTTGGTTTTATCCCAACGCGCCCAAAGGGCTTCGCGACAATAGGTTTTTGAGTTTTTCTCTTTTGGAAGATCAAGAACCTGATCGCCAAGTTTGATTTTGCCTTCACGCTTGTATAAAGCAGTTTGAGTCGCAGGTGGCAAAAGGTTGACGTGGTATTCAATACCTCTTGTCCCTTGACGTTTTCTAGCCAACTCTGGTTTTTCTGTTGCTAGTTTTTTCAAACACTCACGAGTATTTCGCTCTGTGCTTGGTAGGCCCGCAACGCCAGCTAATTCACTTGCTGTATACCACATAGTGAAGCCTCCTAGCTTACAGCTCGAAGTGAACGGTAACGGCTAGGCCATAGCTCTTCTGGCTTCATGCCAATCGCTTCAGCAATGATTCGTTCACCTTTAGGCCAAGGTGAACGCAATGCGTTTGAAAGAGTGTTTTCTCCAAGACCTGCTTCACGAGAAAGCTGACGAACTGATAGACCACGCTTCTTAAGAGCAGCAACAATGTCTGCTCGATGCCAATCACTTCCTTCTTGAATGTTTTTCTGAGAGACTGTTTCGTTATTCATGTTAGTTACTCCAACGAGTTGCCCGACTTAGTAACTACATTATTTGATCAAAAGGACGAAACGGTCAATAGCAACGGATGATATTTTTTCCTTTGCATCCGTTTGTCCAAATTGTTATATGAGGCTTTATTGTGAGTAAAGGTATAAAAAACAAAGAGATAAAAGAAAAGGATGCTAATGATATCAAATCGGATCAATCATCCGTTTGTGACGAGGGTCAACGGATGCTTTGGTTCATAGCGTCTGAAGTTGCAGGGCATGGAGATTTTCCAACTTCATCTAGATGGACAAGAGAAAGTTTAGCAAAGCTTGCGGAAGGAAAAGAACACCTTAAGCGGAGAAGGAAAGGGACGAAAGCGACGGAGTACCACATTAGCCTCTTTGATAAAAAGACACAGCAAAGCCTGATGGAAGAGCCTATAACCGAAACAGTTTCTGAACCTATGACGCCATATCTAGGTGTTGACTTATACCGAGACTTCACTGAGGAATTCGCTTTAATACCTGGCTACAGAGTTCAAGTTTCAGCAGGTCATGGTGCGCTTAACCCTGAACAATTAGAACCGACCAGGCATTTAGCATTTAGGCGTAAGTGGTTGAAGTATAGAGGATTCAAAGAAACTGACTTAGCGATCGTATGGGCGAAAGGCGACAGCATGGAGCCGACGATCCACAACAATGATACGCTAGTGGTTCACTTAGGCAGAGACAAACCAGCAGACGGCCACATCTACATTTTCAGGAATGGAGACGAGCTGTTCGTTAAGCGATACCAAAGTATGCTCGGCACTTGGCGACTGATTAGTGACAATACTTTTTACAGTGCGTTAGATATTCCTAAAGAGGAGCAGCATCAGTTTGATGTTGTGGGTCAAGTGGTTCATATTGCCAAAGATATCGGTGACTAAATTTTAAATGTTTAAACGTCTTTTAAACGCCGATTGAAGTAAGAATTCAAATGTTCAATTTAGTAGACCAAATCAAACATTCAAAACAGGATTGTTCAAAACGAGAAGATTACACACAACACCCAAAAACAAACGCGGGGTTTAAGATTACAAATCTCAAACCCCGCGCCATTCCTAGATTTAGCTTCATTATGATCCCACTTATTCCCAAAAATTCCCGCCCGATCCCTATTCTTTGTTATTGTTCATATCTCTAGTCTCTATACACAGACAGTTCCGCGAGTTGTATTGTGTCTTCTAATGTAAGGTGAGCATCAAAGAAAGGACACGGTGCAAGCTGAGAAATCATCACCTCAATATATTCACGCTTCATCGCAAACCAAAATTCATCATTATCGACCAGCTCACACATATGTTGAACCGTATTGGGTTCAAATAAGGTATGGGTATTTTGAGTGAGTTCTTGAATGATGGTTTGCTTTGCTGTGGGAGTGATATTGCCGTAGTTATCTGGCTCCATTCGAGCATAGAGGTAATCAACTCTGTCGGCGACAAAAACGAGCGCTGCCAATTGTTTGTTTTGTTCAGATACCGCAGACATCTCTCTCAGTTCTTGCCACCATGTATGATGATGGAACACAGGCAAAGCCAAACTTTGTAATGGTTTACACTCAATAAGGCGCTCATACCCGCGTAAACAATGCAGATGGCTATCACTACTGATCAAATGCGTTAAAAGTTCGCTTCTTTCACTTTGCTGGCTCACGCCACAATCATGAATTAATCCTACGGCAAGTGCGACTTGAGAAATTTCTTCAGACCAACCCATCCTTTTTGCGCAGCAATACGCCATATAGCCAACGCGGTGACCATGGTTAATCTCATCCAGTCCAACAGAGTCCAGTGCTTTAGCGATACCAATCAATACTTGATGCAAGTCTACACCTACATCATTCAAACATTCACTCATTAAAACCAACCTGGTTGCATATTATTTATTATATTTTTCAAATATATTAGTACATTACCATTAACAAAACCCATAACTTTTCTATGAGAATTATGACAATTTGTGATTTTGATAACATGCTACTGCAATTAATTCGTGCCACAGGAAAATGTTTGTAATACATTGAGTTATGCATTTATGCCTTAGATAATGCACAAAAAGTGTACTTTATTCTTATAATTATCAAGGAATCGATATGTTTACTAAACGCATTAATAAAGACTTATCCCTTGCTCTCATTCAACCTGCTTTTGCAAAGCAGTATGCAGCCTTAGTAACCACTCAAACAGCGTATCTTGCACAATGGCTTGCTTGGCCGAAACACTGTCACACAGAGCAACACTTTCGTGAGTTCGCACAAAAAATGTTGCATGACTATGCAGACGGTACATCTATGACCTGCAGCATCCTCTATAAAGGAGAAATTGTTGGAAATTGCAGCTTTAATCGAATCGATCATTCACGGAAAATGGTTGAGGTTGGTTATTGGCTTTCGTGCCACCATCAAGGGAAAGGAATCATGACACAAGTGGTTTCTAAACTCATTGATATCGCATTCAATGAGCTCCAAATGGAAAAAGTCCAGCTAGCCGCTGCAGAAAATAACACCCCAAGTCGCAACCTTGCTAAGCGTGTAGGAATGAGCTTAGAAGGGATTATTACTCATGCTGAAAATATAAATGGACAAATCCTCAACCATGCGATTTATGGGATACATAAACAAAGCTATATCGCCAATGCCAACCGTTAGTCATCGGTGTTATTTGATACTAACCACAGATTTATTCTGCGGTCACAAACAAGCAAATTCACTGTGCTACCATCCCGTCTCAAACAATATAGTGAGTGATTTATCACATGCATTCCGTTGTAAAAATCATCGCCATTGGCCTCATGCTTGGAGCGGGCTTCTTCATTAGCGACATTACAAATTGGCTGTCTGCTTCCAATCGAACTATTGATCTAGACGAGTACTGTATACTATCAACTCAAGGCTGCCAGAAGGGTGAAATAAAGCTCGCTTTAGATCGAGATGTCGCCCAGCCTCTGATGCCTGCGAAGATCAGCGTTGAATGGCCAGACTCTCAAAAAGACTTTTTGGAACTTCAACTTGAAGGGATGGAAATGGATATGGGTCAAGCCAAATTCTTACTCACGCCAACAGGTAATAATACTTTTTCTGGTGAAATCTTACTGCCTGTCTGTACGACCGATGCTATGACTTGGATCGGTCATATCAGCGATGGAGCAACAACAATCAATACTGCCGTAAGGATGGAACGATGAGCAAAAACTGGTCTCTGATTTTAGTTGTCGCATTTGCATTAGGTTTTGGCTTAAAAGCTTATCTAGATGCCGAAAAGTCCGTCCAAAAGGCCTCCGAACCAACGGAAAATTCTTCAGTATTGTTTGGTAAAGAAGGGGCTCCCGTCGAGTTATTTGACGCACAAGATCCGCGGATTCGTATTATTTATTTTGGTTTTACTCGCTGCCCTGACGTCTGCCCGACATCACTTGCAATGCTAGCTGGTGCGCTCAATCAAATAGACGAACAGGCAAAAAGCCAGCTTCGTCCGGTGTTCATATCATTAGACCCTGAACGCGATGCCCCTAACGATGCAAATAAGTACGCTCAATACTTCCATCCAATGATCGAAGGCTTATCGGCACCACTCACTGTTACGACGCCGCTTGCTCATCGTTATGGCGTCATTTTCCGTAAAACTGAATTAGAGAATTCAGAGCTAAAGTACACATTAGACCACAGCTCATATTTTTATTTCTTAAAGCCTGATGGCAGCTTAATAACCAAAGTTCCTCATACCTTAACACCAGCACCTTTAGTCGAAGCCATTACAACAATTACTTCAAAAGGAAAATAATAATGAAGCTTAAAACGCTATTGCTTGCAACACTTGCTCTTAGCCCACTTGCACATGCAAAAATGGACTTTATGGCACATGGCGCCTACGCACGTGCGATGCCACCAAGCGCACAAACCAGTGCCGTCTTCACTGAGCTGATGAACCGTGGCCAAGAAGACCGATACATTGTTTCAGCCACCACCGATGCTGCTGGAAAAGTCGAACTGCATGACGTTATCAAAGAAGGTGATGTGATGAAAATGCGTCAAGTCGACAAAATCACTATCCCGGCAAAAGGGAAAGTCGAACTAAAACCTGGCAGTCTACATATCATGTTGTTTGATTTAAAAAAACCGCTCGTAGAAGGTGATGATATCGACGTACAACTGACATTTGCTAACGGCCAAAAGTTCACCTTCAACGCTCCCGTAAAAAAAGTCATGAGTGGTATGAAACATAAGCACAACCACTAATCAGAATATGTTAGTTACTGATATAAAACACTAAAGGGGCACTCGCCCCTTTTTTATTACATAGATCACGCCACAAACAACACAAAAGCCACACAATTAACAAATACTCAAACTATTCCGCCAATTTTAAATTAATTCTAGACACAATATTTCAACACGATAGTATTAGCGGTCTCAGTTAAAAATAACTGTAGTTACTATAAATTTATAAATCTATTCATTGCAGGTATTACTATGCAACACAACTCTATTTTTGCCCGTTTTGCACGTGGAAATCTGGTACTGCAGATCCTCGCCGGTATTATTCTCGGTGTGGCATTAGCGACTATTTCACCAGAATCCGCTCAAAGCGTCGGGTTATTAGGAAGCTTATTTGTAGGTGCACTAAAAGCCGTCGCGCCAATCCTTGTTTTTATCTTGGTTGCAGCTTCTATCGCAAACCAAAAGAAAAACCAACACACTTACATGCGTCCCATTGTGGTTCTCTACCTTTTTGGTACATTTACCGCTGCACTTACCGCAGTTGTACTGAGTTTCCTTTTTCCAACCACATTAACGCTTGTTGCCGGTGCAGAGGGTGCAACGCCACCGCAAGGCATTGGTGAAGTACTAAATACTCTATTGTTTAAACTGGTTGATAACCCAGTAAACGCACTGATGAGTGCAAACTACATTGGTATTCTTGCTTGGGCTGTTGGACTTGGTCTTGCACTACACCATGCCTCCGGCACAACAAAAGCAGTATTTGAAGATCTCAGCCATGGCGTCTCTCAAATCGTTCGCTTCATCATTCGTCTCGCACCATTTGGTATTTTCGGTCTGGTTTCTTCAACGCTAGCAACGACTGGCTTCGAAGCTCTTGCAGGCTATGCTCACCTTCTGTTTGTACTACTTAGTGCAATGGCGTTTATTGCTCTCGTCGTTAACCCAATCATCGTTTTGGTGAAAACAGGCGAAAACCCATACCCACTGGTATTCAAATGTTTGAAAGAAAGTGGCGTTACTGCCTTCTTCACGCGTTCAAGTGCAGCAAACATCCCCGTCAATATGGCACTTTGTGAAAAACTAAAGCTGGATGAAGATACTTATTCTGTTTCCATTCCACTTGGCGCAACAATCAATATGGCTGGTGCTGCAATTACCATCACTGTTCTAACGTTAGCTGCGGTTCACACTATGGGAATTGAAGTTGATCTGCTTACGGCTCTTCTACTGAGTATCGTTGCTGCGGTATCAGCGTGTGGTGCATCAGGTGTCGCCGGTGGTTCATTGTTATTGATCCCACTGGCATGTGGCCTGTTTGGTATTCCAAATGAAGTTGCAATGCAGGTTGTTGCGGTTGGTTTTATTATTGGTGTAGTTCAAGACTCAGCAGAAACTGCGCTCAATAGCTCGACAGATGTGGTGTTCACTGCTGCGGTTTGCAAAGCGAAACAAAAGCAACAAGGTTAACCCACAACATGATCAGAAAAGGCTCGCAATGCGAGCCTTTTTTCTAGCCAATACCGATATGCTTCAGCTATTGAGTTACTTTTTTCCCATTGAGGTATCGGTGAAATCCAATTTCTCTGCCTCTGCTTTCTCAGGTTCAGCCAATGCCGGCTCTACTGACTCATGGACTTCATTTTCGATAATTGACGTCTCAGGTTCTGCTGTGACAACATCATCGCTCTCTTGTAACTGAAGTTTACGCTTATAAAGCTTGTTTAATGCTTTGATAATCGAGTGCTTACCGACTTTATTTTCCTTAATTCGTTTTAGCATTGGCTTTGAAAGCGACTGCAACCCGACGACAGTATCGACACCAATATTCAGCGCAACCTGATCACGAAGCATCCTCGCGCCATCATGGCCAAGTTGGCCTGCAAGAAACAACCAAATATAGGCAATGGCATTCCCGTTGGTACTGGTATCCATCCAAGTTTCACCCGCTTTATACATCGCTTCGGTGTAACCTTTCTCCGCTGCCCTCTCTAACCAATAACACCCTTTATCAAAGTTCGCCGCCACGCCAGTACCATGGACATAGCACAAACCAAGTTTCATGCGTCCTTCATTACTCTTTAGCTGCGCCGCTTTGCGATACCATTCTATCGATTGATTTGGTTCCCGTTCAGGATTGTTTGGTGATTGGTACCAATCACCAAGAAAGATCATTGAATCTAGATGGTTCTGTTTGGCAGCGTCTTCAATAATACGTATTGCTTTTGCAACGTTAATTTCTGTTCCTCGGCCGAAAAAGAGGGCCTGCCCCATTTCGAATTTAGACGACACGCTACCTTCAAGTGCGGCAATACATATTTTCCAATATTTAATTTGCTGGCGGAGTATCGCATCATCACGCATCTTTTCAGAGATGCGTAATATGCCGTACATGCCAGTCACATTGTCTAAATTTGCCGCTTTGTTGTACCAGTAAAGTGCTTCTCTTGGATTGGTTCGTTCCGCTTCTTTTGCTAGAAACAATATGGTGGGAATGTGGCCATTTTCGGCTTTGTGTACTCGCTCTTCCTGCTCTTGCTTTCGGTTTTTCTCAATCGCTTTGCGATAAGCAATTTCGCGTTGTTTCCGCTCCTGCTCCAACCGTTTTTTCCTCAGCGATAGCACCAGCATCCAGCCGAACATAAACAGCAAGAGTAATCCAGTTGCACCGATTGCGATCCCGATTAAATTCATTCTGACTTCTTTCTTCCTAGCCGTTAGGCCTCTATACGTGTTCCAACACACCCCGCTTTATCTATTAGCGGCAGCATCAGTCAAAAATTAAGTACTTATGTTACCCCAGCAAGAGAACAAGATGAGATTCATGCATCAGGAAAGTGATACAGCCCGCTCAATACGTCTCTATATTAAGCAAGTATAGTGTTTGTAGAGAAAGCAACCTTGTATAAACAGGGGATTAGGCTTAATTTGGCACAGAAAATTATCGCACATTGAATCCATTGGCTTTGCCTAAACTGAATCAAGCAAACGAATGCTGTCTCATCTTTAAAATACTTAGCTAAGAAACAGAGAAAAATTGACCAAAAACAATAGCGGTTCCATTTAACTTATTTTATAATGCGAATTAATTATCTTAGAGCAACGAATTCCAACTATTAGGGGCAAAAAATGAGACTTATCCCGTTAAACAACGCAGCACAAGTCGGTAAATGGGCAGCAGCACACATTGTTAAACGTATCAATGCATACCAACCAACTGCAGAACGTCCGTTCGTACTTGGTCTGCCAACTGGTGGTACTCCACTTGCTACTTATAAAGCTCTTATCGAACTGCACAAAGCTGGTGAAGTAAGCTTTAAGCACGTTGTTACTTTCAACATGGATGAGTACGTTGGTCTACCAGCAGACCACCCAGAGTCATACCGCTCATTCATGTACACTAACTTCTTCAACCACATCGATATTCAGGAAGAGAACATCAACCTGCTAAACGGTAATGCTGAAGATCACGAAGCAGAATGCCAACGCTACGAAGACAAAATTAAGTCTTACGGTAAAATCAACCTATTCATGGGTGGCGTAGGTAACGACGGTCACATTGCGTTTAACGAACCTGCATCTTCTCTGTCTTCACGTACTCGTATTAAGACACTGACTGAAGATACGCGCATCGCAAACTCTCGCTTCTTCGACGGTGACATGAACCAAGTACCAAAATACTCACTAACTATCGGTGTTGGCACTCTTCTTGATGCTGAAGAAATCATGATTCTAGTTACAGGTCACAACAAAGCGCTTGCTCTAGAAGCTGCAGTTGAAGGTTGTGTAAACCACCTTTGGACAGTTTCAGCGCTACAATTACACCCTAAATCAGTAATTGTATGTGACGAGCCTGCAACTCAAGAACTGAAAGTAAAAACAGTGAAATACTTCTCTGAACTAGAAGCGGAAAACATCAAAGGCTTCTAATTTAAGTCAGTAAGTCATCAGAATGATAAAGGCCAGCGTGATACTGGCCTTTCTTTTATTCCAAACACTTAAGCGAGCTTTAATGTCATGAATTTACTATTTGGATCAGGCAGATAATCACCAAATGGTTCACAATAGCTAAAGCCATGCTTTTCATATAACGCTCGAGCTGGTTCAAAAAAGCACATACTTCCCGTTTCCAAACTAATGCGCTGGTAACCCGATTGTTTTGCGTAGTTTAAAACATGTCGTAGTAAACGTGATGCAACCCCTTGTTGCCGTGCTGTTCGACTTGTCCGCATCGATTTAATTTCTGCATGGGAATGGCTTAACGCTTTTAGTGCAATACAGCCTAATAATCCGTCCTCTTCCCACCCAGTCCAGAATGTCACTGAAGGAACTTTGAGTGCCGACAAATCAAGTGCGTGAACACTTTCTGGTGGCGAAGTAGCGTTCATATCCGCAAGATGCTCTTCTAATAATGCAACGACTGCATCATGGGTTAAATCGTCAATTTTTATCTTCATCGTCTCTCTTCCTTGAAAACGAACATAAGATGCTACCATTCAACATTAGAGGCGCAATAGAAAATTAGTATCCATGCGTGCTACAACAATAGAAAAGCACGCCTATACTTAATGCAATAAAGGTATAGAAAAGGAACTTTCTATGCAGAGCATCATGTTGGCATTCCTGCTTTTATCCACGCCGGCAAACACCGCCGACCCTTATTCCCTGCCTTTGAAATGCGAATTGACACAAACCGCCGATCATTTTTGGTTTTACCGTGAACAACTCCTGTATTCCAGTGAACAGTTTGCCGTTTTTCATAACTTCAAAGGACGTGTTGTGACGCAGATTGACCTAAAAACTGGCGAACTCATTCGTACAACCTACATAGGCGAGCCATACGATCCGAAATATCAGATTCTACTTGGCACCTGTCATAATCCGACACATGTGTTAGAAATGTGGGAACTCAATCAAGTGCCATTCGATAACTAACGTTATCACCAATACCGTTCAAAGATGAAGTTGCCCGGCTCACGCCTTCTGTGTTTACGTAAGCCCTGCTGCTGCAACACCGATGAGGTATCACGAATCATGTCTGGGTTGCCACATAACATCACGAAGCTGTGCTCTGGCAACATGGAGACACCCGAAAAGCGGCTCAATGAACCATTGGCAATTAGCTCTGGAATCCGTCCATGCAATACACCTTGTGGGGCCTCTCGACTGATCACAGGCACGTATTGTAAGCGCCCTTCATATTGAGTCAGCAGTTGGTCGATAAGGTATCGATACACCAAGTCTTTTTCGTGTCGCACCCCGTGTACCAAAACAATGTTGTCACACCCTGGCCGCATATTGATGTCGTCTAATAGAGAAAGAAACGGGCCAATCCCCGTCCCTGTTGAAATAAGCCACAAGTCTTTCGTCGTTTTAGGTATCGAGTCAAAAATTAGCTCTCCATGGGCCGTTGCTCCCACATAAAGTGTTTGCCCTTCTTGCAATTCTTGTAACTTGGGACTGAGCTGTCCTTGCGGGTTTGCCACGATAAGAAATTCGAGCCAATCACAACTGGCAAAAGGTGCATTCACTAATGAGTAAGCACGGCTAATCACCTTGCCGTCCTCACCATGCAACGCCAGTTTAGTGAACTGGCCGGCCTTAAAGTCGAGGTGCGCTCCATTGAGTCGTAAACTGAATAGCTCAGGCGTCCATTCAATACGCTTTTCTACAATAGCTCGGTTAAAACCACTGAGTTCTGTCATTGCAGTACCTCCTATGGATTACCTAACATTAAACCTACTCCCCGTCACAAATAAGGTAAAGTTACGTGACGATAAATCATGATCGAGATTCACAAATAATTAACATTAGCAACAACTAATCTTTATTTGCAGCCAGCGTTTGTGAGCGTATAGTGTGGTTATACTAAAGCTATTACGTTCTGAGGACAGGTTGTGAAAGCCCTCAACGATCTCAATATTTTTGTTGAAACTTCCCGCCAAGGTAGTTTTTCTAAAGCCGCCAACAGATTAGATGTCACGCCTGCGGCTGTTAGTGCCACAATTAAGCGCCTTGAACAACAAGTTGGGTTCCCTTTATTTGTCCGATCTACCCGCAACTTGCGCCTGACCGGAGAAGGAGAGATCTTTCTCGAAAAAACCCAAACGGCACTCGGCATACTGCAGGAAGGGTTAGATCAAATCGCCTGTCATCGCGGAGAACTTGCCGGACAACTCTACATTACCGCCCCATCAGATTTTGGTCGCAATCTGCTGCTCAATTGGATTGATGAGTTCATCGAAAGCCATCCAAAAGTGACGATTAAACTGGAGCTTTCCGATAGCTTAACGGACATGTACAGCAAACCTGTAGATATTGCGATACGCTATGGAGAGCCAGCAGATTCCAATTTAGTCGCTATTGCGGTGTGTAATGAAAATGAACGCATTCTCTGTGCCTCACCTGAATACATAGCAAACCATCCAACCATCACCCAACCACAAGATCTGATTGAACATAACTGCCTGTGTTATATGGTTTCCGATACTCTGTATAACAAATGGACATTGACACAAAATGGCCATCAAGAAACACTGATTGTCAGCGGAAATCCAACCAGTAACGACAGCGAAGTCGTTCACCGCCAAGCTTTGAAAGGAAAAGGGATTGCCAATAAATCACTAATGGACATCAGCCAAGATATTTTGGATGGACGTTTGGTTAGGGTCTTGCCCGAGTGGGATTGTGGACCTGTGCCTCTCTACATGATGTGTGCAGATCGCCGACTGCTAAACCCAACAATCCGCAAGTTTCGTGATTTTGTGCAAGAGAAGTGTTGCCAGCAACGAAAACAAGTACTGGCAACCATGGAGATCTAACCAAGAAACTGCAAAGGACGCAGTTGAACGTATTCTAGGAGATCGCGATCTTCACAGATCTGCTTAAAGCTTTGAAAGTGCTCCGTCTGCATGTGAGTATCTAAGCTTTCTTGAGAACACCAAATTTCCTGAAGCAAGAAAAGACCAGGGATTTTTGAGTCAGCATGCAGCTCATACTGACAACACCCTTTCTCATTGCGGGTTGGTTCGAGCAACCCTCGGAGTAATACCTCAACTTGGGCAATGTGTTCGTTATGCGCCTTTACTTCCGCTAACAAATGAACCATTGCTTAACACTCCGTAAAAACTTGCTCTTGAGCAAAACGGGACTTTGGTAGCTTCGCATTAAAATCATCTTCACTGTGATAGCCTAACGGAACAATCACAACACCAGTAAAGCCTTGCTGACGAAGACCAAACTCTTCATCAAGTACATTAGCATCAAACCCTTCAATTGGAACCGCATCAATATCCATCGCTGCTGCACCCAGTAACAAGGTACCCACATTGAGATACACTTGTTTTTCCATCCAATGCTTTACGTCTTTTAAGTCATAGCGGTGCATATTTACAAAGTACGAACGTCCACCGTGCATCGCTTGCTTTGACTCTTCATCAGCAAAACGACCCGCTTCCTCTTCACTTTGTAGTACCTCTAGCAAATACTCTTCATCGATATCTGTTTTGGCACAAAAAACCAGCACGTGAGAGGCATCAAGGATCTTACGTTCATTAAAGGAGAAGCCACCTTGAGCCGCTTTTGCGATTCGTGCTTTACCTTCTTCAGTACTCGCCAAAATAAAATGCCACGGCTGTGAGTTAACGCTTGATGGACTCATGCGAATCAACTCTTTTAGTTCTGCCACTTTATCGTCGGTGATTTTTCGGCTCGAATCGAAAGCTTTGGTTGAATAGCGGGCTTGTGCAGCGCGAACAATGCTCATAATTTTCTCCATTAATTTGAAACTGAATGAATGTTCGAATTGTTGCGCTACAATAACTAACTGAACAAATAAGAAAAACCACTCCTTAATTGATTCATTTTCAATTTATTTTTGAAAATCGCCATCTATTTTCTGCTAACCCAAGTACGTTAAAATTAGTTGTTAATACGCTTATCTGACTCAGGCAAATGGGCTGTTAAATTGTAAATCAGTGCGGGTTTGAGCAGTTTTGGAGGAGGTAGATGACTGTCTCGCTCTTCCCTTAAATGGACAAACTGCGCTTCAGATGTTTCCTCTGTTAGATACACATTCTCATGCTTCTCTTCACCTATTGTGGTTTTGTGGTGCAAGCTGTGAGGGTCTTCCGGATAATCATGGCAAAGATACACATCGGTTTTATCATCCATCTCATAGAGATGGGATATCGACTCGAACATCTTATGTGCGCTTCCACCGGGAAAATCTGCACGTCCTGTCCCGTGGTGCAATAATGCATCACCAACAAACACGGCATTACCAATTTTAAAGGTCAAATCTGAAGGTGTATGGCCCGGTGTGGTCAGTACTTCTAAGTCAGAATCACCAAACTCTAGGTGTTCATGATCCAAAAGGAAATGTTCAAATTCGTACAACTCTTTCAGAAGCAGCTCATCTTTCCATTCCGAATACACATCTTTGACCCCTTCAGCCACATTAATTGGTGCGCTAAGCTTTTCACTTAAATAGAAAGCGCCAGTAAGATGATCCGCATGAACATGCGTCTCCATAATGGCAGTCACATGCAGCTGGTTTTCTTCTATGTACCCAATGATCTCATCAGCAGATTCAAAAGTAACTTTTCCACTATGAGGGTCATAGTTAGCGACAGGATCAATAATGATGGCTTCACCAGTACTGGTATCAGACACCACATAGCTGATGGTGCCGGATTCAGGATGGAAGAAATGATGAATATCTTGCGTGGCCATGATACCTCCCTGAACGAAAGTTTAGACTGAGTATTACTTACTCAGTCTAGTTGGCAATACCCTAGCTACCAACCTCTCAGAACAAGGAGACACGCATTTTTTTCTAAGCTATTGAATGTCCAACTTATCTATTAAAGATGGGTATCCCCAGCCACGTTCACCCACTTGCACTTGCTCTCCTGTTAGATATTGATAAAGCGTCGGTGCGAGTGACCCGTTTGCTTCAGAGATCAATGGTATTGCCTGCGCTCCGATTGGCTTGCCCCAGAAACCGATAAATGCATCCTTCTCTAAGTAGCTTTCTCCAGCATGACGGCCGGGAACTTTGGTATTATAGCCAATACCTTCTCGTGGAAAGAGGTTGATGGTGCCCGCCCGATCCTCCGCATATAAATAGGCCAGTTGCACCACAGAGTCTGGTCTCGGCGTGTAACGCGTTAAATTGCGCCACTCTTGCGCGGTGCACCACGTCATAGGATCTTCTTGCTTCACCCTTTGAATACATCGTTCAACCAACTCACTAAACTGATTCAACTCTTTCTCCGTTGGAGGTGGCAGGTAATGATTTAACTGTTGAGTTTGCAACAGTTCTCCTGAACGGCCATCAAGCTTCCCATAGTAGAATCGCTCACCTTTTCGAATAATGTGCTCGTCAATCCTCTGTCCATCACGATTTGCGATCAAGCGTATTTCACACTGTTTGTCATCGCAGGCCGTCTCTCTAATAACCATGTAGTCGAGCGTATCTTTTAAGTAATCAAGACTTTCTTGCACGATATTAACGGCGTTATTGTTAGCTGCGTTCAGTGGTCGCCACTGCGTTAGCTCTGCGTATGTTGGCTGGACTTGCCAGCCGGATGATGAGTTAAAGAAATCCATCATAAAATTACCACCAGCGGTAGAGGCAACCACAACATCAATATGCTTATTTGATGGTGAGTTAAGCGCATTAGTAATTTTCGGGCCTTCCCCTTCATCAGACGATATTTTCTTGATGATCAGTGAATAGCCTAGCTTTGTTTCTAATGGTGTAAAAATGGCCTTCTCTGGGTTGAGCGAATAATAAACTGGTGCTAAACCATGATCTCCTGCCATACCCCATAGCGTTCGTTCATAAACACCCGCTTCCTTGTAGGTATTTTCGACTCGACCTAACCAATAATCCAAACGATTCAGCTCTCCGGAAGGCATGATGATTTCATCACTAAATGGGCCAACAAAATGCGCAAAATGATCCGGCCAAGGATTGTAAATCAATGTGTAATCTGGCATCCCAAAATTATCGAGTTTTGCATAAGCTTCAAGTTCTTGCTTTAACTTCCATTTGCGTGTCAGCTTTGTGTATATATCCCAAAAAGGAATTTGTTGGTAGCGTTGCACATCCTCAATCAACTTATTCCGAACCACTGTCAGTTGCTGCTCTATTTGCGCACGCTCTTCCAGCTCTCGTAAACAACGCTTTTCCCCAAAATCACGCAGTGCTTCACCAGCGCCTAGGTTGACTAAACCGTCATAGCTGATATGTGCATTCCAATCGTACTGTGCGTTGCAATTGAGTGTTTTTAAATGGACTAAGCGATCAAACATGGTTTGCACCTTGTTGGCTTGCATCAATCTATCCAGTTGCAAGGCGTCATTGCCAAAAAAGTAATACGCACGATCCTCATGACGATCGACAAAATGGAAATTTGGAATACCTGTACCTTGTTCCCCCGACACCTTTGCACCTGTTTTTATGATAGGTAAGTTTCTAACACTGATCGTTGGAGTCGAGGAAATGCCCACGCGAGCAATCGAGTTGTAACTGTCTTGGTAAAGCCGTTTAAAAAAAGGCAAGTAATACGGATCTTTATAAACTTGTTCTGACAGAACATGCATAAACCTCACGTCCTGTATGTGTTCAGGAGAGCTTGTTGGTAGCTCTGTGGCCAACTTTTGTTGATTGATGTGTGTTTGATAGGCTTGTTTTAAAAACGGCTTCTCAGGGTCAACCAACCCCTCTATTAACCCTTGTTGTAAACCATCGACAGTTACCTGAACTGCAAAGCGTCGGTTCTGCTGCGATGTCAAAAAATCGAGTAGCGTTTGTGGCGAATCGGAAAAGGCATCTTGCAACCAATTGGACAAAAGTGTTGCACGCTCATCTTGGAAAACAAATTGTCGATATGCTTTGAGTACATTCAATCGAACAAAGTCAATGAGCGTTATCGTTATTGCCTGTGCTTTATTGTTTACCTTACTGTGATTTTCAGGTTTACCGTCATCAACAATGGCCTGTAGCGCCGCTTTCATGTCACCTTCATCCATACCTGAAAGCGCTTGGTTCATGATTCCAATCACTATAGGTTGTATTTTTGCAACCAATGCCAAGTCATCTGGCGAATCGGTAAGGTATTGATAGTGTTCTGGTAGGTAGTCTTGAGCTTGCCACTGCCCGATATCAACTAGCGCATCGTACACCGTGACCATCGCAGCAATAAACTCACGATCGACTTTGATGCCTTCATGATGTCCTTGATCTTTTACATGTTCAGTTTGTTCGCTTATGGTTGGCTGAGAAATAGAGAACAAGCTATGTTCAAACCCTTTTAGCGCCTGTTGATCATAAACTGTTTGTAAATAAGCTTTAAATACATCTTCGTCATCGACCCCAGTGTAACGCTCATAAAACTGATACAGAAAATAACCTAAAGGGATGGCATAACTTGGGTCCGCGATTTGGCTCATGACCCTTGCTTTTGTTTTAGCTTCTAAAGGTAACGTCAATATGTACGCTTCTAGAGTCAGCCCACCAATAGTGAACAGTGACAAATCTCTGGCAAATTTGGTCGAATAACTCAATGACGACGTTATTTGATTTTTGAGAACATGGGTGGAATTAAACACCCCACCAACTAATGGTGTATTCCCAACATCGGCAGACACAGAACTCAGCGGTAACACGCATGCAATCGCCGTTGCTGTCACTCGAAGAACAAACCTAGCCATACTCACTTCCTTATGTATTTATCTGTTGTATATTTTGACAGCGCAACAAGAGAATTCAACATAAAAAGCAAGGAGTTAAGAGGAGCAAACAGATAAAAAAAAGGAATAAGAAACTGGGGAGATTCTTATTCCAAATGTCTAAGTCAACTAATTTGTCTGTTAAGAACAACATGCCTAGAGAGTAGCTATGTTGTGTGTCCAGAGTAACACGTCCTTTTTCCCACTCAATTTAAATGGCGTTATTTTTTATTATTCTCCCGCCTCGTTTTTTTGAGGTTGTTCTGGCGTTGTACGCTCACCATAATCCACGCCCCATTGCCAAAGATCATCGTAGGCTCGCACTGTATGGTTTGCCAAATAATCTTCAGCCATTGCATCAGCTTTTAACCCTTCCTCTTCACTTAGTAAAGAACGGTGTATCGCGATCTTTTTTTGATAAGCACGATGCAAAGAGTCATGAGATTTTGGAGTCGCCATTGATTCAAAATAGGCGTAGAGATAACTAAGCGCTTTAACTCTGTCTTGCGGCACAATATCACGCATTTGGCGATCTTCCGCATAGGTATTGGCGATCAAAAGTAAGCTATCGGCTCGCCCAATCTCTGCGAGTTTTTTCATCCATTCAAAACCTTCTTCACGGGTTTTCTTTTTAGCGAGAAGCTGTTCCATGTACGCTTTCATCGCTGGTGGATAACCTTGTTCTGCCGATTCTTGATACAAGCGCTTAGTCTCTTTGCTGCGCTTTCCGGGAATGAAAAACCAGTCGTACCCGACTTCATAAGCTTGAGCAAGTTTAAACTTCGCTTCAGGGTGATTGGCTGCTACGGCTTTTTCCAACCACGCCATTTTATCTTTTTCTTTTTCGAGCGTGGTATGAAGCAATAACATCGCTTCAGGATTACCTGCTTCAGCACGTTCTAAAATGGCTTGTTGGGTCTTTTCTTCCCATTCTTGCCTAATCTCATCTCGCTCGGGGTTTGAACTTGAAGAGACTTTAAGCATTGCCAGTAAATTGCCTTGTTCAGCCGCTCTAAGCGCGTAATGATATTCTTCTTCACCTTGCTTTTCTGAGCCATCCTCAAGCTCAATAGAATAAATATAAGCAGCCTCTGCACTGCCCTTTTCTGCTGCATGTTTTAAGTATGGAAGTGCTTCTTGATGATGCAGTTGCCAACGCAGGAGTTTACCTTTTTCAAACGCCTGCTCAGCACTTAGAACACTTAAGTCATTACTAGCCATCGCGCCGCTGATAGCACAAGCCCACAAGGCTAACACTACCCCAGACCGACGAAATACCTTCACCAACATCATTTATTCCCTAGCATGATTATTATGTTTGTATATTACTTCGAGTGACAAAGGCAGGCGATATCGCCTGCCTATTTGTGTGATTTAATTGTTCTTTGGCGGTTGCCATTCATAGACTTTGTTAACTTTATCCCAAGGAATAGGGAACAGTTTTGCTCCCTCAGCTTCAGCGCGCTTAGCAATATCCTCAGCAAAATCGGCTTTATATTCTGCTGCTGTATTGCCAAAATTATCTCTTTCTAACTCAGCATCAGCAGCTATTTCTGTTAGATAAGTATATCCACCACAGCCATATAGCCATACTTTTGTATTTCCATTAGGTAAAAAACCAAAAATGATATCGGTTCGATAGCACTCCCTATTCACCCCGTCAAAGCGAATGTATTCATCCTTGGTCACCATATTCTTTTTTATCTCATCCGTTAATTCAAACTTAGTCACATAAAACTTTGCATTAGCAAGTGAGGCCCAATAAATATAAACAAAGTCAGGTAGGCTTGTGGCTCCAGCGACTTGATCTTTTTTGGCAACAGGAGAACCAAGAGCAATTCCATATCCATCATAATCAGGATGTGTTCTTCTTACATAATCAAGCTTCGATCTTCGCCAAAAATGCATTTCATTGTGGATATAAGAAGTCCAATCTTGCTCTTCATTTATTCCATAAGCTTCGTTTACTTTAACTGGATAAAATGACGACATAGCGTAACCAATCCGCCATTTAGGAAAATCTTTTGGAATATCAGGGACCTTTGAAAAAGCATTAATGCTCATCGACAGCAACAAACTCGCCCATAACACGACATATCTCATTTAGCTATCCTTTTTGCATGCAAAAATTTCACGAACATAAGTACTTCCTTCTTTGTGAGGCTTGTTCGCAATTGAATCGTCAGAAGAGTGATGAATCAAATTCTCCTTCAATAAATTTTTCATCATTTCATTATCATGAATATCATTTGCTTGCGCTACGTCTAACTCATTGAGGAGCTGTCCTCCTTTTGCAGCCATTAGTGCTTTCTCACAAATATCTCCAAAAGCCATATTTCCTACATATTCAGGGACGGCATAATAACTGTCACGGCTAGACTTCCAAATTTTTCCATTTCGGTCCCCAATAGGCACACCAGACTGTTCAGCAAAGCCATACATAACCCTGAGATAAAGCCTAGAAAGATCACCTTCGACTCTACGTTTTAATTCAAGGGTGCCAATTACATATGCCTGGTCATGGCGACCTCGGTAAACAACCTTAGAATCATCGATATGGAAGTCACTATGCTGCCATCCAAGCAGCTTTTCTTTTTCAATTACCGCCTCAAGTTTCTCTCTTACCTTTTTCTTAGTATTATCTCGACCAGAAATACCAACTCGTTCAGTAATCCTTTTAATTCGTTTACGCTCAAGTAAAGGTAATAGGTAATCTACCTTACCATTTGTCGAAATCTCTCTATACGCTTGCAAAGATTGATATCCTCCTCCCAAATCTGAGTGAGCGCCAGGAACGACAAATTCTAAAAAATGATCTGCTGGATTGATCTGGTTTAAACAAAAGTTATAACGATACTCAGTTTTCTTATGGGCAGTTATATGAACAACTCGTTCAATTCTTTTTGGATCAAGCCACAAACGAACACTCCCATTTCGATCATTATGAGGAGTGAAATCTAATTTTCTAGGGTCAAAAATAGCTGCTACCGTATCAAACAAGCCAATAAATTTAATATGACAAAATTCGTTTTTACTCCAGTCAAAAGCATTGATTAAGCTGATCTTGTTCTGCTTACACGCCTTAACAAACTCCTTCGCAAACAATCCACTTTGCCCATCAATCACTACATTGGCAAAGTGCCGAGCTGCTGCTGCACCTCGACTAAAACCAAATGTATCCAACTCAACTTTTCTTATACCGTCAAATTGGTATTCTCGATAAGCATCTGATTCTTGTATTTTTATTATGTTTCTACATAACTGTTGAATGCCTGTTTCTACTTTAGCTTCGACGCCATAGTCACCCAACCCTGTTGCTTGTCCGATATATACAGACTCATCCGCAGGTTTTGTGTTGTCGACTTCATTGCCAGTGCCTATGCCAGTGATGTACTCAGATTGAATAAATGCATTAACCTCTGGAAGATAAATATCGTCTAGATACAAATCATGCAGTTTTTGAATATTAGTGAGCTCGTTGGATGCGCTACCATCCACTGCGTAATCTTCTTCCCAAAAGAAATGAAACTTCTCATCATCTGGGTAAGTGAACATATCGCTTGGCCAATCTGGTATCTTTTTATTCGCTTGAACGTAGTACTTATTGCGCCACTTCGAGTAATACTTATCTAACTCTTTTTTACCCCATTGGGCGCTATACGTATTGTTGCCTGTGCCATCAAAAAACATCCCAACACGTAGCGTAATAAAGTTATAAGCCCTTACACGCAATACATAGGATTTATTGGTGAGGAATCTTACTGAGTCCGCTTTCCCTTTTGTGTGGCGTTCAGGTAGCGAAAGAGTGGAGGGGAGTTCGGTTAGATCGCCGGTTGTCACTGTAAAGTATTGCGCTGTGGAAGCTTCATGCCCTTCATAGGAAGCCGCAAACTCTTCAACTGGATCGCACTCTGTATTTTTTGCATGAGGATCAGCTTGTGCTTCTTTCACCCACTCTTCAGCATTGAGCACCAGCTTGACAGGTCCCGCAGGTAGGTCTTCTAGTAAGATAGGTTCTTCGCTAAGTGTTACGTCATGCTTTTTGTTGGTGGCATCAATGATGACACCTGCAACATTTTCAAACGGTTGGTTGTGCTCGTCTCTGATTAAGATTTCAATCCAATGACTCAGGTCTTCACAGGGCAAACAATATTCACTGGTACCGGTGGCTCTCATCCGATTTTCTCCTGAGTATTCATTAATTGTGATTGTTCATCCTGAGAGAGATGAAAGGCTTGCGTGATTACGCTTAGGTGGGTATTGGTTGCAGACATTAACGTCTTAATTGCAACGAACTCAATATCTTGAGCGGAAAGGTTTCGCTGTTGTGCTGACTCCATTGCAGTCAATAGTGTTTGATATGGGTCATCGAGCTGCGCCATCGAATCAGGTAGCTTTTGCCAAAAACGACGCTCCAGCGCTTTTGCGTGAGTCGTAACCTTGTACAAAGGAGCTAAATGTTTGGGTAGTATCTTCCACCATATTGCATCTTGATGCGCCCAATGCTCAGTCATATCAGAATCGTATTGTGCTAATTCCCCGTCATGGCAAATGGCAAGTTCTGACACACAACCAAGAAATGCGGAGCGCTCGCCCGCATCCATAGTTTCAAACATCGGGCTTAACACGTTAGTATCGTAAAAGCGAAACATCATTTCTTCACCTTCATACGCCGCAACAAGCAAGCTACGAAGGTGTTGAATAAGTGTTATCTGTTCAACCGAGGTACTCAGCCCGATACCAAAAGTAAAAACGTCATCGGCAAGCGATAACAGCTCTGAAGAAATTGGAAGTAACCAAGGGCTCAAATCCAGCACTTCTGAGAACTGTTCACCTTGGAATAATGGCATCGCGTCATCAATCGCTTTGCCATGGTTGGCTTGGATAACAGTTTGATACCCCTTTTTATCTACCAACCAGAAGTTATTTTGTTGCCTTGCAGAAAACCAAGCTTTTAGCACGTTAGGCCTCCTTCAAGGGACATGGTTTGACCATCGGCACATTGGCTTCTTCTGCCTGTAGTAACGCTTGGTAGTTGATCTTCGGCGCAGCAACTGGCGGCTCTAAAGATTCTAGCTCTCCCGGCAAAATTGCTTCACTGCCGCCATAACCACTACCACTTCCGGCACTACCTCCTGCATTGAGGTTAATTGCAGGACCAACAACATGAACACCGCCGCCATCCACTTTGACAAAACTGCCACCAGCTTTTAACGTCACTTCGGCTCCAGCTTCTACTACAATTTTTGCACCACTTTTCAGGTGAATTTCTCGCCCTGCATCGACGGCATATAAGCTGCCAATTTTCTGGTGAAGGCTGGCTTCTACAATTTCCGTTTTATCGCCTGTTACCTTTTCACGAGACTCACCATCCACCGTCACATGTTGGTTGTTTTTTACCTGCGTAAAGCTGTCATTCTCCACCGTCAGGTGTTTATCGTGCTTAATGTGTGTGGTGTGGTCATTCTTGATTTCTGCATCAAAGTCTTTCTGAGCATGCAGGTAAACCTGCTCTACACCCGCTTGGTCTTCAAAACTGATTTCGTTAAAGCCACTGCCTTGATGAGTTTCACTGCGTATCACGGTTTTGGTTTTATTGTCCGGCAGTGTGTAAGGCGCGGTGTTGGTCGCATGGTAGGTACGGCCAGTGATAATCGGCTGGTCCGGGTCACCGTTTAGGAATGAGACGATGACTTCATGACCAATGCGAGGAATGGCCATCATGCCGTATTGACTGCCCGCCCAACCTTGTGAAACACGAACCCAGCAGGAGCTCTTGTCATCCCCATTAGAGTATCGGTCCCAAGGGAAGTGGATTTTGACTCGGCCATGTTCATCACAGAAGATTTCTTCGCCTTCAGGGCCCACGACAGTGGCTATCATCGGGCCATCCACCTGAGGTTTACTTTGTGGCGTGGCTTGCCAAGTGATGTTCGCGGGCACCAACTTGAACTGGTTGGTGTAAGTGGTGGTGCCGTTGCCCCCTTCTTCTTCCAAAGCTTGATGTTGGGTGCCTTGATGGTGAACCAAAACCACTAACCAGTCTCGGTTTAATGCCGTATCAAGGTGCTCTTGCAGGTCAAACTTGTAACCAGACTGAAGCTGTGGGTGGTTACTCTTTCCGGTTGCAGTATGGGCATCGCGTCTGAGGTAGTCTAAGCGGATTTGGTTAAACGCTTTGCCATTGTCATCGTCTTTAAAACGTCCCGGTGCATCAAAGTGTTCATACACGTCAGTGCGTTGGTAAGTCATCTCAGTGCCAAGAGCTTGTTGCTCAAACCCATAAGCGGGCTTTTTAAAGCTGTAGTCTTTTAATGCGGTATGACTGACTTCCGTTTGAGTGTGGGTTTCTAGTTGAGAGATGTAAGGCGTATCGATGGCTCCGCCACTTAATACGTTGTAAGGGACAGGCAAACCAAGTTGAGGGAGGCTTTCACTGGAGTCAGTAAACAACAAGGTGTGTTTTCCCTCTTCATGGATAAAGCTGTACACCAAACCTTCTTCAGCCGCTAAGCGATGGAGAAAGTCTAAATCGGTCTCTCGGTATTGAACACAGAACTCACGCTGAGCACAGTCACGCTTTAAGGAAAAGGCATAGTCGTTAATCCCCATTTCCTGAAGTAGAACAGAGAGGATTTCAGGGACGGTTTTTAACTGGAAGATACGGCTGTTATGGCGCAGGGATAAACGTTCAAGAGCAGGAACTAAGGTTAA